>NZ_BCUS01000005.1 GCF_001591345.1 Variovorax boronicumulans NBRC 103145 | reverse complement strand
GCCGCGCTCGCACGCCGGGCGCCCGAGGGCGCGGCCGCGGCCTGAAGCCGCCCGGGTCCGAACCCGTTTTCGGACCCGATCTGATCCGGAAAAGGTGCGGGTCCTAGCCCCGGGCACCCCGCGTCTTACAAATTAGGACGGGTCCTATGCATTGGCGGCCCGCTATCGGATCAGGCCGCTTAACGCAGGACCGACGTCCTCCTAAAGTCCAGTCATCCCCTGCTGGCACCGCCCGAGGCACCCGCCACCGGCCCCTTTTTCAGACGTCCCCGACGCCGGGGGCTGGGCGTTCGACAGCAGCCCTTCCTGCACGCGGCGCGCGCAGGTCCGACCCCTCTGCGTTCCACAGGTCCGCCATGAAGCCATTCAATCTCCGCGTCCTGATCGCGGACGACCATCCCGCCGTTCGCATCGGCATCGAGAGCACGCTGCGCGAAAGCCAGGCGGTCACCGTCGTGGGCGCCGCGCGCGACTCCACCGAGATGATGGAGATGCTCAAGCAGCACGACTGCCAGATCCTGGTGTCCGACTACGCCATGCCCGGCGGCCTGCACGGCGACGGCATCGCGCTGTTCGCGCTGGTGCGCCAGCGCTACCCGCGGCTGAAGATCGTGGTGATGACCATGCTGGACAACCCCGGCATCATCCATTCGCTGCTGGACATCGGCGTGCCCTGCATCCTGAACAAGGCCGACTCGGTGAGCCACCTGCTGCCGGCCGTGCATGCGGCCTACGCGAGCGGACGCTACCTGTCGCCCAGCATGGCGGAGATCGCCGCGCGCACCGCGCCGCACCGCACCGACACCCAGCCGCACGCCATGCTCTCCAAGCGCGAGCTCGAGGTGGTGCGCATGTTCGTGTCGGGCCTCACAGTGACGGAAATTGCCGAGCGGCTGCACCGCAGCAAGAAGACCATCAGCACGCAGAAGGGCTCGGCCATGGCCAAACTCGGCATCCTGCGCGACATGGACCTCGTGCGCTACGGCATGGAGACCGGGCTCATGAGCACGTCGGCGGCCCCGCCGCCGCCACCGCCGGGCCTGCCGGCGCTGCCCTGGCCCTGAGGCCACACGCGGGTCAGCCTTGCGGCGCGCCCGTCACCGTGGCCGTCAGGCCGTTTTCGAGCGCATAGCGCAGCAGGTCGACATCGCGCTCGATGCCCAGCTTTTCCATCGCCTTGGTCTTTTGCGTGCTGATGGTCTTCTTGCTGCGGTGCAGCTGCTCGGCGATCTCGTTGATCGTGAGCCCCGACGCATACAGCCGCACCACCTCCGACTCGCGCTGGCTCAGCACGCCCGCGGCGTTGCGGCTGCGCACCTCCCAGTCGATGGAGCGCACCACGGCGTCCATGGTCGGCGAGTAGTACGTGCCGCCGGTGCGGGCGGCGTGGATGGCGGGAATGAGGTGCGCCACCGCATCCGATTTGCTCACGATGCAGCGGATGCCACTGGACACCAGCGAGTGCAGCACCGCCGGGTTGTCGAGCATGGTCATCACCACGATCTGCGTGTCGGGAAAGCGCCGCTTCACCAGCTTGAACAGCGGCACGCCGTCGCCGAACTCGCCGGCCGGCATCGCGTAGTCGGACACCAGCACGTCGCAGGGCGTGGTCTCCAGCAGCGCCATGAGCCCGGTCGAATTGGCCACCTCGCCCACCAGCGTGAGGGTCTCGACCGACGCCAGCTCGTGCCGGACCCCGGCCAGCATGCCGGGATGGTCGTCGGCCAGAACGACGCGGATTTCGAAGCGGTCCATTGCCATTGTTTTTTCCCTTTCGCTTGCCGGCGTGGCCGGCGGACGAGGGTCCGGGCGCAGCGCCGGGGCATCTTACCCGCCGGTCCTGCGCGGGCGGGCCGCGGCGCGCAAGTGAAAGGCTCAGGCGGTTTCGGTGGGAGGCGCCGCAGCAGCGGGCTGCGAAGCGCGCGCGCCCGAGGCCGACAGCATGTCGCCCGGGAAGGCCTGCGCGATGGCCTGGAGCGCCGCTTGCGCGGCTTTCTTGCCGGCGTCGTCCGAGGTCCGGTAGGCGCGCAGCAGCGACACCTCCTCGCGGCTCACCGACAGGTCTTCGGTGCAGGTGGGCATGCCGGTCACGACGTACAGCACGTCGATGCCGATGACGGCCATGGTGGCCAGGTAGGCCGCGTCGGGATGGCGCGCGCCCTTTTCGAAAGCCTCCTGCACGGAGGCATCGACGCCGCCGAGCACCGCGAAGGCGGCGGCGCTCAGGCCGAGCCTGGCGCGCTCCATGGACAGGCGGTGTCCGATCATCCGCATGAGCGCGCTCCCCATGAAGGGTCTAGGCCCCATCCGCCTGCGATCTTGATCAAGGCCAAATGCGACCGCCTGCTCAAAAGAAATTGTCGTTCCGAGCCGTGGCCGATGGCTTTTTTGCCAGCACCAAAGCGCCGAACAACGCGCTTCGCCGCGTGCAGCCGGTTGCCTGCATTCGCTTGCCACGCAGGAATTCCCACAATTTCTTGATCCACAAGATATTCGTCATCGACGACCTCTAAAAAATATTCAATCCAGCGCCCTTGCACAGGTGCCAGAGAGGCGACAAAGGTAATTTTTCAATCCTATGTTTTCAGCCTCAAAAATCCAATCGGACCCGTCTGAAAATCGCTCGCACGGTGCTTGTCTATTGGCAGTTCATCGTGAAGATTGCGCGGCCATTGGCCTTGCCGCTCGTCACTATCGATTTGCAGGGCAGCCTTGCCGACCCAGCAATCTGTTCGCAGGAGATCGAATCCACCCGAACAGATGATTTATTTTTCATCGACGCCTGCGACTGCAGAATACAGATGGAAATTCCAGAAGCCCCGCCTCACTCACCGGCTCAGCCGAATCCTGAAAAAGAAAGGCCTGCATAGGACTCGTCCTATAAACAGAAGCATTCCTGTAATTCATGGAAATCCACGCGCAATTCGCCCTACCATTCCAGTCGATTGTTTTTAATTCGCGTCTTTTTCGCCATTTTTTCGCCATGTCTCCGCCCGCCTTCCCCGCCAGCGCCCCCCCTGCCTCGACGCCTGCCCGGCAGGCGCAGGAGCTGGACCTGCTGCGCCGCTACCAGCACGCCCTGCTCTATGGCGGCGGCGCGCTGCTGTCGCTGCTCATCGTGCTGGCCGCGGGCCTCGTGCTGTATAACGCCGCCGCCAATGCGCTCGCGAACCTGCGCACCACGCTGGCCGCGCACAGCGCGCAGATGCAGCTCGACATCGAGGAAAAGCAGGCGGCGATGCGCCGCGGCGTGGTGAACGCCGAACTGCTCTGGAACAGCCAGACACCGCCGGCCGCCGGCACGCTGGAGGCCTTCGTGCGCGACGGGGGCCACGTGGTCCTGCAGGCCGGGGCGCACCTGACGCCGGCCATCGCCGCGGTCGACACCGCCCGCACCCACGACCTGCATGAATTCGCGCCCTACCTTGGCATGCTCGAAATGCAGGCCTACAGCGTCACCGCCGTCGCGCAGTTGCGCAATTCGCCGCTGGGCGCCTACGCCTACACCCCCGACCACCGCCTGCTCACGCTGATGCCCGCGCCCGAAGGCGGCCTGCAGGGCGCGCTGGACCGCACCGGCCTGCCGGACACCGCCGCGCTCATCGCGCGCCTGAGCTACGACATCGGCGACCTCACCGGCGACCCGGCACTCGCCGCGCAGTGGCGCACGCAGCGGCGCGTGGCCTGGCAGCCGCTGGCGCCCGATCTGCTGGCACCGGGGGCCTCGCCCTTCAAGCTGGTGCAGCCCGGCTTCGACGCCCAGGGCCGCCCCTTCATGGTGTTCGTGAGCAACCTGCCCTCCAGCGTGCTGCAGGACCGCCTGCGCCACACGCCGCAAGACACGGCCGCCCTGCTGGTCGACGCGCAGGGCCGGGTGCTGCTCTCGGCCGACCGCACGGGCGACGCCATCGACGGCGGCGCGCTGATGGCCACGGCGCTGGCCCACAGCCTGCGCCAGGCCGGCCCCGCGCTGCCGCGTGAAACCTACCGCGCGGGCGTGTTCAGCCTCTCGACGCCGCTGGCCGGCACCGGCTGGTCGCTGGTGTACGCCTGCTCGTGGCGCACGGTCTTCACCACGCTGAAGCCGCAGCTGCTGCGCTACGGCGGCGCCACGCTGGTGGTGCTGGGCACGCTCTGGGGCCTGCTGCTGCTCTTCAGGCGCAAGCTGCTGGAGCCCGCCTACCGTCGCTCGCAGCGGGTGTTCGAGAGCGAGCAGCTCAACCGCGCGATCATCGCCACCTCGTCGTTCGGCGTCTGCCTGATCGCGCTCGACGACGAGCGCGTGCTGCTGCAGAACACCCTGACGGAACACTACGCCGCGGCCACCGCGCCGCCCGAGCCGCTGCACCGCCAGATGGCCGCGCTCTACCGCGAACGCGCCCAGGGCGGCACGCTGCATGACGCCGGCATGCCGCTGTCGCTGAAGAACGGCCAGGCCTGCGAGCTGCTGCTGCAATGCACGCGCACGCGCTACCAGGGCGCGGACGCCCTGCTGTGCAGCTTTGCCGACACCACCGAGCGCAACGAACTCGACAAGAAGCGCGAGGAAGCCCGCGAAGCGGCCGAAGCGGCCAACCGCGCCAAGTCGGTGTTCATCGCCACCATGAGCCACGAGATCCGCACGCCGCTGAACGCGGTGCTGGGCAACCTCGAACTGCTCGGCCAGGGCGCGCCGCCCGAGGTGCAGGCCCGGCGCCTGCAGTCGGTGCGCCAGGCCTCGCGCACCCTGCTCGAGATCGTCAACAACATCCTCGACCTGTCGAAGATGGAGTCGGGCCACCTCAAGCTCGAAACCACGCGCGTGGCGCTGCCCGGGATCGTGCAGGCTTGCGCGCAGATGTTCGAGCCCTCGGCACACGCCAAGGGACTGCGGCTGGACTGCGTGGTGCACCCGGGCCTGGCCGCCGGCTACGAAGGCGATCCGACGCGCATTCGCCAGATCGTCGTGAACCTGCTGAGCAACGCGATCAAGTTCACGGCCTCGGGCACGGTGATGCTGGAGGTCGGGCCGCTGTCGCCGGGGCAGGCTTCGCCAGTGGTGATCCGCGTGACCGACACCGGCATGGGCGTGCCGCCCGAGCAGATTCCGCAGCTGTTCGACATCTACATGCAGGCCTCGCCCTCGACCGCGCGCGAGTTCGGCGGCTCGGGGCTGGGGCTGTCGATCTGCCAGCGGCTGGCGCGCAAGATGGGCGGCACGATCGCCGTGCGCAGCCAGCCGAGCGCGGGCTCGTGCTTCACGGTGACCTTGCCGCTGGTGGCGCTGGCGCCCGAGGTCGTCGCGTCGTCGGACACCAGGACTGCGAACGCTTCACTGCCCTTGCGTACCGTGCGCCTGCTGGTCGTGGACGACCATCCGGCCAACCGGGCCCTCATCAGCGACCAGCTCGACGCGCTCGGCGTCGCCGCCGACGTGGCGCCCGACGGGAACGCCGCGCTGGCCCTGTTCGCCGCGCAGCGCTACGACCTCGTGCTGACCGACCTGAACATGCCCGGCATGGACGGCTACACGCTGGCCCGCCGGCTGCGCGAGCGCAGCCCGTCGATCCCGCTCGTCGCCATCACGGCGCACCTCGAGCAGGAGGGCTACCAGCAATGCTCGCTGGCGGGTTTCGCGAGGGTGCTGCTCAAGCCGGTGCTGTTGCCGGCGCTGGAGCAGGCGATCCTCAAGACGCTGGGCGCGGCCGCGCCGCCCGGGGTGGCCGGCGCCCCGGTCGCGCCTGCGCAAGCGCCCCTGGACGCGCGCCTGCACGACGCGATGGTTTCGTCGCTGGCGTCTTCCGCGCAGCAGGTCCGCGAGGCCCTGGCGACCGGCGACCGGCGCGCGATCGGCGACGAGTTGCATGCGGTGCGCGGCGCCTTCGCCATGATCGGCGAGCCGGCCATCGCCGCGATGTGCGGCCGGCTCAGCGCCGTGGTGAAGCAGGATCACATGGCGGTGATCGCCCCCGGCTGGACCGCGCTGCAGGCGGCCGCCGAAGCGGTGCTGGCGCGACGCGCGGCCTGAGCGCGCGTCGCCCGATCGTCAATCGGCGTTCCGCTGCGCCTGCGAGCGCCCCGCCGCATACCGCAGCAGCGCCGCGTACTGCACGAAGGCCGACTCGGCCATCGGCGCGGCATGCTGCGCGCCCTGCGTGAAGTGGCACCCAATGCTGCGGGCCAGCGCGAGGTCACGTTCGCCGTCGACGCCCTTCACGAGCAGCGTCGCGTGCTGTTCGCGTGCCATGGCGATCACGCTCGCCAGGATGTGGCGCGCATGCGGGTTCTCGCGCGCCTGCGCCAGCTGGCGTGCGTCGATCTGGAGCTCGCTGAACGGCACCTTGAGCCAGCGGCTCAGGGTCGAGTCGCCCTGGCCGAAGCGGTCGATGGCGCAGTGGAATCCGCGCAGGCGCAGGTGCGCGACCGCACCGGCCAGCACCTCGTTGCAGCGCGCGCCGCCGTCTTCGGCGATCTCCAGCACGAGCTGGTCGGCGGCGATGCCGGCACGTTCGGCCTGCTCGGCCACGCCCTGCGCCCAGGACACCGAGGCGGCCACCGACGCGGGCACGCGCACGCCCAGGCGCAGGCCGTGGTCCTTGTGCATGTAGCCGAGCAGTTCGAAGGCGCACTCGAGCATGCGCTGCACCAGCGCCTCGCGCAGGCCGGCCTGCGCGATGGCCGGCAGGAAGTTGGCCGCGGGCAGCCAGGTGTCGTCGGGCCGGTACCAGCCCGGCTGCAGTTCGGCGCCGCGCAGCACGCCGGTGTGCGCGCAGTGCCGGGGCTGGAAGTGGGCGGCGATCTGGCGCGTAGCCAGCGCCTCGCGCAGGACCTCGGCCGTGAAGGCCGGTGCATCGGTTGTTGCCGGCGCCATGCCGCGCCGCAGCTCGGCCCGGTGGCGCCGTCCGCGTGCCATGGCCTGCGCCGCCGACGCCATCGTGACCATGGTGCGCGGCTTGGCGATGGCTGAAAGCACACGCGCGCCACGGGCCCGGGCATAGTCTTGCGCGGCCTGCAGGATGCGCGGCGGCTGGGCGCTCATGAGCACCAGCGCGGCGGGGCTGCCGGCCTCGACCACGGCATCGATCATCTGCAGGCCCGTGACTTCGGGCGTGTCGATGTCCACCACCAGCAGGTCGTGGCGCCGGTGCTGTACTGCCTCGACAAAGCCGTGGCCGCTGCGCGTGACGTCCACGCGGGGAATCCCGGCGTAGCGCATGAAGGTGGCCAGCGCGAAGCCGGTGCGTTCGACCTGGTCGATCACGAGTGCGTTTCTGATCATGGCGAGCCTTGGCGGGGGAAGAGGATGTTCTGCATCTTCCCGGGGGCGGCAAGAATCCCCCATCGGCCCAGTCCGAAACTCGCGGCCGATTCCGTAGGACTTCGGCTGAACCCTGTTGCCACGCAGCAACTGTTGCCAATCCTGAGCAAGGCCGCGTCTGGCGGTACGATGCGCGGAATCGAATCGACCGACATTCCACCCCACTTCGCCTGCCGCAAAGGAGCCTCGATGGCCGGACCTTCCCCCACCTTGACGCGCGGCACCACCTCGCTGGACAAGACCCTGAAAAAGAGCAAGCAGGTGGCCGCCGATGTGCAGCGCGCCTCGGACAACCTCGCCGTCGTGAGCACGGTGCTGGAACAGGAACTGCCGGACGAGGTCCAGGTCGGCGAGGTGGCGCAGGCCATCGAGCACACCAGCCAGCTCGAGGAAAAACTCGCCCAGTCGGCCGAGAAACTGGCCGAAGTGAATGCGGCGCTGAGCGAGGAAATCGAGAAGCGCCTCGAAGTGACCGCCGAGCGCGACGAGAGCCAGGCGCTGGCCGAGCAGCTCAAGGCGCGCATCCGCACCCAGGCGACGTCGGACAAGCGCTGATCGCCGTTGTTTCCGCACGGTTTGCGTGCGTCGTTCTCCCTTCTCCTACGCGGAGACCGCTTGCGCCACGCTACGCTATTGGTTCACACATCAAAACCGCGGCATGGCCCTCATCACGTTCCTCGTCGAGGACAACAAGACCATCAGGGACAACCTGGTCCCGGCCCTCGAGGACCTCGTCAACGGCCATGTCGTCGGCTATGCCGAAACCGAATCGGGCGCCCTCGCCTGGCTCGCCGCCCACCCCGATGCCTGGCAGCTGCTCATCGTCGACCTGTTCCTCAAGGAAGGCTCGGGCCTCGGTGTGCTGTCGGGCTGCCGCGAACGCGGCCCGCACCAGCGCGTCGTGGTGCTGAGCAACTACGTCACCCCCGACATCCGCACGCGCTGCCAGGCACTGGGCGCCGACGCGGTGTTCGACAAGTCGCGCGACCTGGACGCCTTCATCGAGTACTGCAACGCGGACCGCCCCTCGGGCCTGGCCGCGCTCTGAAGGCAGGCCCGCGCAACGGCTGCGCACCCCTGAATGAAAAAAGGGCCCGAGGGCCCTTTTTTCATGGAACGACCCGGTGAAGGGTCGTTGGCTGCAATGCGATCAGCGCACCACGGCGATCTGCGTGCGCACGCCACCCTTGTAGGTGAAGAGCGTCAGGGCGCCGTTCTTGATGTCGCCCTTTTCGTCGAAGGCGATCGGGCCGGTCACGCCCTTGTATTGCACCTTGCCGACTTCAGCCAGGTACTTTTCCGGGTCGGACGAGCCGGCCTTGGCCATGGCTTCGGCCAGCACGTTGACCGCGTCGTACACGTACGGTGCGTAGATCTGCACTTCGACGCCGTTCTTGGTCTTGAACTTGGCCTTGAAGTCTTCCAGCGGCTGCTTGAAGTCGCCGTCGACACCGCCGGCTTCAGCGCAGACCACCATGTCTTCACCGATGGCGTCGCCTGCCAGCTTCGGCAGTTCGCCGGTGCACAGGCCGTCGCCGCCCATGAACTTGACGTTCAGGCCGAGTTGCTTGACCTGCTTGAGCATCGGGCCGCCCACGGCGTCCATGCCGCCGAAGAACAGCACGTCGGGCTTGGCAGCCTTCAGCTTGGTCAGGATGGCGTTGAAGTCGGTCGACTTGTCGGTCGTGAACTCGTGGCCCACGATGGTCGCGCCTGCCGCCTTGGCTGCCTTCTCGAACTCTTCGGCAACGCCCTGGCCGTAGGCCGTGCGGTCGTCGATCACGGCAATGTTCTTGCCCTTGAGCGTTTCGACGGCGTACTTGCCGAGCGTGCCGCCCAGCTGCGTGTCGTCGGCCACCACGCGGAACGTGGTCTTGAAGCCCTGGCGGGTGTACTTGGGGTTGGTGGCCGACGGCGAGACCTGCGGAATGCCGGCGTCGCTGTACAGCTTGGAAGCGGGGATCGTGGTGCCCGAGTTCAGGTGACCGACGATGCCGTTGACCTTTTCATCGACCAGCTTCTGGGCGACGGCGGTGCCTTGCTTCGGATCGCCAGCGTCGTCTTCGGGAACCAGCACGAACTTGGCAACCTTGTCACCGATCTTGAAGCCCTTTGCATTCAGGTCTTCGATGGCCATCTTGGCACCGAGCTCGTTGTCCTTGCCGAGGTGGGCAATGGGACCGCTGGTCGGGCCGACGTGGCCGATCTTGACGACCAGGGCATCAGCCGGAGGCGCAGCAGGGGCCGGAGCCGCAGCCGTGGGTGCCGGTGCCGCCGGAGCAGCAGCTTCTTCCTTCTTGCCGCAAGCCACGAGCGTGAGTGCAGCCAGTGCGACCGCAGTCCATTTCAATTGCATGAGAACCTCCAGAACTTGGATGAAAAGATATAAAAACCGGTCGTTCGATCCGGGCGTTCAGACCTCGCAAGTTTCGCGCCGCAGACCAGCGGCACCCTCACGCCATTCCGACCTGCGGCGCAGTTTAGCCGAGGATTTATGCGCCGGAAGTTGGCGTAGACCCTGTGTTTTCCCCTGTGTTTTCACAGAGTTCAGCGGCCATGGATTCGATGACGAGCGCGCGCAGCACGGCCTCGATTTCGCCGCGCAGACGCGGCACCATTTCGTCGAGCTGATGCTGAACGGCAGCTGACACGGCGTCGCTCAATCGCTCTTCCAGCGACAGGTCGACGCGCTGCAGCACGCGGTGCAGCAATTGCTCTTCGAGGCTGACGATTTCGGCCGGCGTGAGCGACACCGACGGCGGCAACGCCACGGCGCTCGCGGGGTCCGGCGGCGGGGGCTGCGACACCGGCGCACCCGTGGGTCGCACCGCCTCGGCGACCGGCACGGGCTCGGCCGGGATCTCGAGCACGGTCGTCAGCGTCGGGACGAACCGGGGCGGCGTGCGCAGCGTGCTGGCCATCAGGAAGCGCTCCTTGCGAAATCGTGCGGCTGGATCGTGTAGCCCCGGTCGGCGTAATGGCGCCAGCGGGTGCGGCCAACCTGCCGGTCGTTGGCCTCGTCGCTCACGATGTCGATCATGCGTTCGAAGCGCTCGAAGCCGGCCGGCACTTCCAGGCCGAGGTTGACCAGCATCTCGCGATGCGGCAGCGAGGCCGCGTCCCCGCCTTCGGCGCACAGGATGACGGGCGAACGCGCCACCACATGGGCCGGCGCATCGGCGCGGCAGTGCGCGACGAAGTCGACCGGCGACAGCTGCCAGAGCGCGGCATCGACCGTGTCGAGCGCGCGCGCATCGCCCACCACCACCACGCGCAGGCCGCGTGTGTTCACGGCCTTGCGAACCAGCCGGCAAGCGTAGGTGAGCTTGTCGGGCGCGTTGTAGTGAAAGCCGATGTCGGTCACTGCGCGGACCGGGCCTTTCGGGCCGGCTTGGCCGGGGCCTTGGGCGACGCGGCCTTCTTCACGGGCTTGGCGGCCATGCCGGCCTTCGGCGCGGTGGCAGCGGCGTTGCTGTTGCCTGCGCGGTTCGTCAGGTACGAGACCAGCAGGCCGACGGGCCGGCCGGTCGAGCCCTTGGCCGCCCCGCTCTTCCAGGCCGTGCCTGCGATGTCCAGGTGCGCCCAGGCGTAGTCGGCCGTGAAGCGCTGCAGGAACTTGGCCGCGGTGATCGCGCCGCCGGCACGCCCGGCGATGTTGGCCACGTCGGCGAAGTTGCTCTTGAGGCCTTCGGCGTAGTCGTCGTCCAGCGGCAGGCGCCAGCAGCGGTCTTGCGAGGCCTCGCCGGCCGATTCGAGCGCGGAGGCCAGCGACTCGTCGCTCGCGAACAGACCGCTGCGCACGCCGCCCAAAGCCACCACGCAGGCGCCTGTGAGCGTCGCGATGTCGATCACGGCAGCGGGGTCGAAGCGCTTGGCGTAGCTGAGCGCGTCGCACAGGATCAGCCGGCCTTCGGCGTCGGTGTTCAGGATCTCGATGGTCTGCCCGCTCATGCTGGTGACCACGTCGCCGGGCTTGACGGCCTTGCCGTCGTTCATGTTCTCGCACGAAGGAATCAGGCCGACCACGTTGATCGCCGGCTGGATCGCTCCGAGCGCGCGGAAGGTGCCGAGCACGCTGGCGGCGCCGCACATGTCGAACTTCATCTCGTCCATCTCGGCCGCGGGCTTGAGCGAGACGCCGCCGGTGTCGAAGGTGATGCCCTTGCCCACGAGCACCACCGGGGCCTCGTCTTTCGCGCCGCCCTGGTAGCGCAGCACGATGAAGCGCAGCGGTTCGGCCGAGCCCTGGGCCACGGCGGCGAAGGCGCCCATGCCGAGCTTGTCGACTTCCTTCGGGCCCAGCACTTCGCACTTGATGCGCGGCAGCTTCGCCAGCCCCTTGGCGGCTTCGGCCAGCAGCGTGGGCGTGGCGTGGTTGGCGGGACGGTTGCCCCACTCCTTGGCCAGCTCGATGCCGGCGACCGTGGCGCGGGCGTCGTCGAAGGCCGTGGCGACGGCGGGGCTGGCGGCCTCGGACACGCCCAGCGTCAGGTGGCGGATGCTGCGCGGCTCGGCCTTCGACTTGGTCGTGGTGTAGACATAGCTGGCATCGGCCGCGGCCGTGACGGCGGCGGCCACCGCGGCGGCGTCGGCCGGCTGCGCGAAGACGATCACGACGCGCTTGGGGCCATTGGCCTTGGCGGCGGCCACCGCCGCGCTCACGGCGCCGCGCACCGAAGCGGCCTTGCCGTCGCCGATGGCGGCCAGCAGCACGCGCGAGGGCACCACGGTCTCGGGGCGGTACAGCGCGAGCAGCTTGCCGGCCTTGTCGGGCAGGTCGCCGGCCTTGCGGGCGCTGGCGGCGAGCACGGAAACGGGGTCTTTGGCGGTGGGGAGAGCGCTGCCGACGAGCACGATGAGGAGGTCGGATTTCTCGGCGGCGGCCTGGGCGACGGTGAGGGTCTTGAGTTGAAAGTCCATAATCCTTTTTTTCCTCGAACGATGTTATTCCATTCTTCCCTACGCAAGGAGCTGTCGCGCAGCTTCGGAGCGACCCTCGTCGTCCTGGTCACCATCGTGATGACCATGATGCTCATCCGTACGCTCGGGCTGGCGTCCAAGGGCAGCGTGAACCCGCAGGAGGTCTTCCTCGTGATGGCGTACACGGTGCTCGGCTACATGCCGACCATCCTGAGCCTGAGCCTGTTCATCGCCATCGTCGGCACGCTCTCGCGCATGTACCGCGACAGCGAAATGGTGATCTGGTTCTCCAGCGGGCGCGGCCTGGCCGATTTCGTCCAGCCGCTGTTCCGCTTCGCCTGGCCTGTGCTGCTGCTCATCGCAGCCATGGCGCTGGTGGGCTGGCCCTGGGCCAACTCGCAGACCATCGGCATGCGCCAGCAGTACGAGCAGCGCAGCGACATCGAGCGCGTCACGCCGGGTGAGTTCCGCGAGTCCTCGGGCCGACTGCGCGTGTTCTTCATCGACAAGGACACGCCCGACGGCGCCACCGCCACCAACGTGTTCATCTGGGCCGTCGAGCGCGGCCTGCAGATCACCACGTCGGCGCGCAGCGGCCGCATCGAGGACATCGACAACCACCGCTTCCTGCTGCTGAGCAACGGCCAGCGCCTGGAGCGCCCGCTGTTCACCGAATCGGGCCTGAAGATCAGCGAGTTCAAGACCTACGGCACGCGTGCTGGCGGCAGCTCGAACGCCACCGGCGACAGCACGCCCACGCGCGCGCGCTCCACGCTCTCGCTGCTGCGCGACCGCAGCGATGCCAGCCTGGGCGAGCTGGGCTGGCGCTTCGGCATGCTGCTGGCCGCCATCAACTTCGTGCTGCTGGCGCTGACGGTGTCCAGCGTCAACCCGCGCGTGGGACGCAGCGGCAACCTCGTATTTGCGCTGTTCGCCTTCGTCGTCTACTACAACCTGCTGAACCTGGGCCAGAGCTGGATCAGCTCGGGCCGCTACGGCATGGGCTCCTTCATGCTGCTGCTGCATGGCGGCGTCTTCCTCTTCGCCACGGCCTGGCTCACGCTGCGCAACAACAACTGGTCGGCCCGCCGACAGGCCCGCGCCAGCGCCGCCACGGCCGGCGCCCTGCCGGCCGTACCGCCTTCCCGGATCGACCCGACCTCGTGAAAACCATCCGCCGACTGATCTACGTCGAGGCACTGAAGGCCGTGGCCTTCGTGACGCTCGGCTTCCTGAGCCTGTTCTTCTTCTTCGACTTCGTCGACGAGTTGCAGTCCGTGGGCAAGCCCGAAAGCCTGGCCTACGGCCCGGTGCAGGCGCTGATCTACGTGCTGCTGCTGGTGCCCAGCCACCTGTACGAGCTGCTGCCGATCACGGTGCTGATCGGCTGCATCTTCGTGATGGCGCGGCTGGCGCAAAGCTCCGAATACACCATCCTGCGCACCAGCGGCCTGGGCCCGTGGCGCGCACTGCGCACGCTGCTGCTGCTGGGGCTGGGCTTCGTGGTGCTCACCTTTGCCATCGGCGACTACATCGCGCCGCTGTCGGGACGCACCGGCCAGCTGCTCAAGTCGCGCTACCAGGGCACCTACTCGCTGGTGGGCAACACCGGCGCCTGGCTGAAGGAAAAGCGCGGCGACACGTCGTATGCGGTCAATGTGCTGTCGATTTCGCGCGACGGCTCGCTGCAGAACACGCGCATCTTCGAGTTCGACGGCAACGGCTACGTGAGCAAGCAGCTCATGGCCAAGTCGGCCCGCATCCTCGACGAGAAGTGGGTGCTCTCCGAGGTCGAGCAGCAGGACTACGAAACCCGCACCGCCGACAAGGCCCGCATCACGACCACCCATGTCGAGAAGATGGACTGGCCCACCTCGCTCACCGCCGAAATGGTGTCGGTTGCGCTGCTGCGGCCCGACCGCATGAGCACCATCGACCTGTTCGACTACATCCGGCACCTGAACGCCAACGGCCAGACCGCGCAGCGCTACGAGATCGAGTTCTGGCGCAAGGTGTTCTATCCGCTGTCGTGCCTGGTGATGGTGGTGCTCGCCCTGCCCTTTGCCTACCTGCACTTCCGCCAGGCCGGCATCACGACCTACGTGTTCGGCGGCGTGATGATCGGCATCAGCTTCTTCCTGCTGAACAACGTGTTCGGTTACCTCGGCAACCTCAGCAACTGGTCGCCCTGGCTCACGGCGGCGGCGCCGGGGCTGATCTATTCGGTGCTGTCTCTCACAGCCTTCAGCTGGCTGGTCCTGAGGCGATGACCACGCAGGTGCCGGGCACGGTGCTGCTCGCGCACGGCTCGCGCGACGCGCGCTGGCGCGAGCCCATCGAAGCGGTCGCCGCCCGCATGCGCGAAGACGACCCCACGGTGCGCGTCAGCTGCGCCTACATGGAACTGGCCGCCCCCGACCTGCCCACGGCCGCCGCTGCACTGATTGCCGACGGCGCCACCGCGGTGCATGTGGTGCCGCTCTTCCTGGGCATGGGCAAGCACGCCCGCGAAGACCTGCCGCTGCAACTGGACGCCCTGCGCCTGCGCTGGCCCGAGGTGGACTTCTCGCTGGCCCCGATCGTGGGCGAATCGCCCGAACTGGTCGCTTTGCTGGCCCGGATTGCCATCAAATCCTGAAGTCCCGGTCATTTTTATAGACTTCAAAGGCATAATGAATTCCGCAATAAGACGGAATTTGATATGAATCTGCACCAGTTCAAGTTTGTTCAGGAAGCCGTGCGGCGCAACCTGAACCTCACCGAGGCGGCCAAGGCGCTCCACACCTCGCAGCCCGGCGTCTCCAAGGCGATCATCGAACTCGAGGAAGAGCTCGGCGTCGAGATCTTCGCCCGCCACGGCAAGCGCCTGAAGCGCATCACCGAACCCGGCCAGCACGTCATCGCCAGCATCGAACTGATCATGCGCGAGGTCGGCAACCTCAAGCGCATCGGCGAACAGTTCAGCGCGCAGGACAGCGGCACCCTCTCCATTGCCACCACCCACACGCAGGCGCGCTATGTGCTGCCGGTCCCCGTGGCCAACCTGCGCGAGGCCTACCCGAAGGTCAACGTGAGCCTGCACCAGGGCTCGCCCGACCAGGTAGCGCGCATGGTGATCGACGAGATCGCCGAGATCGGCATCGCCACCGAATCGCTCGACGGCTACGCCGAGCTGGTCACGCTGCCCTGCTACGAATGGCAGCACGTGCTGGTGCTGCCCAAGGACCACCCGCTGGCGGCCAAGGAGCGCGTCTCGCTCGAAGACCTCGCGAGCGAGCCGATCATCACGTACCACCCGTCGTTCACCGGCCGCACGCGCATCGACCATGCGTTCGCGCAGAAGAAGCTCACGCCGCGCATCGCGCTCGAGGCGATCGACTCCGACGTGATCAAGACCTACGTGCGCCTGGGCCTGGGCGTCGGCATCGTGGCCGAGATGGCCGTGCGCGACGAGTCGAACGCCGACCTCGTGGTGCGCCCGATGGGCCACGTGTTCGGCCAGAACATCGCGCGCGTCGCCTTCAAGCGCAGCGCCTACCTGCGCAACTTCGTCTTCAAGTTCGCCGAGCTGCTCTCCGACCGCCTCGACCGCAACCTGATCGCGAAGGCCCTGAGCGGCCACCAACAAGACTACGAACTCTGATCCTCCAGCCTTTCTCCCCGCGACGACCGACCATGAGCACCGCCACCCCTTCGTCTTCTCCCCGCACGCCCGAGATCACCACCAAGCTGCCGGCTGTCGGCACCACCATCTTCACCGTGATGTCCACGCTCGCGGCCGAGAAGAACGCCGTGAACCTCGGCCAGGGCTTCCCCGATTTCCACTGCGATCCGAAGCTGCTCGAAGACGTGACCGCCGCCATGGCGGCCGGCCACAACCAGTACCCGCCGATGCCGGGCATTCCGTCGCTGCGCGACGCCATCGCCGCCAAGATCGAGGCGCTCTACGGCCGCAGCTACAGCGCCGCGACCGAGATCACGGTCACGGCCGGCGCCACGCAGACCATCATCACGGCCATCCTGGCCATCGTGCGCCCCGGCGACGAAGTGATCGTTCTGGAGCCCTGCTACGACAGCTACGTGCCCAACATCGACCTCGCCGGCGGCAAGGTCGTGCGCGTGCCGCTCGTGCCCGGCACCTTCCGCCCCGACTTCGACAAAATCGCCGCCGCGCTCACGCCGAAGACGCGCGCGATCATCATCAACACGCCGCACAACCCGAGCGCCACGGTCTGGACCGAGGCCGAGATGCGGCAGCTCGAAGACCTGCTCGCGCCCACCGACGTGTTCGTGATCAGCGACGAGGTCTACGAGCACATGGTGTTCGACGACGCGCGCCATGAAAGCGTAGCGCGCTTCCCCGGCCTGGCGGCGCGCAGCTTCATCGTCAGCAGCTTCGGCAAGACCTACCACGTCACCGGCTGGAAGGTCGGCTTCGTGGCCGCGCCCGCGCCGCTGATGGCCGAGTTCCGCAAGGTGCACCAGTTCAACGTGTTCACGGTGAACACGCCGATGCAGCACGCGCTGGCACAGTACATGGCGCGGCCCGAGCCCTACCTGGAGTTGCCGGCCTTCTACCAGCGCAAGCGCGACCTGTTCGCGGCCGGCCTGGCCGAGAAGACCCGCTTCAAGCTGCTGCGCAGCGAAGGCAGCTACTTCCAGTGCGTGGACATCTCGGCCGTGAGCGACCTGTCGGAGGCCGAGTTCTGCCTCTGGCTCACGCGCGAGATCGGCGTGGCGGCGATTCCGCTGTCGGCCTTCTACGGCGACGGCTTCGACCAGCGCGTGGTGCGCTTCTGCTTCGCCAAGAAGGACGAGACGCTGCTCGCCGCGCTCGACCGCCTCGCGAAGCTCTGACGCCGGCGGCCACGCTCCGGGGGCAGCGATGACGATGAACCGGCCGCGCTGGATCCTGCTGGCCCTGGCCCTCTCGTTCCTCGTGGTGGGCGTCGCCGACGCGTTCCTGCCGCCGCTGCGCGGCAAGGACTACACCGCGCTGGACGTGGCGCATGTGTTCCTCATCTCGGCGCTGTGCTACACGTGGTGCCGGGCCGACGGCCTCGCGCGCGGCGTGCCCGCGCCTGGTCGCTCGGCGCTGCTCGCGGGGGTGTTTCCACTGCTGGGCATTCCGGTCTATTTCTTCCGCACGCGCCCCTGGCGACGGGCCTTGCTGGCCACGCTGGGGGCCGTGGCCTTCCTGGTGTCGAGCCTCGTGCTGGCCGCGGTGGGCACCTTGTCGGCCGAGTGGATGCGCAACTGAAAGCCGCCCGAATGAACCCCACCCGCCTCATCACGCGCATCTTCACGCTCGTCGGCGCGCTCATGCTCGTCGGCGCGCTCATGCTCGTCGGCGGCTGGCTGCTCTACCAGAACACCACGAAATTCATCGCATCGGCCGGCAAGGCGCAGGGCGAGGTGATCGCGCTGCAGTCCGCGGGAAGTTCGAGCCGCAGCAATTCGCCGACGTGGCGCCCGCTGGTGCGCTTCACCCTGCCCTCGGGCGCGATCGTCGAGTTCTCGCCGTCGAGCAGCAGCAACCCGCCGGCCTACGACAAGGGCGAAGTCGTGGGCGTGTTCTTCAACCCCGCGAACCCGCAGGACGCCCGGCTCGACGGCTTCTTCGACCTGTGGGGCGGCGCCGCCATCGTCGGCGGTCTGGGCGCCATCTTCCTGGCGGTGGGCGTGGCCATGCACTTCCTGCTGGCAGGCGCACCGGTAAAGCGCCGACGCCCGCGGTAGGACAGCCCTGACCGCGTCAGGGGCGGCTCTCCGGCGCTCGCGGCGCCCCAGGACGACGAGCATGGAGGCTCGTGACAACAACGTCCCAGGAGAAAAAACATGTCCCTCTCGTTCATTCTGCTGATCGTCCTGATCCTGCTGCTGATCGGCGCGCTGCCGAGCTGGGGTTACAGCCGGTCCTGGGGCTACGGACCCAGCGGCGGCCTCGGGCTCGTGGTGCTGGTCCTGGTGATCCTCGTGCTCATGGGCCGCATATAGCGCCCGCGCCATCATGAAAAAAGCCCGCGTCGCCGCGGGCTTTTTTTACGCCTGAAGCTGCGCCCAGGCCTTGTCGAGCCGCTTCACGCTCACCGGTTGCGGCGTGCGCAGCTCCTGCGCGAAGAAGCTCACGCGCAGCTCCTCGAGCAGCCAGCGGAATTCGAGCATGCGCTCGTCCACCACGCCCTTGCGCTCGGCCACGAGGCGCCAGTAGCGCTGCTCCTGCGGCTTCAGCTCGGCCAGCTTGGCCGTGTCGCGCGCGGGGTCGGCGCGCAGCTTGTCCAGGCGCAGCACGATGGCCTTGAGGTAGCGCGCGAAGTGCTGCAGCTGCGTCCACGGCGCGTCGGCGATGAAGCGCTTGCCCACGAGCTTCTGCAGCTGCTGCGCCGCGTCCTGCACCGCGTCGGGCTGGACCTTCGTGTCCTTGATCTTGCGCGCCGCCGCCGCGTACTCCGAGAGAATGACGCCTGCGAGCCGCGCCACCTCGTTGGCGATCAGCGTGAGCCGCCCGCGCCCTTCTTCGAGCCGCTTCTTGAAGGCGAACTCGTCGGTCGGCAGCGGCTCCTGCAGGAAGGCGCGGTCGATCGCCACGTCGATGATCTGCGTGCGCAGTTCTTCCGAGGTGCCCAGCGGCATGTAGGCGACCGACATCTTCTGCAGGTCGGGGATGTTCTTCTCGAGGTACTTGAGCGCGTCCTTCAGCTGCAGCGCGAACAGGCGACGCAGGCCGGCGCGGTGCTTCGCGGCCGCCACGGCGGGCTCGTCGAACACCTCGATGGTCACGGCATCGCCTTCGTCGCGCAGCGCCGGGAAGCCGATGAGCGATTGCGAACCGCGCCGCACTTCCATCAGCTCGGGCAGCTCGCCGAAGGTCCAGCTCGTGTAGCGCTGGCCGGCGGGCAGCGTGGGTGCCGCCTTCTCGGGCGCGGCGTTCTTCGCCGGCGCCTGGGCCCCGTTCGCAGGCGCGGCCTTGGGGGCCGGCGACGCCTTCACGTTGAGCCCTGCGAGCGCCTGGAACGCACCGCGCGCCTGCGCGCCCAGCTCCGCCTTCAGCGCGCCGAGGTTGCGGCCCATGCCCAGCTGGCGGCCGTGCTCGTCGACGATGCGCAGGTTCATGAACAGGTGCGGCGCGAGCATGTCGAGCTTGAAGTCGGCGCGCTTCACGTCGATGCTCGTGAGGTCGCGCACGCGCTTGAGCAGCACGTCGGTGAGCGAACCGGTGCCGAACAGTTCGGGCGCCGACAGCTCCTCGGCCAGCTTGGTGGCCGACTCGGGCAGCGGCACCAGCCGCGAGCGCGGGCGCTGCGGCAGGCTCTTGAGCAGCGCCTGGATCTTGTCCTTGAGCATGCCGGTCACCAGCCACTCGCAGCGCTCTTCATTCACCTGGTTGAGCACGAACAGCGGCACGCTGACCGTGAGGCCGTCCTTCGCGTCGCCCGGTTCATGCAGGTAGCTCGCGGCGCAATCGACACCGCCCAGGCGCAGCGTGGGCGGGAACGACTGCGTCGTGATGCCGGCCGCCTGGTGGCGCATGAGCTCGTCGCGCGTGAGGTACAGCAGGCGCGGCTGGTCTTTCGAGGCATGGCGGTACCAGTTCTCGAAGGTGATGCCGCTGGCCACGTCGGCCGGCAGCTGCGCGTCGTAGAAGGCGAAGATCAGTTCGTCGTCGACCAGCACGTCCTGCCGGCGCGCCTTGTGCTCCAGGCCCTCGACCTCGCGCACCAGCTTGCGGTTGGCCGTGAGGAACGGAAACTTGCTTTCCCATTGCCCGCCGACCAGCGCTTCGCGGATGAAGATCTCGCGCGCCGAGACCGGATCGACCTTGGTGAAATCGACGCGCCGCCCGCTGTAGACCACGAGGCCGTACAGCGTCGCGCGCTCCAGCGCCGAGACCTGCGCGCCCTTCTTCTCCCAGTGCGGATCGAGCAGCTGCTTCTTCAGCAGATGCTCCGCCACCTGTTCGAGCCACTGCGGCTCGATGTTGGCGATGCCGCGCCCGAACAGGCGCGTGGTCTCGACCAGTTCGGCCGCGACGATCCAGCGCCCCGGCTTCTTCTTCAGGTGCGCGCCGGGGTGCTTGTAGAACTTGATGCCGCGCGCGCCGAGGTAGGCCTCGTCGTCTTCGAGCTTCCAGCCCACGTTGCCCAGCAGGCCCGCGAGCATCGACAGGTGCAGCGGCTCATAGCCGGCCGGCGTGGCGTTGATGCGCCACTTGTGCTCGGTGACCACCGTGAGCAGCTGCGAATGGATGTCGCGCCATTCGCGCACGCGGCGGATGTTGATGAAGTTCTGGCGCAGCAACTGCTCGTACTGGCGGTTGCTGAGTTTGTGCGTGTCGCCATGGCCGCCGCGCGCGTCGGCGATCCACTTCCACAGCCGCAGGTAGCCGCTGAACTCGCTCTTTTCGTCGTCGAACTTCGAGTGCGCCTGATCGGCTTGCTGCTGCGCGTCCATCGGCCGGTCGCGCACGTCCTGCACGCTGAGCGCCGAGGCGATGACGAGCACTTCTTCGAGCGCACCGCGCGTGCGGGCTTCGAGAATCATGCGGCCCACGCGCGGATCGAGCGGCAGCTTGGCCAGCTCGGCGCCAGTGGCGGTGAGCTCGTTGGCGTCGTCGACCGCGCCGAGTTCGTTCAGCAGCTGGTAGCCGTCGGCAATCGCGCGCGGCGACGGCGCCTCCAGGAACGGAAAGCGCGCCACATCGCCCAGCCGCAGCGACTTCATGCGCAGGATCACGCCCGCGAGCGACGACCGCAAGATTTCCGGATCGGTGAAGCGCGGGCGGCCCGCAAAGTCTTTCTCGTCGTACAGGCGGATGCAGATGCCGTTCGCCACGCGACCGCATCGGCCTGCCCGCTGGTTGGCCGCGGCCTGGCTGATCGGCTCGACCAACAGCTGCTCGACCTTGCTGCGGAAGCTGTAGCGCTTGACGCGCGCCGTGCCGGTGTCGATCACGTAGCGGATGCCCGGCACGGTGAGCGAGGTCTCGGCCACGTTGGTGGCCAGCACGATGCGCCGGCCGCTGTGGCTTTCGAAGATGCGGTCCTGCTCGGGGCCCGAGAGCCGGGCGAACAGCGGCAGCACCTCGGCGTTGCGGAACAGCGGCTGGTGGCTGACGTGGCGGCGCAGGTGGTCGGCCGCCTCGCGGATTTCGCGTTCGCCGGGCAGGAAGATCAGGATGTCGCCTGCGTTGTGCGGGTCGCGCCAGAGTTCGTCGACCGCGTCGGCAATGGCGTCGTTCAGGTCGTGCTCGCGCGACTCCTCGAACGGGCGGTAGCGCTGCTCGACCGGGAAGGTGCGGCCCGACACCATGATTGTCGGCGCCGGCCCTTTGGCCGAAGCGAAGTGCTGCGCGAAGCGGTCGGCATCGATCGTGGCCGAGGTGACGATCACCTTCAGGTCGGGCCGGCGCGGAAGAATCTCGCGCAGGTAGCCCAAGAGGAAGTCGATGTTCAGCGAGCGCTCGTGGGCCTCGTCGATGATGAGCGTGTCGTAGGCCTTGAGCAGCGGATCGGTCTGCGTCTCGGCCAGCAGGATGCCGTCGGTCATCAGCTTGACCGAGGCGTCGCGGCTCAGGCGGTCCTGAAAACGCACCTTGAAGCCGACCACGTCGCCCAGTGGCGTCTTCAGCTCTTCGGCGATGCGCTTGGCGACCGAACTCGCGGCAATGCGTCGCGGCTGCGTGTGGCCGATGAGGCGGCCCTTGCCTGGCTCGGCGTTGAGCTTGCCGCGCCCGAGCGCCAGCGCGATCTTCGGCAGCTGCGTGGTCTTGCCCGAGCCCGTTTCGCCGCAGACGATCACGACCTGGTGCGCCGCAATGGCGGCCATGATCTCCTCGCGCCGGCCGGAGACCGGGAGCGATTCGGGAAACTCGATGCGCAGGGGGGCGGGAGGTGTGAGGGTCGTCAAGGCAAGGCAGTCGTCGGTCGTTGCGCGCAGCGGCAGGCGGGCAAACCGCCAATTATCGCGGGGCCCCGGCGCTGTTGCATGGCATCCACAGCGAGGCCGCATGGAGCGGGTGGCGCAGAAAATTTCGTAAAGACTCTTTACTCTACCGCATGCCGCCGCTACGATCGCGGCCATGACCTCCTTCCTTGCCCCCCTTTCGATGCGCATCCGCTGCGCAAGCCGCGTCCTTGCACGCGGCGGGGTCAAGGCGACCCGCCCGGCCTGACGAAGCCCGCGCGCCGGCTTCAGCTTCCTTTGCGGAACTGAACGCCCACCGCTCGCGCTTCACTTCGGTCGAAGCGCGCCAGCCTGACCCGCACAGCGCCTGCACCACCGCCCTCCCCGCATCTCGCGTGGAGAAGCGGCCGCATTCCTGTTTCCGTGTCCCGAATCATTCGAAGAAAAAAAGAACCTCATGTCGCATCCAGACATTTCCCGTGACCTGCACGCTACGCTGGCCGAGCGCACGCGCCACCTGCAGGCCATTGCCCATTCGCTGAAGGCCGAGCTGTTCGGCATCGACGAGATCATCGATCGTGTGATCGATTCGCTGCGCGCCTGGTACGTGCTGCCGCAGCTCATCAACCGCCCGGTCGTCATCTGCCTGTGGGGCCTGACCGGCACCGGCAAGACGCAGCTCGTGCGGCGCCTGGCGCAGCACCTGGGCTTTTACGACCGCTTCATCGAAGTGCAGATGGACGGCTTCAGCCACGGTTCGGGCCACCGCACCGCCGGCTCGATCTCGGCCATGCTGGCCGAGTCGGGCATCGCCGAGGGCGCGCCCGGCATCCTCGTGCTCGACGAGTTCCAGCGCTTTCGCACCGTGGACGCCAGCGGCAAGGAAGCGCGCGTGGAGCGCTACCAGGACGTGTGGGCGCTGCTTTCGGACGGCCGCCTGCCGCCGTCGCTGTCGGTGCTCAGCGAGATCGAGTCGTCGCTGGCCTGGGCCGAGTACGACCAGGACCGCCGCACCGATGACGACGATGACGACGATGAAGACGAAGAGGACGACGGCGCCAAGGCTGGCAAGACCAAGCGCAAGCGCCGCCTGCAGCTCTCGCCCTGGGAAGCGCAGGAGTTCAAGCGCTGCCTGAAGCTGCGCGAGTCGCTGCTCGACGTCATGACCTGGAAGCCCGACGAGATCCAGGCGCGGCTGCGCGCCTTCCGCGCCTCGCAGGACAACTGGGAAACCGACTACTCCAAGCTGCTGGTCTTCGTCTCGGGCAACCTCGACGAGATGTACGCCGAGACCGCCAAGCGGGTGGAAGACTGCGACACCGACGCCGACATCTTCCACGCGCTGACGAAGAAGCTCTCGCTCATCGACGTGAAGAAGGCGCTGGCCGAACGCTTCAAGCCCGAGCAGGTCGCGCGGCTGGGCAACAACCACGTGATCTACCCCTCGTTCAGCCGCGCCACCTACGTGCGCCTGATCCTGTCGATCTGCGACCGCTACGTGGGCGAGATCCAGGAAAGCTCGGGCGTGCGCTTCGTGCTCGACGCGAGCGTGTACGAGCAGATCTACGCCAACGCCGTGTTCCCGGCGCAGGGCACGCGGCCGCTGTTCTCGTCGATCCACGCAATCCTGAGCGCGACGCTGGTCAATGCCGCGCTGTGGGCGCTCGAACAGGGCGCGCACGGCAGCGAGCCCGTGTGGCTGATGCTCGACCCCGGCGAGGTCACGCCCGGCGGCCCGCGCCTGGTCGCGCGCTTCCGGCTGGCGCGGCGCGAGTTTCCGGTGGCGCTGGAGCTGAACCGGCTCAAGCAGCGCGCCAACGCCGACTTCCGTGCGCTGCTCGCGGTGCACGAAGCCGGCCACGGCCTGGTGTACGCCCTGCTCTTCGGCCGCGCGCCGCAGGAGATCCGCATCAACGTGGCCTCGTTCGAGGGCGGCTACAACAGCTACGTGAAGCGCAAGGCCTGGTCCAAGCGCAACCTGCTGGACAGCGTGTGCGTGAGCCTGGCCGGCCGCGCGGCCGAGCGGCTGGTGTTCGGCGAATCGGGCTGCACCACCGGCGCCGAGCGCGACCTGGCGCAGGCCACTGCGACGGCGGCGCGCCATGTGCGCCACCTGGGCTTCGGCACGCGCTGGAGCCGCACCGACGTGACGACCGATTCGAACGACAACCTCAACACCGACGTGGCCGCCACCAACCGCGAGATCGAGGCCATCCTGGCACGCGAGCACACCCGCGCGCTGGGCCTGCTCGAAGCGCACGCCACCGCCTTCATGGCGGTGGTCGATGCGCTGATGGCGCACGGTTCGATCGCGCCGGACGAGCTCGCCGGACTGCTCGGCCTGCCGCTGGCACCAGCCGCCCCGGCGGGTGCGGCCGAGGCGGCGGTGGAGCCGCTGGACGCCTACGCCGACCAGCTCGAGGCCTTCAAGGCCCGCGGCACGCCCGCCGCGGCCGGGGCCGGCCGGCTGCTGCGCGCCCTGGCATGACGCGCTGCACCAAAACCTTGCCAAGAATGCACAATCACGCCCCATGTCCACCGTCTTCAATTTCACCTTCGTGCCCTGGTTCCGCTCGGTCGCGCCCTACATCCACACGCACCGCGGCAAGACCTTCGTGGTCGCGCTCGCGGGTGAGGCCATCGCGGCGGGCAAGCTGCAGAACATCGCGCAGGACCTGGCCCTGATCCAGAGCATGGGCGTCAAGATCGTGCTGGTGCATGGCTTTCGCCCGCAGGTCAACGAGCAGCTGGCGGCCAAGGGCCACGAGGCGAAGTACTCGCACGGCATCCGCATCACCGACGCCGTGGCGCTCGACTCGGCGCAGGAGGCCGCGGGCCAGCTGCGCTACGAGATCGAGGCCGCCTTCAGCCAGGGCCTGCCGAACACGCCCATGGCCGGCTCGACGGTGCGCGTGATCTCGGGCAACTTCATCACCGCGCGCCCCGTGGGCGTGGTCGACGGGGTGGACTTCAAGCATTCGGGCCTGGTGCGCAAGGTGGACGCGGCCGGCATCCGCCGCACGCTCGACTTCGGCGCGATGGTGCTGATGTCGCCCTTCGGCTTCTCGCCGACCGGCGAGGCCTTCAACCTGACGATGGAAGAAGTGGCGACCAGCGTGGCCATCTCGATCCAGGCCGACAAGCTGATCTTCCTGACCGAAGTGCCGGGCATCCGCGTGGACAGCGAGCTGCCCGAGAGCGAGGACAACCCGATCGACACCGAACTGCCGCTGGCCGCCGCCGAGAAGCTGCTGGCCTCGCTGCCGCCCGCGCAGAAGCCGACCGACACCGCCTTCTACCTGCAGCACTGCGTGAAGGCCTGCAAGGGCGGCGTGGAGCGCAACCACATCCTGCCGTTCGCGCTCGACGGCTCGCTGCTGCTCGAGATCTACGTGCACGACGGCGTCGGCACCATGGTCATCGACGAAAAGCTCGAGAGCCTGCGCGAAGCCACGGTGGACGACATCGGCGGCATCCTGCAGCTCATCGAGCCCTTCGAGCGCGACGGCACGCTGGTCAAGCGCGACCGCACCGAGATCGAGCGCGACGTGGGCCACTACACGGTCATCGAGCACGACGGCGTGATCTTCGGCTGCGCGGCGCTGTACCCGTACCCCGAGGCGAAGACCGCCGAGATGGCCGCGCTCACGGTGTCGCCGCAATCGCAGTCGCAGGGCGACGGCGAACGCATCCTCAAGCGCATCGAGCACCGCGCCAAGGCCATGGGCCTGGAAAGCATCTTCGTGCTCACCACGGTCACGATGCACTGGTTCCTCAAGCGCGGCTTCCAGCAGGTCAACCCCGACTGGCTGCCCGAGGCGCGCAAGCGCAAGTACAACTGGGACCGCAAGAGCCAGGTGCTGGTCAAGAAGATCTGAAGAAGAAACCCATCCGAAGAAAGACGCCCCGATGACGCTCGCCACCGCCCTGCTGTTCGCCATCGTGGCCTTCGCCGCCATCGCCACGCCCGGCCCCACGGTGCTGCTGGCCCTGAGCAACGGCTCGCGCCACGGCGTGCGACGGGCGCTGCCGGGCATGCTCGGCGCGGTGCTGTCCGACTTCGTGCTGGTCGGCGCCGTGGCGCTCGGCCTGGGCGCGCTGCTGGCGGCTTCGGAGTTCTGGTTCTCGATGCTCAAGTGGGTGGGCGCGGTCTACCTGGCCTGGCTCGGGCTGCGCATGCTGCGCTCCCAGGGCGGCTTCCAGCTGCCGAGCGCGGACGCCGCGGCCACCGTCACGGCGGTCGAAAGCCGGCGCATCTTCTTCAAGTCGTTCCTCGTGGCGGTGACCAACCCCAAGGGCTACATCTTCTGTTCGGCGCTGCTGCCGCAGTTCATCGACCCGACTGCCGCGCAGGCGCCGCAGTACCTGATCATTGCGCTGATCTTCGCGGGGCTGGACATGGCGGTGATGCTGGCCTACGCCTTCGTCGGCGCCCGTGCGATCCGGCTGCTCACGGTGTCGGCCACGCGCTGGATCGACCGCGCCTGCGGCGGCATGCTGCTGGCGCTGGCGGGCTCGCTCGCCTTCTACCGGCGCAGCGCGGCCACCGCCGTCTGACCCATCCCGCGCCCCGACCGCTGTCTTCAGGCAGCGGCGCCTCCCCACGATGTTTTTCCGGCAAGCCGCCATACCGCGGCCTGCCCGTGCTGTTTTTTTCAATGGAGGAAATGAAAGAATGAAGAACTACCAAGCCCTGCTGGGTGCCACCCTCGTCGCCGTGTCGGCGCTCGTCGCGGGCTGCGGCGACAAGACGGACAAGACCGCCCCGCCCGCTTCCGCCGAAGCCAAGCCGGCCGCCCCGGCCGGCAACGACCAGCAGCAGCTCGTCGAGAAGTACAACCTCTACGTCGACGTCTCGAACAACCTGCGCACCTCGTTCCAGGAAGCCCGTGAAAGCTACGTAACCGGCCAGGTGCCGCTGCTGCAGGCCAAGGCGCCGCTCACCAGCCTGCGCATCCAGAACGACATCCTGGTCGACCGCTCGGCGAAAAAGCTCGATGCCGCCGCCGCCATCGCCGCGCCGCTGCCCGAGATCGACGAATCGGCCAAGGCCTTCTCGGCCGCGCTCAAGGTGCTGTCGCCCCTGAGCCGCGAGCTGAACGACTACGCCAATTCCAAGGGCTACCTCGCCGACAACGGCGACAAGGCCCGCCAGATGAGCGCCGACTACCTGGCCGCGCTCACCACCGTCGCGCAGGCCGAAGCGGCCTTCGACAAGGGCCTGAGCGCCCGCGACCGGGCGCTCACCAGGGAAGCCTTCGAGAAAGCGCCCAAGGACACCGCCGCCTACTACCGCGCTGGCCTGATCTACCACGGCAAGCTCAACCACGCCGACGCCATGGCGCTGTTCGCCGCGCCCAACGACCCGCAGGCGCTGGCCGCCTTCGAGGCCTCGCTGGCGCTGGTGGCCGACTCGGCCGCAGGCTGGAGCAAGAAAACCAGCGAGCAGCCGGCCCAGAACGGCAAGAGCTGCAGCGGCGGCATGCTGCAGATCAACGAGTTCATCGGCCAGTCGCGCTCGGTGATCAAGGACACCAAGGACGGCGTGTTCAAGCGCAAGGAAACCGGTGCGATGGCCCGCATGGGCCGCTCGGCCATCGTCGACGCGGCCAACCGCTACAACCAGAACTTCGCCAACATGATCGGCCAGTTCAACCGCCCGCTTTGCTGAGCGGGCCAAGGGGCGCGGGGCGTGCGGGCCGCCCGGCCCGTCGCCGATAATCCGGGGCATGAATCCCTTGCTTGCCAAATTGCAGCCGTACCCGTTCGAGCGGCTGAAGCAGCTGTTCGCGGGCGTCACGCCCGCCCCCGAATTCGCCCCCATCAGCCTGGGCATCGGCGAGCCCAAGCACGCCACGCCGGCCTTCATCAAGGACGCCCTGAGCGCCGGCCTCGGCGCCCTCGCCGCCTACCCGGCCACCGCCGGCGAGCTGAAACTGCGCACCGCCTTCACCCATTGGCTGCATCGCCGCTACAGCCTGACGCTCGACCCGGCCACCCAGGTGCTGCCGGTCAACGGCTCGCGCGAGGCGCTGTTCTCGCTCGCCCAGACCGTGGTCGACGCCAGCGCCCACCCGAAGCCGGTGGTGATGTCGCCCAACCCGTTCTATCAAATCTACGAGGGCGCGGCCCTGCTCTCGGGCGCCGAGCCGTACTACGTGCCCAGCGTGCCCGCGCGCAACTTCGCCGTCGACTGGGACAGCGTGCCCGACGACGTCTGGGCCCGCACCCAGCTCGTGTTCGTCTGCTCGCCGGGCAATCCCACGGGCGCTGTGATGTCTCTGGACGAGTGGAAGAAGCTCTTCGCGCTGTCCGACCGCCACGGCTTCGTGATCGCCGCCGACGAGTGCTACAGCGAGATCTACTTCCGCGACGAGCCCCCGCTGAGCGGCCTGGAAGCCTCGATGAAGCTCGGTCGGCCCGATTTCAAGAACCTGATCGCGCTCACCTCGCTTTCCAAGCGCAGCAACGTGCCCGGCCTGCGCAGCGGCTTCGTGGCCGGCGATGCGGCGCTCATCAAGGGCTTTCTGCTCTACCGCACCTACCACGGCAGCGCCATGAGCGGCGCCGTGGCCGCCGCCAGCATCGCGGCCTGGGGCGACGAGTCGCACGTGGTCGACAACCGCGCCCAGTACCGCGCCAAGTTCGCCGCCGTCACGCCGCTGCTCGAACCCGTGCTCGACGTGCGCCTGCCCGACGCCAGCTTCTACCTCTGGGCCGGCGTGCCCGAAGTGTGGGCTGGCGACGACGAAGCCTTCGCCCGCGCGCTCTACGCTCAATACAATGTCACGGTTCTGCCGGGGAGCTATCTGGCGCGCGACACCGACCACAGCGCCAACCCGGGCCGCGGTCGCATCCGCATGGCGCTGGTGGCCGAAACGGCCGAGTGCGTCGAGGCCGCCCAGCGCATCGTCCGGTTCGTCAAAGACGGCCGCCGCTGACCCCCTGTCGCCCCGCTTCCCTGCCCCTTTTTCACCCGAGACTCTCTCCATGACACAGCAACTGCAACAAATCATCGACGCCGCGTGGGAAGACCGCGCCAACATCTCGATCAACGCCGCCCCCGCCGAAGTGCGTGACGCCGTCGAGCACGTGATCACCGAGCTGAACAACGGCAAGCTGCGCGTCGCCACCCGCCAGGGCGTGGGCCAGTGGACCGTGCACCAGTGGATCAAGAAGGCCGTGCTGCTGTCGTTCCGCCTGAAGGACAACGAGCAGATCCAGGCCGGCTCGCTGGGCTTCTACGACAAGGTGCCGACCAAGTTCTCGCACCTGTCGGCCGCCGAGCTGAAGGAATCGGGCGTGCGCATCGTGCCCCCGGCCGTGGCCCGCCGCGGCAGCTTCATCGCCAAGGGTGCGATCCTGATGCCCTCGTACGTGAACATCGGCGCCTACGTGGGCGAAGGCTCCATGGTCGACACCTGGGCCACCGTGGGTTCGTGCGCGCAAGTCGGTGCCAACGTGCACCTGTCGGGCGGCGTGGGCCTGGGCGGCGTGCTCGAGCCGCTGCAAGCCAACCCGACCATCATCGAAGACAACTGCTTCATCGGCGCGCGCTCCGAAGTCGTCGAAGGCGTGATCGTCGAAGAGAACTCGGTGCTGGGCATGGGCGTGTACCTGGGCCAGAGCACCCCGATCTTCAACCGCGACACCGGCGAGATCTCGTACGGCCGCGTGCCCGCCGGCAGCGTGGTCATCAGCGGCAGCCTGCCCAAGAAGACCAAGTCGGGCCAGGACTACAGCACCTACGCCGCGGTCATCGTCAAGACGGTCGACGCGCAGACGCGCTCCAAGACCAGCCTGAACGACCTGCTGCGCGACTAAAAAAAACGCACCCACCACCGGCCGCCTGCTTCACCGCGCGGCCGGTTCGCTTCTTCCCTGAGAAAAAAACAGCACCGAGGAGAGAGACCGATGAACATGATGGAACGGATTCTTCGTTTGATGGCCGAGCGCAAGGCCTCCGACATCTACCTCTCGGCCCACTCCCCGGTGATGATCCGCATCAACGGCAACTGCCTGCCCATCAATGCGCAGGTGCTGCCGCCGACCGCGCCGCTGGCGCTGCTGTCGGAAGTGGTGCCCGAAGCCCGCATCCAGGAACTGGAAAACACGGGCGAACTCAACATGGCCGTCGCCCTCGAAGGCGCCGGCAACTACCGCATCAGCGCCATGCGCCAGCGCGGCAGCTACGCCGTGGTGGTGCGGCACATCGCCTCGGTCATCCCCAGCTTCGACGACCTGAATCTGCCCGACATCCTGAAGTCGCTCATCATGGAAAAGCGCGGGCTGATCCTGATGGTGGGCGCCACCGGCGCGGGCAAGACGACCACGCTGGCCTCGATGCTCGACTACCGCAACGAGCACGCCAGCGGCCACATCCTCACGGTCGAAGAGCCGATCGAGTTCACCTACACCAACAAGAAATCGCTGGTGAACCAGCGCGACGTGGGCAGCGACACCACCTCGCTGCAGGTGGCCCTGAAGAACGCACTGCGCCAGGCGCCCGACGTGATCCAGATCGGCGAAATCCGCGACCGCGACACCATGACGGCCGCCATTGCCTATGCGCAGTCGGGCCACCTGTGCGTGGCCACGCTGCATGCCAACAACAGCTACCGCGCGCTGAACCGCATCCTGAGCTTCTTCCCGGTCGAGGTGCGCCCCACCCTGCTGGGCGACCTGGGCTCGGCGCTGCGCGCCGTGGTGTCGCAGCGCCTGCTGCGCACGCCGGCCGGCGGGCGTGTGCCCGCGCTCGAAGTGATGCTGAACACCGCGCTGGTGGCCGACCTGATCGAAAAGGGCGACTTCTCCGGCGTCAAGGAGGCCATGGAGCAATCGATGGCCGAAGGCTCGCAGACCTTCGAGGAAGACATCGCCCGCCTCATCACCGAGGAGCGCGTGACCCGCGAAGAAGGCCTGGCCAACGCCGACTCCCCCACCAACCTGATGTGGCGCCTGCAGAACCGCGACGCGCCCAAGAAGCAGGCCGAGGATCGCGACCTGACCGACCAGCTCGACGAACCCACCTTCACCGACATCACGCTAGACGTGAAGTTCTGACCGCCCCCTAATCCCGCTCCCTCGATGTCCCGTACGCTCCAGCTCGCCGAACAACTGATCTCGCGCCCTTCCGTCACCCCCGACGACGCGGGTTGCCAACAGATCCTGGGCGAACGCCTCGCCGCGCTGGGCTTCACGCTGGAAACCATCGAAAGCGGCCCGGCCGATTTCCGGGTCACCAACCTCTGGGCCGTGCGCCGCCCCACCAACGGCAAGGCGACCAAGACGCTGGTCTTCGCCGGCCACACCGACGTGGTGCCCACCGGCCCGCTCGACCAGTGGAGCAGCCACCCGTTCACGCCCACGCACCGCGACGGCAAGCTCTACGGCCGCGGCGCCTGCGACATGAAGACCTCGGTCGCGGCCTTCGTGACCTCCATCGAAGAATTCCTGCAGGGCGAGCCCGACCCGACCCTCACGCTGGCGCTGCTGCTGACCAGCGACGAGGAAGGCCCGGGCGTCGACGGCACCGTGATCGTCTGCAACGCGCTGGCCGCGCGCGGTGAAACCATCGACTACTGCATCGTCGGCGAGCCCACCTCGGTCACGCGCTGCGGCGACATGATCAAGAACGGCCGCCGCGGCACCATGAGCGGCAAGCTCACGGTGAACGGCGTGCAGGGCCACATCGCCTACCCGCACCTGGCGAAGAACCCGGTGCATGCGGTCGCGCCCGCGCTGGCCGAGCTGGTGGCGATCAACGCCGCCGGCGGCTGGGACGCGCAAAGCAACCCCTACTTCCAGCCCACCAGCTGGCAGATCAGCAATTTCCATGCGGGCACCGGCGCGAGCAACGTCATTCCGGGCAGCGCGGTGATCGACTTCAATTTCCGCTTCTCGACCGAATCGACGCCCGAATCGCTGCAGCAGCGCGTGCATGCCGTGCTCGACACGCACGGCGTCGACTGCACGCTGGCCTGGACCGTCGGCGGCCTGCCCTTCCTGACCACGCCGGGCGAACTCGTCACGGCCGTGCAGGCGGCGATCCGCGAAGAAACCGGCCTGGACACCGAGCTGTCGACCAGCGGCGGCACCAGCGACGCGCGCTTCATCGCCAAGATCTGCAAGCAGGTGGTCGAGTGCGGCCCCGTGAACGCCAGCATCCACAAGATCGACGAGCACATCGACGTCGCCGAGATCGAGACGCTGAAGAACATCTACCTGCGCACGCTGCGCGGGCTCGACGCGGCGCTTGCGCAAGGCGCGCGATGAGCACCGTCATCGAACTGATCGAAGCCGGCGCGAAGCGGCTCGAAGACGCCGGCGTGGCCTTCGGCCACGGCACCGCCAACGCCTTCGACGAAGCCGCCTGGCTCGTGCTGTGGCGCCTGAAGCAGCCGCTGGACGACATCGACGCCGTGGCCGACACCCCCGTGTCGCCGGCCGACGCCGCCAAGGTGGCCGCCCTCATCGACGAGCGCATTGCCACGCGCAAGCCCGCCGCCTACCTCACGAAAGAAGCGTGGCTGCAGGGCGTGCCCTTCTACGTGGACGAGCGCGCCATCGTGCCGCGCAGCTTCATTGCCGAGCTCATCGCCGACGGCAGCATCGACTACTGGCTGGGCGAACACACGCAGCGCGTGCTCGACCTGTGCACCGGCAACGGCAGCCTCGCAGTGCTCGCGGCGCTCACCTATCCGGACGTCACGGTCGATGCGGCCGACCTGTCGGTGCAAGCGCTCGAAGTGGCCGCCATCAACGTCACGCGCCATGCGCTCGACACCCGCGTCAAGTTGATCGAGTCGGACGGCCTGAAGAACGTGCCCGGCACGTACGACCTCGTGCTGTGCAACCCGCCCTACGTGAACAGCGCCAGCATGGCTGCGCTGCCCGCCGAATACCGCGCCGAGCCCGAACTGGCGCTGGCCGGCGGCACCGACGGCATGGACTTCGTGCGCCAGCTGTTCACCGACGCGCCCGCCCGCATGAGCGAGCAGGCCGTGCTGGTATTGGAAATCGGCAACGAGCGCGATTACTTCGAGGCGGCGTTTCCGCAGCTCGAGGTGGTCTGGCTCGAAACCTCGGCCGGCGAAGACCAGGTGTTGCTGGTCACCCGGACGGCGCTGCTGGCCGGCGCCGGCGTGCGTTAGCGACGCCCGCCGCCCCCGCTTCACCGCCTTGCACGCAGCCTCCGGGCTGCGCCCCCTTTCATCGGGCGATGTCCGCCTTTGCCCCTTCGCGCCGGGTCGCCGAAGGCCGGGCGGGATAATCGCCCCTACGGTTCCTCACTCATGATCACTCTCAAAAACGTCATTCTTCGCCGCAGCGCCAAGAAACTGCTGGACGGCGCCACCGTCAATCTCAACCCCGGCGAAAAGGTCGGCCTGGTGGGACGCAACGGCGCCGGCAAGTCGTCGCTGTTCGCGCTGTTCAACGGCACGCTGCACGAAGACGGCGGCGACTTCTACATTCCCAAGCAGTGGCGCATGGCCCAGGTGGCGCAGGACATGCCCGAGACCGAGGAGTCGGCCACCGACTTCGTGGTCGGCGGCGACACCCGCCTGACCGAGCTGCGCGCCACGCTGGCCGCCATCGAGGCCGCCTATGCCGAGAACCCCGACGACGCCGACATCGGCATGGAGCTGGCCCACGCCTACACCGACCTGGCCGATGCCGGCGAGCACGACGCCGTGCCGCGCGCGCAGGCGCTGGTGCTGGGCCTGGGCTTCAAGTCGCACGAGCTCGACGAGCCCGTCAACAGCTTCTCGGGCGGCTGGCGCATGCGCCTGCAGCTGGCCCGCGCGCTGATGTGCCCCAGCGACCTGCTGCTGCTCGACGAACCGACCAACCACCTGGACCTGGACGCCCTGGTCTGGCTCGAAGCCTGGCTGCAGAAGTACGCCGGCACCATGATCGTCATCAGCCACGACCGCGAGTTTCTCGACGCCGTGACCGACGTCACCCTGCACATCGCCAACGCCCAGCTCACGCGCTACGGCGGCAACTACAGCAAGTTCGAGGACATGCGCGCGCTGCAGATGGAGCAGCAGCAGGTGGCCTTCAGCAAGCAGCAGGACAAGATCGCCCACCTGCAGAAGTTCATCGACCGCTTCAAGGCCAAGGCCAGCAAGGCCAAGCAGGCGCAAAGCCGCGTCAAGGCGCTGGAGCGCATGGAGCGCGTGGCGCCGCTGCTGGCCGAAGCCGACTTCACCTTCGAGTTCAAGGAGCCGGGCAACATCCCGAACCCGATGCTCTCGATCGACAACGCGAGCTTCGGCTATGAGATCGAAGGCGAAGCGCCCAAGACCATCCTGCGCGGCGTCAGCCGCTCGGTGCTGGCGGGCCAGCGCATCGGCATCCTGGGCGCCAACGGCCAGGGCAAGTCGACGCTGGTGAAGACCATTGCGCGCGAAATGGGCGCACTGGCCGGCCAGGTCACCGAAGGCAAGGGACTGAATATCGGCTACTTCGCGCAGCAGGAACTCGACGTGCTGCGCCCGCAGGACAATCCGCTCGAGCACATGGTGCGCATGGCGCGCGAACTCGGCAGCAATGCCAAGGAAGCCACCGGCGAGCAGGCCCTGCGCGGTTACCTGGGCAGCTTCAACTTCAGCGGCGACATGGTCAAGCAGCCCGTGGGCACCATGAGCGGCGGCGAAAAGGCCCGCCTCGTGCTCGCGATGATGGTCTGGCAGCGCCCCAACCTGCTGCTGCTGGACGAGCCCACCAACCACCTGGACCTGGCCACCCGCGAGGCCCTGGCCGTGGCGCTCAACGAGTTCGAAGGCACGCTGATGCTGGTGAGCCACGACCGTGCGCTGCTGCGTTCGGTGTGCGACGAGTTCTGGCTCGTGGGCCGCGGCGTCGTCACCGACTTCGACGGCGACCTGGACGACTACCAGCGCTACCTGCTCGATGAATCCAAGCGCCTGCGCGAAGAGGCCAAGGTGGCCGTGCGCGAAGCGGACGCCGTGGCGGCGGCTGCTGCGGCCGCCGCAGCGGCAGCGCCAGTGAAGAGCAGCAACACCCCCGAGCAGCGCAAGCAGGACGCCCAGGAGCGCCAGCAGCGCAGCGAGCAGGCCAAGCCGCTGAAGAAGGAGATCGCCAAGATCGACGAGCGCATGGCCGCGGCCAGCGCCGAGCGCAGCACGCTCGAAGCCCGGCTGGCCGAACCGCTGCCGCCCGCGGAGATCGCCGATGCCGGCAAGCGGCTGAAGGCGCTCAACGACGAGATCGCGCAACTCGAAGAGCGCTGGCTGGCGCTGTCCGACCAGCTCGAAGCGCTGGCGGCCTAAGCCCCCTGCCCGCGCGCGGCTTGCAACCGGCCAGCCTGCGCGGGCCGGGTAGCATGGCAAGGTCAGGGAACCCGCCAAGGAGCCACGCCGCATGCCTTCTTCGATCGAACTCGCCCGGGGCGATGAAAAACTCATCGCGGCCATCCACCGCAGCCGACGCCTGATCGGCCGCAAGGCCCTCATGGCCGCCGCCGCCAGCGCCATTCCACTGCCCGGCGTCGACTGGATGGCCGACGCGGCGCTGCTGTCGCGCCTCGTGCCGCAGATCAGTTCCGAGTTCGGCCTCTCCGTCACCCAGGTCGAAAAGCTCGCGCCGCACCAGCGCGAGCGCATCCAGAAGGCCGCGACCACGCTGGGCGCCCTGCTCGTGGGGCGGCTCGTCACGCGCGAGCTGCTGATGAAGCTGGCCCGGCACGCCGGCATCCGCCTCACCGCCAAGCAGGCCACCAAGTACGTGCCCATCGCCGGGCAGGTCGTGTCGGCCGCGCTCGGCTATGCCGCGCTGCGCGCGCTGGGCGAACAGCACATCAAGGACTGCGTGCGCGTGAGCACCACGCTGGCCCTGACGCCGCCCGAGCCCGCCGAACGGCTCAAGCCGGCCTGATCCGGCCACTTCCGGGTCAGTCGCCGGCTGGCGGCGGCCCGTAGTGCGGGGCCGGCCGCAGCGCCTCTTCCTTCATGCGCTGCTCGTAGGCGGCCAGCAGCGCGACGTAGTGGCGCGACATCACGTCGCTCACCCGCCCCAGCCCGATCTTGCTGACCGTGGGCTGCGGAATGCCCGTGCGTTCCTGGATCTGCTTTTGCGTCAATCCGAGCGCCCGCAGCGCCTGCACCAATTCGCGTGGCTTCATATCGATCCTCCCTTTTTTTCCTATTTTAGAGTCCAATACGAATATTCATCTGCGCTTGAATCTCCACCCCATGGAGACTATTGCTTCACGTGCCCTGGCCGCACGCAAATTCGCCAAGATGACGCAGAAGCAGGCCGAGGCCGCTTCGGGCGTCAAGCAGTCGAGCATCTCGAAGATCGAGCGTGGCGACACCAGCCGGTCGATGAGCGTGCTCGCCCTGGCACGCGCCTACCGCGCCGACCCCAACTGGCTCGACACCGGCGACGGCCCCGCCCCCTGGGACGAGGTGCAGATCCGCCTGGCACGCGACAACGCCCACGAGCCGCCCGGCCCCTACCGCGTCACCCGCATCGCGCCCGTCGGCCCGGCTTTCGCGCCCCAGACGCCCGGCACCGTGCCGCTGATCTCGTGGGAGCAGGCCGGCGAATGGCGCGGCGCCGAATCGCCGCCCCGGCCCACGCTGGCCGAACGATGGATTCCCTGCATCGCGCACCACAGCACCGGCACCTACGCACTGCGCGTGCGCGGCGACAGCATGACCTCGCCGCACGGGCACCTGAAGAGCTACCCGGCCGGATCGATCGTCTTCGTCGACCCGCAGCACACCACGCCCGACGATGGCGAGCGCGTGGTCGCCAAGCTGGACGACGACATCCGTGGCGAAGTCACCTTCAAGGTCTACAAGGAAGACGCGGGCCGCCGCTGGCTGCTGCCGCTGAACCCTGCGCACGAGGCCGTGCGCGTGCCCTTCACCGTGCTGGGCACCGTGATCGGCAAGTGGGAAGACGAAGACTGAAGGCCCAAAGGGCCTCTTTTCGCGAGGTCAGGTTGCGTACAGATTCGCCGGGCACAGTGAGGTTTCTCCCGGTGGCTTGCACCTCTGATCCTCCCTCCTCCAGCAAGTCACCTTCCAGCCCGCCCTCGTGCGGGCTGTTTTTTTGCCTGCACCGCTGCGCGCCGGGCCGAGGCTTTTGATGGGGTCGGTTCATTCTGGTATATAATTCGCGGTTGCCCGAAATCATCGGGCATTTGCCTGGCCAGGCAAGCTGAATCTCATACCAGCGCGTCGAAGTCATAGCGACGAGAAAAACAACAATGACTTCCGCAAACGAATCTTTGCCGTAGCGTGGACCGCGTAAGAGTTCACGACCACATTCCGACAAAAGCCCTCCTCGCGAGGGCTTTTTCATTTCTGCGCGCTGGCGCCCCCAAGGCGTCCGCCTTCCGTCAACCCCTCTTTTTTCCTACACGGTGTAACGGAATGCGACCTACGCAGTACCACGCGGGCCCAAGAGACGATTCGTTCACTGTCAGCACAGGGAACAAAGGGAATCACATGAGCCTCAGGGACATCCGCGAACGCTACGGCGTCAGCTTCGAAAGAGGAGCCCGCGTCATCTGCGGCGGCCGGCTCGGCACCGTCGCCGGCGCGAGCAGTTCGCACATCCGCATCAAGTTCGACGGGCGCCAGATCAGCAGCCCGTGCGATCCCCTGGAGGTTCAGCCCTGCCACGAAGGCGCCGTGAACCTCTCGCCGCAGACCACGCAAGACTGGCACGCCCCGGCGTAGCCCTGCCTGCGTGCCCGACGGGGCACATCTTCCTTGGCGTCCACGGTGTGGCGCAGCCGTCGCGTAGCATCGGCGCGCACCCTCACACCGCCAAGGAAACCCATGAAGACTCTGAAGAGGACACTCGCACTTGCGACGATCGGCCTGGCAGCCGTGGCCACGTCGGCGCAGGCACAGGCGCAGACCCGACCCGTCGTGCAGTTCATCGCCACGGGCGGCACCATCGCGATGAAGGTCGACCCTGTCACCAAGGGCGTGGTGCCCGCGATCTCGGGCGACGACCTGATGCAGACGGTGCCCGACGCCGGCAAGTACGCGACCATCGAGGTCAACAACTTCTCGGCCATGTCGTCCAACTACATCGAGGCGAAATGGTGGACGCGCCTGACCAAGGCCGTCGACGACGCGCTCGCGCGCCCCGAGGTGGCCGGCGTGGTCATCGCGCACGGCACCGACACCATGGAAGAAACGGCCTACTGGCTGGACCTGACCGTCAAGTCCGACAAGCCGGTGATCCTGATCGGCGCGCAGCGCAATGCCTCGTCGCCCGACTTCGACGGCCCGCGCAACCTGCTCAACGCCATCCGCATCGCCACCACGCCCGAGGCGCGCGGCAAGGGCGTGATGCTGGCGATGAACAACCAGATCAACGCGGCGCGCAACGTCACCAAGACGCACACCGCCAACGTCGAGACCTTCAATTCGGGCGACTTCGGTTTCCTGGGCGAGGTGTGGGATGACAAGGTCGTCTTCACCCGCGCGCCGCTGCGCCGCCAGCACATCGACATCGGCAGCGCCGAGATGCCGCGCGTGGAAATCGTCGCCATGTTCGGCGGCGCCGACGGCTCGCTGATGCGCTACGCCGTCGACCAGGGTGCCAAGGGCATCGTGGTGCAGGCGGTGGGCATGGGCAACATGAACGTCTCGATGTTCGAGGCGCTCAAGTACGCGCTGTCCAAGGGCGTGCCGGTGGTCGTCTCCACGCGCGTGCACAACGGCCGCACGCGCCCGGTCTACGGCTTCGTGGGCGGCGGCAAGACCAGCGACGAGGCCGGCGCCGTGATGGCGGGCGACCTGAGCCCGCAAAAGGCACGCCTGCTGCTCATGCTCCAGCTACAACGCGGCGTCACGAGCAAGGCCGAGCTGCAGGCCGCGTTCGACCGCTGAGCCCCGCGCACCGCGTCAGGCCGGCGCGCCGGCCAACGCATCGATCAGGGCGCGCGAGGCAGACGACAGCCGCCGGTGCGGCGCATAGATCACCGACACGGGCCGCGAGCGTCCACATGCCGGCGCCAGCACCTCCACCGCGCGGCCCTGCGCGAACAGCGGGCGCGCGATGAAGTCGTAGGTCTGGCAGATCCCGAGCCCGCTCAGCGCGAGCGCAACCACGCCCAGCACATCGTCCGACACCTGGAGGCTGCCGTGCGGCGTCCAGTCCACGTCGCGCCCGTCCTCCTGAAGAATCCACGGCGCCACGCGGCCGGTGCTGGGCATCACGAAAGGCAGGCAAGCGTGCTGCGCGAGGTCGCCGATGCGCGCCGGCATGCCTGCGCGCGCGATGTAGTCCGGCGCGGCCAGCAGGCACATCGGCGCGTCCTCGAGCTTGCGCCCGACCAGGCCGCTGTCGGGCAGCGGACCCATGCGGATCGCGAGGTCGTAGCCCTCGGCCACGAGGTCGACGTTGCGGTTGGTGATGTTCAGCTCGACGCGCACCTGCGGGTGGAGGGTGCAGAAAGGCTGCAACAGCGCCGGCAGCCGGTGATGGGCGTAGGTGGTGGGCACGCTCAGGCGCACGCTGCCCGTCAGCTCGTCGCCCTGCCCCTGCATCGCGCGCTCGGCATCGTCGATGAGCGCGAAGGCCGCACGCGACTGCTCCAGGTACAGCCGCCCGTGCTCGGTGAGGCTCAGGCGCCGCGTCGTGCGGCGCAGCAGCTGCACGCCCAGCCGCGCCTCCAGGCGCGTGATCGCGCGGCTGAGCACCGAGGGCGTCGTCGCCAGCGCCACGGCACCGGCCGTCATCGAGCCCTTCTCGACCACGGTGACGAAGGTTTCCACATCCCCGAGGTGATCGAATCGGCGGCTCATCTTGTCTCCTGAAGAACAAATGTTTTCCCGATTGGCCAGTTTATCGCCGAAGAGGCAATCAATACATTCGATCTCGAGGGCCGCAGGGCCCTGCCTCTTCACCTTTTCTCCAGGAGCTACAGATGACTTCCACCACCACCGCCCCGTCGATCCGCCCCGTCCTGATGGTGCTCACCAGCCATGGCACCAAGGGCGCCACCGGCGGTGAGCCGACGGGCTTCTACCTCGGCGAACTGACCCACCCGCTGGCCGAGCTCGAGGCGGCCGGCATTGCATTCGAACTCGCGTCCATCCAGGGCGGCGAACCGCCGGTCGATGGCCTGGACCTCGGCGATGCGGTCAATGCGCGCTACTGGAACGACAGCGGCTTTCGCGAGGCCCTGCGCCACACGCAGCGCCTGGGCGATGTCGACGTCTCGAAGTACAGCGCGATCTTCTTTGCCGGCGGACACGGCGCGATGTGGGACTTTCCGACGAGCCCCGACGCGGCGCGCGTGACCCGCGAGGTCTACAAAGCGGGCGGCGTGGTGGGCGCGGTGTGCCACGGCCCCGCGGCGCTGGTCAACGTGACGCTGGGCAACGGCGCCTACCTGGTCGCGGGCAAGAACCTCAGCGCCTTCACCGACGACGAAGAACGCGCCGTCGGCCTCGCGCAGACCGTGCCCTTCCTGCTCGCCACCACGCTCGTGCAACGCGGCGCGCACCACCATCCGGCGCCCGACTGGACGGCGCAGGTCGTGGTCGACGGCCGGCTCGTCACGGGGCAGAACCCGCAGTCGGCCGCGGGTGTCGGCGCGGCGATGCGCGAGCTGCTGCTGCGCCAGAACTGAAAGGAAAGACGTCCATGAACGCTCTTCACAAACTCGCCGCCGTCGCGACCCTCGGCCTGGCCGCTCTCGGCGCGCAGGCTGCCAACGTGCTGGTCGTGCTCTCGGATGCCGACCACCTCGACCTGAAGGACGGCAAGGTCTTCGCCACCGGCTTCTATCTGAACGAACTGATGCAGCCGGTGAAGCTGCTGCTCGACGCCGGCCACCAGCTGACCTTCGCCACGCCGCTGGGCAACGCGCCCACCGTGGACGCATCGTCGGTCGACAAGATGTATTTCGATGGCGACGAAGCCGCCCTCAAACAGCACAAGGCGCTGCTCGACAAATTGAAGCTCACCTCGCGCAAGGACTCGCCGGTGATCAGCCTGTCGCGCGTGGCGCAGATCGGCTACGCCCGCTTCGACGCCGTCTATGTGCCGGGCGGCCATGCGCCCATGCAGGACCTGCTGACCAGCCCCGCGCTGGGCCGGCTGCTCGCGGACTTTCATGCGCGCCACAAGACCACGGCCCTCGTGTGCCACGGCCCGATCGCACTGCTCTCGACCTTGCCCGATGCACAGGGCTTCACCAACCGGCTCGCGGCGGGCGGCACGGTCGAGCAACGCCCCGACTGGATCTACGCCGGCTACCGCATGACCGTGATCAGCAACCAGGAAGAGGAGCTTGCCAAGGCGGCGCTGCAGGGCGGCACGATGAAGTTCTATCCGCAGACCGCGCTGCAGCAGGCCGGCGGCGCCTACAGCAGCAACCAGGCGCCGTTCACTCCGAACGTGGTGATGGACCGCGAACTCATCACCGGGCAGAACCCGGCATCGGCGCTCGGTGTGGGGCGCGAACTGCTCAAGCGGCTCAGGCAACAACCGGCGTCCTGACGCGGTCCTGGCGTCGAACCCAAGAAAAAAGCCAGCTGTCGGGTGACAGCTGGCTTTTCATGTTTCGCATGGCTCGGTGGTAGGACGTACTGGATTCGAACCAGTGACCAACGGATTAAAAGTCCGCTGCTCTACCAACTGAGCTAACGTCCCGGAACCATTTTTCTTGCTTCTTGCCGACGTTGAATCCAGCAAAGCCTTGGATTATAGCGTGGTGTTTCTCGCAATTTCGTCGAGCACCCACCCTGCCGCACATTGACCGAAGGTGGCGGTCACGCTGACCACCGATCCGTAGCCGTGGCAGTTGAGCGAACCGTCGCCCGCATCGATCTGGCAGGACGCATCGGGCGGTGCCACGCTCTCGCGGCTGAACACGCAGGCCAGGCCGATCTTGCGGCCTTCGCGCGGCGCGCCGTGCAGCTTGCGCAGCCGCTGGCGAAGCTGGGCCAGCAACGGGTCGTGGGTGACGAGCGACAGGTCGTCGATGTCGACCTTGTGCGCCTGCCGCTTGCCGCCCGCCGCACCGACCGTGATGAACGCGGTGCTGCGCGACACCGTGCGTGCCCAGGCGGCCATGGCGAGCTTGGCCTTCACCTGGTCGCAGGCATCGATGACCGCGTGCACCGGCCCGTGGGCGGCCTGTGCGGTCTCGAGCAGCGACGCCCAGTTGTCGGGCTCGACGAACTCGTCGATGGCGAGCACCTGGCAGTCGGGGTTGATCTGCGCGATGCGCTCGCGCATGGCCTCGACCTTGGCCTGCCCGACGGTCGAGTCGAGCGCGTGGATCTGGCGGTTGATGTTCGACTCCGACACATGGTCGAGGTCGATGAGCGTCAGGCGCCCCACCCCGCTGCGCGCCAATGCCTCCACCGCCCACGAGCCCACACCGCCGATGCCGACGACCAGCACATGCGCGTGGCGGATGCGCGCGGCACCGGCCACGCCGTACAGGCGCTCGAGGCCGCCGAAGCGGCGCGCAAAGTCAGGCGCCGCGGTGTCGGTGAGGACATCCGCGGCGGCCATGGGGAGGGACGAGGCTTCTTCAGCCGAAGGCGTCATCGAAGCACTCTCAAGCGGAACACTCCGCCGAAACGGTCATTGCGTCAACGCAGGCGCGACAGGCGCTCGCGGCCAGCCTGTGCGGCTTCCGATTGCGGGTAGGCCTTGGTCAGGTCTTCCAGCGTGCGGCGTGCGGCGCGCGTGTCCTTCAGTTCGATCTGGCAGTTCGCGATCGACAGCACGGCTTCGGGCGCCTTGGCGTGGTCGGGCGCGAGCGAGAGCATCGAGCGGAAATTGGCGATGGCTTCGTTGTAGTTGCGCGTGGCGTACTGCGCATTGCCGAGCCAGAACAGCGCGGACGCGTTGTAGCCGCTTTGCGGGTAGCGCTTCACGAACTCGGCGAAGGCGGTCTGGGCCTGCGCGAACTGGCCCGAGCGGAAGACGCCCAGGGCGGCTTCGAAGTCGGCCTTTTCCTTCGGATCGGCGTTGAACTCGCGGCCGTCGATCGAGACCTTGGAAGGCTCGTTCTGCTTGAGCTTGTCGTCGATCGTGGTCTGGCGCGACTGCATTTCGCTCAGCGTGCGCGTGAGCTGCTCGTTCTGGCCGGTCATGCGTGCCAGCTCGCCGCGCATCTGCTCGATCTGGCTTTGCAGGTCGAGCAGGCTGCGGCGCAGCTGGCCGTTCTCGTCGGCCAGGCGCTGGTCGGTCTGCTGGCGCATGGCTTCGACGCGCTGGCGCAGGTCGAGGATGGCGCGGCGCGCCTCGTCGTCCTCGAACAGCGCCGCCTGCGAGCCGGCCGACGCGCAGAACAAGGCGGCGGCGAGGGCCGCGCCTCGCCACAGGGCACGTGGCTGCATCACCGGGTGTAGCGGATTTCAGCGCGGCGGTTCTGCGCCCACACTTCTTCACCCGAGCCTTGGGCCGCGGGCTTTTCCTTGCCGAAGCTCACGGCTTCGATCTGGCTGTCGTTCACGCCCAGCAGCGTGAGCGCACGGCGCACGGCTTCGGAACGCTTCTGGCCGAGGGCCAGGTTGTACTCGCGGCCGCCGCGCTCGTCGGTGTGACCTTCGATCGAGATGCGACGTTGCGTGGCGCCCTTGAGGAAGCGCGCGTGGCCGTCGATCACCGACTGGAACTCGGGCTTGACCGTGTAGCTGTCGTAGTCGAAGTACACGATGCGTGCCACGCCGACCGGACCTTGCGCCGTGTTGGCGTTCGGGTCGATGGTCACCGGGGCCACGGCGGTTGCGCCGCCTTGCTGGCCGCCGGCCGTGCCGCTGCGGTCGGTGACCGGCGTTTCGTTGAGCTTGGTGCCCGACGAGCAACCGGCGATGAGCGCCACGATGGCGAGCGAATAGATCGTACGTTTCAACATTTGCGAACTCCTCAAGTAAATTTATCTGGTCAATGCTTATTGCTTTTGAAACGGACCCCAGTCCGGTTCACGGATGTCTCCCGCCTGGCCCGCGAGGCGGGCCTTGATCTTTCCGTCCAGCGTGGTCGTCATGAGCGCCTCGCGGCCTTGCAGGTGCGTGGCATAGACGATCAGCTTGCTGTTGGGTGCGAAGCTCGGGCTCTCGTCGGCCGTGGTGTCGGTGATCGCGGCGACATTGCCGCTGGCCAACTCCATCACGTGGAGTTTGAACGCACCGCCGACCCGCGAGATGTAGGCCAACCACCGGCCATCGCCGCTGACAGATGGAGAAATGTTGTAGGTGCCGCTGAAGGTGACCCGCGTCGGGTTGCCACCGCCGGCGCTCATCTTGTAGATCTGGGGCGCGCCGCCGCGGTCGCTCACGAAGTAGATCGTGCTGCCGTCGGCCGAGTACACGGGCTCGGTGTCGATGCTCGAACTCTGGGTCAGGCGGCGCGGTTCGCCGCCGCTGGCCGGGATGGTGTACAGCTGCGAACCGCCGTCGCGGCTGAGCGTGACGGCCAGCGAGCCGCCGTCGGGTGCCCAGGCCGGGGCGCTGTTGGAGCCCTTGAAGTTGGCGAGCAGCCGGCGCTGGCCGCTGGCCACGTTGTGCACGTAGACCACCGGCTTGCGCGACTCGAAGGACACATACGCCAGCTGCTGGCCGTTGGACGACCAGCAGGGCGAGATGATCGGCTCGGGGCTGGCGAGCGCCGCCTGCGCGTTCTCGCCGTCGGCGTCGGCCACCCACAGCGAGTAGCGGCTGCCGCCCTTGGTGACGTAGGCGATGCGGGTCGAGAAGATGCCCTTCTCGCCGGTCAGCTTCTCGTACACGTAGTCGGCGATGCGGTGGGCTGCCAGGCGCAGGTCACCCTGCGGCACGGTGTAGCTCTGGCCGCCGAGGTCGCGGTCTTTCACGACGTCCCACAGGCGAAAGCGCACGTCGTAGCGGCCGTCGCCCAACCGGCTCACGCTGCCCACCACGAGCGAATCGGCGGTGCGCTGGCGCCACAGGGCGAGGTCGGGGCGCGAGGACTCGTCCAGCGCCTGGCCCGAGGCATCGACGCCGCGGAACTGGCCGCTGCGTTCGAGGTCGGCCTGGACGATGTCGGAAATCTTCTGGGGCGAGGCGTCCTGCCCCCGGAAAGGCACGAGCGCGATCGGCAACTGCGTCAGCCCCACGCCCGACACCTCGACCCGGAACTGGGCCATGGCGGGAAGCATGGGAGAGGCAGCAAGGGCCGCGATGAGGCTGCGGCGTGCAATCAACGATGAAGAAGGAGTTGGGGAAAGATCTGGCAACGGCTTGTTCATGCGGTTCGGAGAGGTTTCCGGGTAAAAAGTTTCTCCCCGGCGTTTCACGGGCCACATGTTACACACTGGGTTGAACCCGCCGTCACAAAACGTTTATCCGGCGAAATGGTCCTACAGCCCCTCAAAAAGGCGGTCGGAGCGGCCCCGTAAAATCCGCCGCCATATGCAAGCATCCCCCGGCAGCGAGAGCGCCCGCCCTCCCCTCATGCGCCGGCTGGCGCGACTCATGACCTGGTTCGGCAGTTCGCGCCAATGGTGGGCCGTGGGGCTGATCGGCGCCCTGCTGGCCGCACTCACAGAGCCGCTCATGGCCGCCCTGCTCAAGCCGCTGCTCGACCGGGGCTTCACGCGCGGCGAGATGCCGCTGTGGTTCATTCCGGCCGCCGTGCTGCTTCTGTTCGCCGTGCGCGGCATCGCGCAGTTCATTTCGCAGTACGCGCTCTCGCGCATCGCCAACGAAGGCATGCAGAAGCTGCGCCGCGTGCTGTTCGAACGGCTGCTCGGCGCCGAGCTGGCGCTGTTCGCGCGGCAGTCGGCCAGTGCGCTGTCGAACACCGTCGTGTACGAGGTGCAGACCGGCGCCATGCTGCTGGTGCAGGCGCTGCTCGGCCTGTCGCGCGACGGCTTCACGCTGATCGCGCTGCTGGGCTATCTGGTCTACCTGAACTGGAAGCTCACACTCATCGTCGCCTTCCTGGTGCCCAGCATCTCCTGGATCATGAAGGTGTTCTCCAAGCGCCTGTACAAGCTCACGCAGCAAGGCCAGCAGGCCACCGACGAGCTGGCCTACGTGGTCGAGGAAAACGTGCTGGCCCACCGCGTGGTGCGGCTGCACGGCGCGGAGCAGGCGCAGGAGCGCCGCTTCGAACAACTGAGCCAGCGCCTGAATCGCCTGGCCGTGAAATCGACCATCGCCCAGGCCGCCACCACGCCGCTGACGCAGATGATGGCCTCGCTGGCGCTGTCGGTGGTGGTGATGATCGCGCTGTGGCAAAGCGGCAAGCAGGGCTTCACGGTGGGCGGCTTCGTCGCCTACATCACGGCCATGCTGATGCTGATCGCACCGATCCGCCGCCTGGCCGAAGTGGCCGGGCCGATCACGCGCGGCCTCGCAGCGCTGGAGCGCGGCTTGATCCTCATCGACGAGGTGGCGCCCGAATCGCAGGGCAGCTTCAGCGTCGCGCACGCGCAAGGACACATCGAACTGCGCAACGTGCAGGTCAGCTACCGCGGCGACGACGAACAGCGCGCGCTCGACGGCGTGAACCTCGTCATCGAACCGGGCCAGGTGGTGGCCTTCGTCGGCCCCTCGGGCTCGGGCAAGACCACGCTGGTCAACCTGCTGCCGCGCTTCGTGCAGCCCAGCGGCGGCCAGGTGCTGCTCGACGGCCACGACACCAGCGAGTGGCAGCTCAAGAGCCTGCGCGCCCAGTTCGCGATGGTGAGCCAGGACGTGGTGATGCTCAACGACACGCTCGCCGCCAACGTGGCGCTGGGCGGCGACATCGACATCGCGCGCGTGCAGTCCTGCCTCGAAGCGGCCAACCTGAGCACGCACGTCGAGACCCTGCCGCAGGGCATCGAGACCGTGCTGGGCCACAACGCCACGCAGCTCTCGGGCGGCCAGCGCCAGCGGCTGGCGATTGCCCGCGCGCTGTACAAGAACGCGCCCGTGCTGCTGCTCGACGAAGCCACGTCGGCGCTGGACACCGAATCGGAACGGCTGGTGCAGGACGCCCTGCAGCGCCTGATGCAGGGCCGCACCACGCTGATCGTGGCGCACCGCCTGTCGACCATCCAGCATGCCGACCGCATCATCGTGATGGAGCAAGGCCGCATCGCCGAGCAAGGCAGCCACGAGCAGCTCATGGCGAGCGACGGGCTCTACGCGCGACTGCAGACGCTGGCGGTGCGCAGCGCGGCGCCGGGGCAGGACCCGACGCTCTGACGCCCCTCAGCGCGCGGTGCCTGCCGCGCTGCGCGCCTTCTTCGCCGCCGGTGCGGCGTTCTGCGGCGGCAGCGTGCCATCGGACACCAGCACGCCCGTCGACAGGATGAATTCCGCGGCGCTTTCGATGTCGCCCTGCAGCGCGGCACGGGCCTTGGCGCCGTCGCGGCGCTTCAGCGCGGCCAGCAGCGCCGCATGGTGCGACATCGCCACCTTGTCCCCCACGCGGCGCGAACCGGCCCGCAGGTCGTAGTTGAGGATGGGGCCGATGCGCAGCCACAGCGCCTCGATCATCTGCAGCAACACCGGCATGTCGGCCGCGGCGTAGACCGCGAAGTGGAACTCCTTGTTGAAGGTGACGAGCTTCGAACCGTCCGGGCTCGCTGCATTCATCTCGGCCGCGAACTCGTCGTGCCAGCGCGTGATGTCGCGCAGTGCCACCGCGCCCGGCGCCGAGGCCGCCACTTCCGTGGCCAGGCCCTCGAGGTTGGTGCGGATGGTGGTGATTTCCTTGAACTGCGCCGCCGTCATCCGGGGCACGCGCAAGGTGCGGCTGGGCGTGAGTTCGAGCGCCTGCTCGGCCACCAGACGCTGCATCGCCTCGCGCACCGGCATCACGCTCACGCCCAGCGCCTCGGCCGCGCTGCGCAATGAAATCTGCTCGCCCGGCATCATCTGCCCGCTCATCACGAGGTCGCGCAACTGGTCGTAGACGTTGGCGCTGAGCGTCTGGCGCTTCAGGGGGGTGACGAGATCGGTGAGGCTCATGCGTCGAAGTATATGGCCGGGGTATTCCCTATGAATTATCTGTGATCACAGATATACGATCCCCGTCATTCCAAAAATCGACCTCAAGGATCTCTTCAGCATGTGGAACAACAACTCCCTCGCCGGCCGGCGCGTGCTCGTCACCGCCGGTGCCAACGGCATCGGCCTGGACATCGTGCGCAACTTCGCGGCGGCGGGTGCCAAGGTCTTCGTCTGCGATGTGCAGGCTGCCAGCCTCGACCAGCTGGCGCGTGAACTGCCCGAGGTGGGCCGCTGCGTCGCCGACGTGTCGAACGAGGACGACGTGGCCCGCCTCTTCGAGGCCGTCGACCGCGAACTCGGCGGCCTCGACGTGCTGGTGAACAACGCCGGCGTGGCCGGCCCCACCGGCCCGGTCGAGACCGTCTCGCTCGCCGACTGGGAACGCACGATGGCCGTCAACGTCACCGGCCAGTTCCTCTGCGTGCGGCTGGCCGTGCCGCGGCTGCGCAAGGGCCGCCTGCCCGCCATCATCAACCTGTCCTCGGCCGCCGGGCACCTGGGCATGCCGGGGCGCTCGCCCTACTCCGCCTCGAAGTGGGCCGTCATCGGCTTCACGAAAACGCTGGCGCTCGAGCTCGGGGCCGACGGCATCCGCGTCAACGCGATCCTGCCGGGCGCGGTCGATGGTCCGCGCATCCGTGCAGTCATCGCCGCCAAGGCCGACGCACTGGGCAAGCCGCTCGACGAAGTGACGCGTGCCTACACCGCGCAGGCCGCGCTGGGCCGCATGGTGACGGCCACGGACATCGCGAACATGGTGCTGTTCGCCGCCAGCGACCTGGCCGCCAGCGTCACGGGCCAGGAGCTCGTGGTGGACGGCCACACGCAGGCACTGAGCTGATCCGCTCGCATTCCCTTTCCTTCCCTCTTCTTCTTTCCGGACACCTCATGGCCCAACGCCCCAAAGCCATCATCACCTGCGCCCCCACGGGCGCCATCCACACGCCCAGCATGTCGCCGCACCTTCCCGTGACGGCCGACGAGATTGCGCACGCGTCCATCGAAGCCGCCCGCGCCGGCGCCGCGATCCTGCACCTGCATGCGCGCGACCCGAAGGACGGCCGCCCGTCGCAGGACCCGGACCTGTTCCGCCCCTTCCTCTCGAAGATCAAGGCCGCGACCGATGCGGTGATCAACATCACGACCGGCGGCAGCCCGCACATGAGCGTCGAGGAGCGCATGCGCCCGGCCACCACCTTCAAGCCCGAGCTCGCGTCGCTCAACATGGGCTCGATGAACTTCGGCCTCTTTCCGATGCTGGAGCGCTTCAAGTCCTTCGAACATGAATGGGAGCGCGAGCACCTGGAGAACAGCCGCAACCTGATCTTCAAGAACACCTTCGCCGACATCGAGAACATCCTCAAGCTCGGCAACGCCAACGGCACGCGCTTCGAGTTCGAGTGCTACGACGTGAGCCACCTCAACAACCTGCGGCACTTCCTGGACCGCGGGCTGGTGCAGGCCCCGGTCTTCGTGCAGACGGTCTTCGGCATCCTGGGTGGCATCGGCGCCGACCCCGAAGACCTGATGCACATGCGCCGCACCGCCGCACGGCTGTTCGGCGACCGCTTCGAGTGGTCGATCCTCGGCACCGGCCGCAACCAGCTTCCGCTGGCCACCATCGGCGCGGCCATGGGCGCGCACGTGCGCGTCGGGCTCGAAGACTCGCTGTGGATCGGCCCGGGCCGACTCGCCGCATCGAGCGCCGAACAGGTGCTGCGCATCCGCGCCGTGCTGGAGGCGCTGAACATCGACATCGCGACACCCGCCGAGGCGCGCGAGATCCTCGGTCTCAAGGGCGCGGCGAACGTCGACTTCTAGCCCTGCGCCAGAACCACTGACCCGACTCGGCCCGGCCCATGACCGGGCCGCATCTGCACGCCCGCCGGCGCCCGCCGACGACCTTCCGCCAGAACACGACAGGACAGGAGAGAGACATCCCATGCAACACCCATCCATCCCCGCCACGCCGCCGGGCCTGCGCGCCCGCCAGGCCGTCGACGAGCAGGCCTCGCTCAATGCGCTGATCTTCCGCAAGCTCATGCCGCTGCTGGTGCTGGCCTATGTGATCAGCTTCATCGACCGCACCAACATCGCGCTGGCCAAGAGCCACATGGCCGTGGACATCGGCATCTCGGCAGCCGCCTACGGGCTGGGCGCCGGGCTGTTCTTCCTGAGCTACGCGCTGCTCGAAGTGCCCAGCAATCTGGTGATGCACCGCGTGGGCGCCCGCTGGTGGATCGCCCGCATCATGATCACCTGGGGCCTGCTGTCGGCCGGCATGGCCTTCGTCACGGGCGAGACCTCGTTCTACGTGATGCGCATCCTGCTCGGCGCGGCGGAAGCCGGCCTGTTCCCGGGCGTGATGCTGTACCTGAACTACTGGTTCGGCCGCAAGGACCGCGCACGCGCCACGGGCTACTTCCTGCTCGGCGTGTGCATCGCGAACATCCTCAGCGGCCCGGTCGGCGGCGCGCTGCTGCAGATGGACGGCCTGTGGGGCTGGCACGGCTGGCAATGGATGTTCGTGCTCGAAGGCCTGCCCGCCGTGGCGCTGGCCTTCGTGGTCTGGCGCAAGCTGCCTGACGGGCCTTCGAGTGCCAGCTGGCTCACGCGCCCGCAGGCGCAGGCCATCGAACGCCAGCTCGCTGCCGAACGCGCGGAAGACGTGGCCAACGGCCAGGTCGGCGAGTCGTTCCGCGCCTGCCTGGTCGACCGGCAGATCTGGCTGGCGATCTTTGTCTACTTCTGCCACCAGATCAGCATCTACACGGTGATCTTCTTTCTGCCGAGCATCATCGGCACCTACGGCAAGCTCTCGCCGCTGGAAATCGGCGCGCTCAACTCGCTGCCCTGGGTGGCCGCCGCCGTCGGCGCCATTGCGCTGCCCCGCCTCGCGGTCACGCCGCAACGCGGCCGGCGCCTGCTGCTGGTCGGGCTGGTCTCGATGGCGGTGGGCCTGCTGATCGCAGCCTTCGCAAGCCCGGCCGTCGCGCTGGCCGGCTTCTGCCTCACGGGCTCGATGTTCTTCGTGGTGCAGTCCGTGATCTTCCTGTTCGCGTCGTCACGGCTGGCCGGCGTGGCGCTGGCAGGTGGGCTGGCGCTCGTGAACACCTGCGGCCTCGTGGGCGGCTTCATCGGCCCCTCGGTGATGGGCTGGATCGAACAGAGCACGGGCAGCACGAAGAATGGGCTGCTGCTGATCGCCGGGATGCTGGTGGCCGCCGCGCTGGCCAGCGTCTGGATGCGGCAAGGCCAGGAGTCGAAGCGCTGACCCGTCGTTGCAACGGGCCGCGCGCTCCTGTCGTCAGAGCAGCACGATGTCGTACTGCCCCTGCCCGATCGCCGGCTCCGACTGCAGCGAGATCGGCTTGCCGATGAAGTCGCTCAGCCCCGCGAGGTGCTGGCTCTCTTCATCGAGGAACAGCTCGATGACCTGCGGCGACGAGACGATGCGGAACTCGCGCGGCGTGAACTGCCGCGCTTCGCGCAGGATCTCGCGCATGACGTCGTAGGCCACGCTGCGCGCGGTCTTCACGATGCCCTGCCCGCCGCAGGCCACGCAGGGCTCGCACAGCATGTGGGCCAGCGACTCGCGCGTGCGCTTGCGGGTCATCTCGACCAGGCCGAGCTGCGAGAAGCCGCCGGCCGTGGTCTTCACGCGGTCGCGCGCGAGCTGCTTGCGGAACTCGGCCAGCACCTGCTCGCGATGGTCGTCGCGCGCCATGTCGATGAAGTCGACGATGATGATTCCGCCCAGGTTGCGCAGGCGCAGCTGCCGCGCAATGGCCTGCGCGGCCTCCAGGTTGGTCTTGAAGATGGTGTCGTCGAAGTTGCGCGCACCGACGAAGCCGCCGGTGTTCACGTCGACGGTGGTCAGCGCCTCGGTCTGGTCGACCACGAGGTAGCCGCCCGATTTCAGGTCGACGCGCCGGCCCAGCGCTTTCGCGATTTCCTCGTCCACCGAATACAGGTCGAAGATCGGCCGCTCGCCCTTGTAGTGCTGCAGCTTGCCGGCCGCCTGCGGCATGAATTCGAGGCCGAACTTCAGCAGCACCTCGAACTGCTCGCGCGAGTCGATGCGGATGGTCTGCGTGTCTTCGCTCGTCATGTCGCGCAGCACGCGCTGCAGCAGGCTCAGGTCCTGGTGCAGCAGCGACATGGCCGGCATCCGGCTCGAGGCCTCGCGGATGCGCGTCCAGGTCTTGCGCAGGTAGGCGATGTCTTCGGCCAGTTCGGCGTCGGCGGCGTCTTCGCCGTTGGTGCGCAGGATGAAGCCGCCCGTGTTCACAGGCACCACGCCACCGCTCTCGGCGGCCGCGGCCGCCTCGATGAGCGCCAGCATGCGGTTGCGCAGCGACTCGCGCTGGTCGGGCGGGATCTTCTGCGACACGCCGATGTGGTTGTCCTGCGGCAGGAATACCAGCAGGCGTCCGGCGATGCTGATCTGCGTGGACAGCCGCGCGCCCTTGGTGCCGATCGGGTCCTTGATGACCTGCACCAGCAGCGACTGGCCTTCGAACACCTGCTTCTCGATAGGCACCATCGGCCCGCCGTTGCGGTGGTCGCGCTCGGGCGGCGCGGCGCTCGGGCGCGAGCCCGGCGTGAACGGCGAGACGATGTCGGCGACGTGCAGGAAGGCGGTGCGCTCCAGGCCGATGTCGATGAAGGCCGACTGCATGCCGGGCAGCACGCGCGAGACCTTGCCCAGGTAGATGTTGCCGACCAGCCCGCGCTCGAGCGTGCGCTCGACGTGCAGCTCTTGCACCGCGCCGTGCTCGACCAGCGCCACACGGGTCTCCTGCGGAGACCAGTTGATCAGGATGTCTTGCATGGATGTCTTAAGTATTGAAACCGACGCCTCGAAGCAGTTGCGCGGTCTCGAACATGGGGAGTCCCATGATGCCCGAATAGGAGCCGCTGATGTGCTCCACGAACGCAGCCGCCGCGCCCTGGATGGCGTAGGCGCCGGCCTTGCCGAGCGGCTCGCCGCTGGCGGCGTAGGCCGTGACCTGCTTCTTCGACAGCGTGGCGAAGCGCACGCGCGACACGCTGAGCGCCGCATGGCGTCGACGGCCGTTCTGCAGCGCGACCGCCGTGAGCACGCGGTGCGTGGCGCCGGACAGGTGCGTGAGCATGCGCTCGGCATCGCGCGCGTCCTCGGGCTTGCCGAGGATGGTGCGGCCGAGCGCGACCGTGGTGTCAGCGCAGAGCACGGGCGCATCGGCCAGGCCCAGGCGCTTGCGGCGCGCAACGGCGGCATCGAGCTTGAGGGCGGTCACGCGCTGCACGTAGGCGGTCGGCGATTCGTTCGGCAGCAAGGCCTCGAGCGCCTCGGCGTCTTCGTCGGCACCGGCCAGCAGCAGTTCGTGGCGCACGCCGAGCTGGCCGAGCAATTGGGCGCGGCGCGGGCTTTGCGACGCGAGATAAATGAAGTCAGGCAAGTTCAGGTCTCCGAGGTGGGCCCCACCGCCGGCCCCGTGGTCATTCCCGGTGGTAGGGATGGCCCGCGTTGACCGACCACGCCCGGTAGAGCTGCTCGACCAGCAGCACGCGCGCCATGGCATGCGGCAGGGTCAGGTCGGACAAGCGGATGCGTTCGTGCGCGGCGGCCTTGAAGGCCGGGTCGAGCCCGTCGGGGCCGCCGATGACCAGCGCGACGTCGTCGCCCTCAACCTGCCAGGTCTGCAGCCGTGTGGCCAGCGCCTTGGTGGTGAGCGCGGTGCCGCGCTCGTCGAGCACGACGATGCGCATGCCGCGGGCGATGGCGCCTTCGATGCGCTCGCGCTCGGCGGCATACAGCGTCTCGAGTGTCTTGGAACCTCGCGGCTCGGTCTTGACGGCGCGCAGCTCGAGCTTGAGCTCGGGCGGGAAGCGCTTGGCGTAGTCGTCCCAGGCAGTCTGCGCCCAGTCGGGCATGCGCTGCCCGACGGCGACCACCAGCAGCTTCATGCGCGGCGGGCTGGCGCCTTCTTGGCCGGCGCCTTCTTCGCAGCGGTCTTCTTGGCGGCCGGCTTGCCGACCACCTTCACCGGCACGCGCGCGGTGCCCGTGGCGGACTTCTTCGCGGGGGCCTTCTTGGCGGCGGTCTTGCCTGCGGTCTTCGATGCGGCCTTCTTCGCCGGGGCCTTGGCGGCCTTGGCTTCCTGCTCGGCCGCGCGGATCGCGGTCTTGGCGGCGCTCGAACGGCGCAGGCTCGGCGTCTTGGCGGCGGCCGTCTTCTTCTCTTCGGCGCCCTTGACGACGGACGAGGCGGTGGCCAGCGCGGGCTTGGTGGCGCCGAGCTTGGCGCGCACCGGCTTGTCGCCCCAGATCTCTTCGAGGTGGTAGTACTGGCGGATGGCGGGCTGCATGATGTGCGCCACGGCCGCGCCGCAGTCCACGATGATCCACTCGCCGTTTTCCTCGCCCTCGGTGCGCGGCTTGGCAAAGCCGGCTTCGCGCACGGCGTCGCGCACGCTCGAGGCGAGCGCCTTGGTCTGGCGGTTGGAGGTGCCCGACGCCACGATCACGCGCTCGAACAGCGGCGAGAGGTGCTCCGTGTCGAATACCTGGATGTCCTGCGCCTTGACGTCTTCGAGACCATCGATGATGGCTCGCTGGAGTTTTTGGATGTCTTTTTTGGCGGCGGCTTCAGTGGTCATCAGGCAGAGCGGTAGAGGTGGTGTTGGTCAATATAGCGTGCAACCGTGGGCGGAACCAGCGAGGAAATGTCCACACCCGACGCCACACGCCGCCGGATATCGGTGGCGCTGGTGTCCATGGCGGCAGGCAGTTCAAGCGCCTCGAAACGCGCGCCAGCCGGGAGGCCGGGCAGCTGTTTCGGATCAAAACGAGTGACGTCACCCGTCGATAGTGCGCGATACGCTACAGAAACGATAGCAATGCCGAGTATATCCTGCCAGCCGTGCCAGGTCGGCAAGGCCGCTGCCTGGTCCGCGCCCATCACCAGCACGAGCTGTGCGCCGGGCTGCTCTTTCTGCAATTCATGCAGCGTGTCGAGCGTGTAGGTCGGGCCGTCGCGCAACACCTCGCGGCTGTCGATGACGACCTTGCCTTGCAAGTTGCCGAAGGCCAGTTGCGCCATCGCGAGGCGGTCTTCCTTCGGCGTGAGCGTGCGGCTCTTGTGCCAGGCCTGCCCCGTGGGAATGACGTGCAACTCCGTCAGATCGAGCTGCGCCAATGCAGCTTCGGCCAGGGCGACGTGCGCGTTGTGCGGCGGGTCGAAGGCCCCGCCGAAGACGCCGATGCGCAAAGCGGAACCGGTGGGGCTCACACCCAGTCCCGGCGCACGATGAAGTCGCTGTACAGCGCGGCTTCGGGGCTGCCCGCTTCGGGCTGTTGCCGGTAGGCCCAGCTCGCGAGCGGCGGCATCGACAGCAGGATCGATTCGGTGCGTCCGCCCGACTGCAGGCCGAAGTGCGTGCCGCGGTCCCACACGAGGTTGAACTCGACATAGCGCCCGCGCCGGTACAGCTGGAATTCGCGTTCGCGCTCGCCGTACGGCATGCCGCGGCGGCGTTCGACGATCGGCAGGTAGGCCTGCAGGAAGGCATCGCCGACCGAGCGGATCAGCGCAAAGCCGTTCTCGATGCCGCCCTCGGCGAAGTCGTCGAAGAAGATGCCGCCGATGCCGCGCTGCTCGTTGCGGTGCTTCAGGAAGAAATACTCGTCGCACCAGGTCTTGAAGCGCGGGTACTTGTCGACGCCGAACGGTGCGAGCGCATCGCGGCACACGGTGTGAAAGTGCACCGCGTCTTCTTCGAAGCCGTAGCAGGGTGTGAGGTCCATGCCGCCGCCGAACCAGCACACGGGATCGCCGCCGCCCGCGGGCTGCGCGGCCAGCATGCGCACGTTCATGTGAACGATCGGCACGTAGGGATTGCGCGGATGGAACACCAGCGACACGCCCATGGCCTCGAACGGCGCGCCCGAGAGCTCGGGGCGGTTCTGCGTGGCCGAGGCCGGCAACTTGGCGCCGCGCACCTGCGAGAAGCCGACGCCGGCGCGCTCGAACAGCGCGCCGCCTTCGAGGATGCAGGTCAGGCCGTTGCCCTGCAGCGGCTCGCCGGGCTCTTTCTGCCAGGCATCGCGCACCGCGCTGCCACCATCCGCCGCCTCGACCGCCGAGATGATCGATTGCTGCAGTCCGCGCAGGTAGTCGCCGACCGCCTTCGGCTGGGTGGCTGGCATCAGGCGTGGGGCGTGTTGCGCGCGTTGACGGCGCGGTAGCCGATGTCCTTGCGGTACTGCGCGCCGTCGAACTGCACGCGCGCCGCGACCTCGTAGGCGCGCTGCTGCGCCTGCTTGACGCTGTCGGCCAGCACGGTCACGCAGAGCACGCGGCCGCCGCTGGTCTTGAGCTCGCCGTTCTCCAGCGTGGTACCGGCGTGGAACACGACGGCATCGGGTGCTTCGGCCGGGATGCCGCTGATGCGGTCGCCCTTGCGCGGCGACAGCGGGTAGCCGTGCGCGGCCATCACCACGCCCAGTGCCACGCGGCGGTCCCACTGCAGCTCGACCTGGTCGAGCGTGCCGTCGGTGGCGTGCCAGAACACCTCGAACAGGTCGGACTTCAGGCGCATCATGATCGGCTGCGTCTCGGGGTCGCCCATGCGGCAGTTGAATTCGAGCGTCTTGGGCTGGCCGGCCGCGTCGATCATGAGACCGGCATAGAGGAAGCCGGTGAACGGAATGCCGTCCTTTTCCATGCCGCGGATGGTTGGCAGGATGATCTCGCGCATCGCACGCGCATGCACCTCGGCCGTGACGACCGGTGCGGGCGAGTACGCGCCCATGCCGCCGGTGTTCGGGCCTTCGTCGCCATCGAGCAGGCGCTTGTGGTCCTGGCTGGTGGCCAGCGCGGCAACGTTCTTGCCGTCGCACATCACGATGAAGCTGGCTTCTTCGCCTTGCAGGAATTCTTCGATGACGACGCGTGCGCCGCCTTCGTTGTGCGACACGCCAAACTTGTTGTCGACCAGCATGAAGTCGACGGCCTCATGGGCTTCCTGCGCCGTCATGGCAACCACCACGCCCTTGCCGGCGGCCAGGCCGTCGGCCTTGACGACGATCGGTGCGCCCTTGGCATCGATGTACGCATGAGCGGCAGCGGCGTCGGTGAAGGCCTCGTATTCGGCCGTCGGGATCTTGTGGCGCTTCATGAAGGCCTTCGAGAAGGCCTTGGAGCTTTCGAGCTGCGCAGCCGCCTGCGTCGGGCCGAAGATGCGCAGGCCGTGCGCGCGGAACTCGTCCACCACGCCCGCGGCGAGCGGCCCCTCGGGGCCGACCACGGTCAGCGCGATTTTCTCGGCCATCGCCCACTCGCGCAACGCGGCGGGTTCGGTGATGTCGATGCAGTCGTAGCGTTCGTCGCTCACGGTGCCGCCGTTGCCGGGCGCCACGTAGACGCGGCTGACCCGGTTGCCCTGCGCCAGCCGCCACGCCAGTGCGTGCTCGCGGCCCCCTCCTCCAATCACCAGTACCTTCATTCGCGGGCTTTCGTTTGTCGCTGTGGATCCATCATTCATTCGTTCAGTCGGACAGTGCGGCGTTGTGATACACGTCCTGCACGTCGTCCAGGTCCTCGAGCACGTCGAGGAGCTTCTGCATCCTGGCGGCGTCTTCGCCGGTCACGTCCACGGTGTTCTCGGCGCGCATCGTGATCTCAGCGGCGTCGGGCTTCAGGCCCGCGGCTTCGAGCGCGTTCTTGACGGCCTCGAAGTCGCCGATGGCGGTGAGCACCTCGATGGCGCCGTCGTCGTCGGTGATCACGTCCTCGGCACCGGCTTCGAGGGCCACTTCCATGACCTTGTCCTCGCTGGTGCCGGGCGCGAAGATGATCTGGCCGCAGTGCTTGAACTGGAAGGCCACCGAGCCTTCGGTGCCCATGTTGCCGCCGTGCTTGGAGAAGGCGTGGCGCACTTCGGCCACGGTGCGCACGCGGTTGTCGGTCATGGTGTCGACGATGATCGCCGCGCCGCCGATGCCGTACCCTTCGTAACGAATTTCTTCGTAATTGACGCCTTCGAGGTTGCCCGTGGCCTTGTCGATGTTGCGCTTGACGGTGTCGATGGGCAGGTTGACCGCCTTGGCCTTTTCGACCGCCAGCCGCAGCCGGGGGTTGGCGCTGAGGTCTGCGCCGCCGGCGCGTGCCGCCACCGTGATTTCACGGATGGCGCGGGTCCAGAGCTTGCCGCGTTTCTCGTCCTGGCGGCCCTTGCGGTGCTGAATATTTGCCCACTTGCTATGTCCGGCCATGGCTTTCTCTCTCGCTGTCGTGTGTTTTCAAAGCAAGTGTGGAGTTTACTGTCCGGCGCACACAACGCTCCCCCGGCGCCCGGGATTTCGGCCCGGACCTTTTGGTGATAATTGTTCGATGACGCCATCGCCCATTGCCGGTACGGGAAATCCCGACGCCCTGCCGCCGCACGCCCCGCTGCCGCTGTACTACAACACCGAAGCGGAGCACCAGGCGTTCCTGCGGCGCATCTTCGACAGCACGGCCGCGGACTACGACCGCATCGAAGCCGTGCTGGCCTTCGGCACCGGCCCCTCGTACCGCCGTGACGCACTGAAGCAGGCCGGCCTCACGGCGGGCGCCCAGGTGCTCGACGTGGGCATCGGCACCGGGCTCGTCGCCCGCGAAGCCCTGAAGCTCATCGGCTCCACCGGCAAGCTCACCGGCGTCGACCCCAGCGTGGGCATGATGGGCCAGGTCCGGCTGCCCGGCGTCGAATTGATTCAAGGCGTCGCCGAGGCCCTGCCCCGGCCCGACGCCAGCTGCGATTTCGTGAGCATGGGTTACGCCATGCGCCACATCAGCGACGTGGCCGCCGCCTTTTCCGAGTTCCATCGCGTGCTGCGCCCGGGCGGGCGCGTGGTGGTGCTCGAGATCACCAAGCCAGAAGGCCGCATCGCCACCGCACTGCTGAAAGGCTACATGCGCGCCGTGGTGCCGCTGATCGCCCGCGTGGTTGGCCGCCGCAGCGACACCTCGGAGCTGTGGCGCTATTACTGGGACACGATCGAGGCCTGCATCCCGCCCGAGCGCGTCATGCAGGCACTGGGCGCCGCCGGCTTCAGCGACGTGCGCCGGCATGCGAGCCTCGGGGTCTTCTCGGCCTACACCGGCCGCAAACCCGAATCCACCGCCGACGAGGTTCGCTGAACGTGCGCCCCCAGGACGATCGCCTTCATTCCCCCCTGCGCGTGGAGCGCCTCTCGCTGCCGGACAGCCTTGCGCTGGCCACGCACAGCCATGCACCCTTTGCCGCGCTCGGCTACGGCACGCCGCACGGTGTCGCCTGGATGCCCACGGTCAACGCGCGCGTGCTGTCACCGCAAGGCGCGATGGCCGACGTGTGGCACGTGGGGCACGCGGGTGACGGCACCCAGGTCCGGTCGGGCACCACCGGCATCGCGCGCTGGCGCACCGACGGGCACTGGCTGCTCGGCGCCATCGACCTCGATGAAGCCGTCGAAGGCCAGGGCCTGACCGAACTCGCGCAGCGCGCCTACCGCGACCTGTTCCGCACGCTCGAGCAGGCCGGCACGCCGCACCTGCAGCGCATCTGGAACTACCTGCCGCGCATCAACGCGGACGGCGGCGGGCTGGAGCGCTACCGCCAGTTCAATCTCGGTCGGCAAGAGGCCTTCTTCGAGGCCGGCCGCGCCGCCTTCGAAGGTGCCCCGGCCGCCTGCGCGCTGGGCATCCGCCAGGGCGCGCTGTCGATCCGTTTTCTCGCGGGACGTGCCGCGCCGCTGCCGGTCGAGAACCCGCGGCAGGTGTCGGCTTACCGCTATCCCGAAACCTACGGCCCGCGCTCGCCGACCTTCTCGCGCGCCGCGCTGGCGGACATCGGCGACGGCCAGGTCGCGCTCTTCATCTCGGGCACGGCGAGCATCGTCGGGCACGAAACGGTGCACCACGGCGACGTGCGTGAGCAGGCCCGCGAAACGCTGCGCAACCTGGAGGCCGTGATCGCCTCCGCCCATGCGCAGACCACGGCGCGCTTCTCGCTCGATGCGCTCGACTGCGTGGTGTACGTGCGGCATCCGTCGGACACCGAGGCCGTGCGCGAGGTGATCGAAGCCGCGCTCGGCGCCCAGTCGCCGATGGCCCGCCATGCGGTGTACCTGGAAGCCGACATCTGCCGCAGCGATCTGCTGGTCGAGATCGAGGCCCACACGGTCGCCGCCGGCCGGCTGCAGGCCGCCTGAGCGGCCCGCCGTCCGCCTGTCCGACCGACACCACCCATGAACGTGCTGCGTCTTCTCACGTCGATCCCGCTCGCGCTGATGCTCTATGCGCTGCTGCTGTTCCTCGGCCTGATCTCGCTGGTCTGGAACTTCGTCGCCATGCTGCTGTACCCGGTGATGCCGGCCGTACCGGCGCGCGCGCTGGGCCGCATGACCATCGCCTTTGCCTACCGGATGTTCTGGTGGCTCGCCTCGGTCACCGGCATGATGCGCATCGACGCCTCGTGCCTGGACCCGATGCGCAACGAGCCCGGCGTGATCTTCGTGGCCAACCACCCGACCATGCTCGACGCACTGCTGCTGGTGGCGCGGCTGCCGCGCAGTGCCTGCATCATGAAGGCCGAGCTGATGGGCAACATCTTCCTCGGTGCCGGGGCCCGGCTGGCGCGCTACATCAGCAACAAGTCGGCCCGCACGATGGTGCGCCTGGCGGTCAACGACCTGCGCCAGGGCGGCCAGCTCGTGATCTTTCCCGAAGGCACGCGCACGGTGTCGCCGCCGCTGAACCCCTTCCGCCCCGGCACCACGCTGATCGCCAAGCTGGCGCAGGCGCCGATCCAGACCGTGTTCATCGACACCGACTCGCCCTACCTCGGCAAGGGCTGGCCGCTGTGGCGCGTGCCGCCGCTGCCCATCGTCTTCACGCTGCGGCTGGGCAAGCGCTTTGCACCAACGCAGGACAGCGATGCGTTGCAGGTCGAGCTGGAGCACTATTTCCGTCAACACATGGAGCAGCGCGCCACCGACGCGTCCCCCGAATGCCAGCAGACGCCTCGCGCACCCACCTTGTCCTGATCCCCAGCTACAACACGGGCGAGCGCCTGTTCTCGACGGTCGCGGCCGCGCGGGCCCAATGGAACCCGGTGTGGGTAGTGATCGACGGCAGCGACGACGGCACGGGCGAGCGGCTGCAGCAGATGGCCGCCAGCGATCCGGGGCTGCGCGTGTGGGTGCTGCCGCAGAACCAGGGCAAGGGCTCGGCGGTGCTGCACGGCTTGCGGGCCGCGAAGGACGCCGGCTTCACGCACGCACTCACGATGGATTCCGACGGACAACATCCGGCGGACCTGATCCCCTCTTTCATGAACGCCTCGCTGGCGCGGCCCGAGACGATGGTGCTGGGCCGGCCGGTGTTCGACGCCAGCGCACCGTTGCTGCGGGTGCGGGGGCGGCGGGTGTCCAACGGCTGGACGCAGCTCGAGACGCTGTTCGCGGGCGTGGGCGATTCGCTCTACGGCTTTCGCGTGTACCCGGTGGTCGACCTGATCGCGGTGATGGCGCGGCAACCGTGGATGCGGCGCTTCGACTTCGATACCGAGGCGGTCGTGCGGCTGGCCTGGCGCGGGGTCAAGCCGGTGAACATCGATGCGCCTGTGAAGTACCTGACGGCTGAAGAAGGCGGGGTGTCGCACTTTCGCTATGGGCGGGACAACGTCTTGCTGACTTGGATGCACACGCGGCTGATGGTCGAGTTTGTTTTGCGGCTGCCGGGGTTGCTTTTTCGCAAGCTGCGGGGGGCGCCGCCGTTTCAGGCTTAGGTCTCTTTGGAGGGGCGCCCGGCAGGCGGCACGGCGCGGTCGGCTCCACTGTGCCGGCCACACCGCACCGCCTGCCGGGCACCTGCTGTGGTGTGGGAACTCTTCCTCTCTTCCTACTCGACGATGGCCGCGCCGCCCAGTGCCTTGTAGAGCGTCATCGTGGCGTTGAGCTGGTTCAACCGATTCTGCGCCACCGACACCTCCGCGAGGCGGCGCTTGTCCTTGGCATCGAGCACCGGTTGCAGCGCAGTGGCGCCGGCGCGATAGCGCACTTCCGACAAGGCCTCCGCGCGTTGCGCCTGTTGCAGCGCCAGAGCCAGCTTCACGCTTTCGTCCTGCAGCTGGGTTCGCGACGACAGCGTGTTCTCGACCTCGGACAGCGCGGTGTACAGCGACTGGCGGAAACCGACGACCGCTTCTTCGTACTGCGTCTGCGACACGGCGACGGTCAGCCGCGCGGTGTTCCATTGCAGGAACGGCAACACCAGGCCGGCGCCCAGCGTGGCGATCGGATTCTTCAGCACCTCGCCCAGCGCATTGCTCCCCGCGCCCAGCGAACCCGTGAGGCTCAGCACCGGATAGAAACTGGTGCGCGTGGCATCGACGTTCGCCAGCGAGGACCGCAGGCGCTGCTCCGCGGCGCGCAGGTCGGGCCGGCGGCCCAGCAGGCTGGCGGGCAGTCCGGCATCGATCACGGGCAAGGCGGTGTCCGGCAGTTGGGAGGGCTCGTCTCTCGGGGCGTCGGGCGGCATGTCGAACAGGATCGCCAGTGCGTTGCGTGCCTCGACACGCTGTTGCAGCAGCTGTGTGTGCGCGGCCTCCTGGCTCGCGAGATTCTGGCCGGCCTGCGCGACGTCGAGCCCGGACACGGCACCTGCCGCGTACTTGGCGCGCACCAGCGCCTGGATGCGCCGTGCATCGGCCATGCCGGCTTCGCTCAGCGCGATGCGGTGGTTCAGGTAGCCGGTCTGCCAATACAGCCCGGCCGTGGTGCCCACCAGCGCCAGCGCCGTGGCCTCGCGGTCGGACTGGGTGGCCTGCAGCTCCCAGTCGGCAGCGCTGCGCAACGCCGACAGGCGACCCCACAGATCGATCTCGTAGCTCAGGTTCAGCGAGGAGCTCGCGGTCGATGCGGCCACGTTGCCGCGCTTCAGATCGAAGCTGCGGTTGGTGCTCAGTTGACCTGTCACGCCGGGCGTGAGGTTGGTGTTTGCCAGGCCGGCCTGCAGCTGCGCCCGCTGCACGCGGATGCCGGCAGCGGCCAGGTTGTTGTTGGTGCGCAGGGCGTTGTCGATCAGGGTGTCGAGCCGCGCGTCGTGGAAGGCGGTCCACCAGCGGGCCTGCGGCACGGCCGCTGCGTTCTGCGGCAGGGGCTGTTGCTGCTGCCAGGCCTGCGGCACGCCGAGCGGTCGGTGTTCGCGCCGCTCCGGCGCGAACAGCGTGCAGCCGCCGAGCGCCAGCGCGATGGCGAGGCCCGCCAGGGTCGGTCGCGCGCTACTCACGCGCCAGCGCCTCGATGGGGTCGAGCCGCGCGGCGTTGCGCGCCGGCAGGTACCCGAAGAGCACGCCGATGAGCGACGCGCACAAAAAAGCCGACACCACGGCCCCCAGCGAAAAGATCATTTGCCATTGCTTCACGAACAGCGAGAACACAAAGCTGATGCCGTACGACAGCAGCACGCCGATGAAACCGCCGACCAGGCACACGAGCACGGCCTCGGTCAGGAACTGCTGCAGCACGTCGCTCTGGCGCGCGCCCACGGCCATGCGGATGCCGATCTCGCGGGTGCGCTCGGTCACCGACACCAGCATGATGTTCATCACGCCGATGCCGCCCACCACGAGCGAGATCACCGCGATCAGCGACAGCAGCAGCGTGAGCGACTGGCTCGTGCGCTCGGCCGTCTTCACGATGCTGTCCATGTTGAAGGTGAAGAAGTCCTTGCCGCCGTGGCGCAGCGTGAGCAGCCGCACGATGCTCTCTTCGGCCGCCTTGGTGGGCTGGTCGTCGCGGATGCGAACGGTGATGCTGTCGAAGTGCTGCTGGCCGAAGAGGCGGCTCGCGCCGGTGCTGTAGGGCAGCCAGATGTTGAGCGACTTGTTCTCGCCGAACATGCTCTTCTTTTCCTGTGCCACGCCGATCACGGTGCACGGCAGGCTGCCCACGAGGATGATCTTGCCCACGGGGTCGGTGCCGTCGGGAAAGAGCTTGCGCCGCGTGTTCTGGTCGATCACCACCACCTGCGACTGGTGCCGCACGTCGTTGGCGTCGAAGTCCGTGCCGCTGGCCATCTGGATGTCGCGCACGCTGAAGAAGTTGTCGCTGACGCCGTTCACGTTGCCGTTGACGTCGGCGCTGCGGTAGCGCAGGCGCAGGCTGCGCATGGTGGTCGGCGTGACGCTGTGCACGTAGGGCTGCGCGGCAATGGCCTGCAGGTCGGCCGGCAGCAGCGTGCGGATGCTCGCGGCCTTGTCGTCGCCGAAGTCGTGGCCCGGGTAGATGTCGAGCGTGTTGGTGCCGATGGCCTTGATGTCGGCCAGCACGAAGCGCTTGGCGCCCTCCCCGATGGCCACGATCGACACCACCGAGGTGATGCCGATGATGATGCCCAGCATGGTGAGTGCCGTGCGCATGCGGTGCGCCATCATCGAGCGCCAGGCCATGCGGAAGGCTTCGGAGAAACGCGCCCAGCCGGTGCTGAAGCGCGCGATGCCCAGCGTGGGGCGCGTCATGGCGGGCGGCGTGGGGGTGTCGTCGCCCACCGTCTGTGCGGGTGCGGCCACGGTCGGCACGTTGGGCCGGTCGCCCACGATCGCACCGTCGGCGATCTCGATGATGCGTTCGGTGCAGCGTGCCACCTGCATGTCGTGCGTCACGATGATGATCGTGTGCCCCTGCGCATGCAGCTCGCGCAGGATGCCGATGACCTCCTGGCCGCTCTTGCTGTCGAGCGCGCCGGTGGGCTCGTCGGCCAGGATGACCTGCCCGCCGTTCATGAGCGCACGCGCGATGCTCACGCGCTGCTGCTGGCCGCCCGAGAGCTGGCTCGGCCGGTGTTCGGTGCGGTCTTCCAGGCCCAGGCGCGCGAGCAGTTGCCGCGCCCGCGCGTCGCGCGCCGAGCCCTCGGTGCCGGCATACACGGCGGGCACCTCGACGTTGCCGGTCGCCGTCAGGTGCTGCATGAGGTGGTAGCGCTGGAAGATGAAGCCGAAGTGCTCGCGCCGCAGCGCGGCGAGCGCGTCGCTGTCGAGCGTGCCGACGTCCTGGCCCGACACGGTGTAGGTGCCGGTGGTCGGCCGGTCGAGGCAGCCGAGGATGTTCATCAGCGTCGACTTGCCCGAGCCCGAGGCGCCGACGATGGCCAGCATCTCGCCGTGGCCGATGTCCAGGTCGACATCTTTCAGCACCTGGACCTCCTGCTCGCCCGAGGGAAAGCTGCGGCCGATACCGCGCAGGGTCAGCAGCGGCTGCGTCACTGGCGCGGCCTCCGGCTGCCGCTGTCATTGCCGTCGGTCTTCTCCAGCGCCGAGGCGTCGCCGGTGATGACGCTGTCGCCCTCCTTCAGGCCTTCGAGCACCTGCGCCTGGAAGTTGTTGCTGATGCCCACGCGCACCTGCCGCTTTTCCACGCGCTGGTCGGGCAGGAGCACGCGTACTTCGTGGCGGCCGTCCTTGTCGCGCGTGCCGAGCGCGGTGAGCGGCACGGTCAGCGCCTGCTTGGCCTCGCCCAGCAGGATGGCAACCTGCGCCGTCATGTCGACGCGCAGCGTGCGCTCGGGGTTGGGCACGTCGAACAGCGCGTTGAAGAACACGGCGTTGTTGATCTTCTCGGGCGAAGGCTGCACCGCGCGCAGCGTGCCGTGGTAGCGCGTGTCGGGGTCGCCCAGGATGGTGAAGTACACCGGCTGGCCGGCCTTCACGCGCACCACGTCGGCCTCGGACACCTGCGCCTTCACGGTCATGGTCGACAGGTCGGCCAGTTTCATCAGCGTGGGCACCTGGAACGAGGCCACCACGGTCTGGCCTTCGAGCGTGCTGATCGACACCACATCGCCGTCGATGGGCGCGACGATGCGCGTGTACGACAGGTTGGTCTGCGCCGAGGCCAGGGCCAGCTTCTGCTGGCGGATCTGCGCGTCGAGCGAGACGGCGTCGGCGCGCAGCGCGCGCAACTCGGTGTCGGCGCCTTCCAGGTCCTGGCGCGCGGCGGCGTCCTGCGCCAGCATCTCGCGCTGGCGCGCCCAGGTGAGTTCGGCCTGCTTCACGCGCACTTCCTTGGCGAGCTTCTGGGCCTGCAGGTTCTCGAGCTTGGCCTGCTCCTGCGCGAGCGTGTTCTGCGAGATGACGGGGTCGATCTCGGCCAGCCAGTCGCCCTTCTTCACCGTCTGGCCGAGCACCACCTTCAGCGACTTGAGCTGGCCCGACACCTGCGCGCCCACCTCGACCTGCTTGAGGGCCTGCAGCACGCCGGTGGCGAGCACCGCGTTCTCCAGGTCGCTGCGCTGCACGGTGGCGGTCAGGTAGTCGCTTTTCTTCGCCGGGCTCAGCCAGAAGAAGGCGGCGATGGCCAGCACGACGAACAAGGCCAGGCCGACAAGGAACTTGCGCGATCGTCGCGAAGGAGTGGTGGGCATGCAGTGAAGAAGTGGGATGAAACGGGCGGCGAGGCCCGGGAAGGGATGCGGTTCATCCTAGCCCCGGTTGCTGAAGGCCTGCTAAAGCATGCGTTTTGACGGGCTTTTTTGCACGGGCCTGCGCAGCGACCCATGAAAAACGGCGTGGCCCGCTGCCCTCGAAGGACAGCGGGCCACGCCGCAAGAACTACTGAAAAAGAACTCAGCGCGCCGTGCGCCGGCGCAAGAGCAAGGTGAGGAGCAACAGCGCCAGCACCGTGAACGCAATGAACGACCAGTTCGCCAGCGTCAGGCCGAACAGCGACCAGTCGATCTTGGAACAGTCGCCGCCGCCGCGGAAGATCATCGGCAGCGCGCGCTTGAGCGGGAAGGTCTCGATCATCCCGTACAGGTCACGCCCGCACGAGACGACTTCGGGCGGATACCACTGCAGCCAGCTCTGCTGCGCCGCCGTGTAGGCACCGCCCACCGCCGCCGCCAGCGCCAGCACCCCGCCCGTCACCTGCAGGCCTCGGCTGTTGAACAGCGCCGCCAGGCCGGTGAACAGCGCCACCAGCATCAGCGCATAGCGCTGCACGATGCACATCGGGCAGGGTTCGAGCCCGACCACGTGCTGCAGATACAGCCCGAAGGCCAGCATGAGGACACAGGCCAGGCAGATCAGCCCGAGCGCGCGGCGCGGCGCGCCGAAGTACCAATGGATCAAGGAGATACCCAATCTTCTTCTACGAACACCCTGGCCTTGCGGGGGTTGGCGACGACGGTGTCGCCTTCCTTCAAGCCCAGGTCGCGGAACTGTTGCGCAGGGAGTTGCGCTTCGATGATGGTTCCGGAGCCCGGATTATCTGGATTCGTTTCGGTGGGCTCAAGTTCCAGCCGCGCGATCGGTCCGACCACGATCGCGCGCGACAGCGTGGCGACGATGCCGGTGGCACCCGACACGTAGCGTGTCACATCCAGGTCATGCGGGCGCACGTAGGCCAGCGCCTTGGCGTCGCGCGCGCTGCTGTGCTCGGGCGAGTCGATGCGCATGCCGTCCAGCTGCACGGCGCCGTTGTCGGCCCGGCCGTGGAACAGGTTCACGTCGCCCAGGAAGCCGTAGACGAACGGGCTCGCGGGCTTGTCCCACACGTCCTGTGGCGAACCGACCTGCTCGATGCGGCCCTTGTTGATGACCACCACGCGGTCGGCCACCTCGAGCGCTTCTTCCTGGTCGTGCGTAACGAAGATCGAGGTGACGTGCAGCTCGTCGTGCAGCCGGCGCAGCCAGCGGCGCAGTTCCTTGCGCACCTTGGCGTCGAGCGCGCCGAAGGGTTCGTCCAGCAGCAGCACCTTGGGCTCCACCGCCAGCGCGCGGGCCAGCGCGATGCGCTGGCGCTGGCCGCCGGACAGCTGCGACGGGTAGCGGTCGGCCAGCCAGTCCAGCTGCACCAGCTTGAGCAGGTCGGTCACCTTGGCCTTGATCTGCGCGTCGCTCGGGCGCTCCTTGCGCGGCTTCACGCGCAGGCCAAAGGCCACGTTCTCGAACACGGTCATGTGGCGGAACAGCGCGTAGTGCTGGAACACGAAGCCGACCTGGCGCTCGCGCACGTGCACGTCGGTGGTGTCTTCGCCCGAGAAATGGATGCTGCCGGTGTCGGCCGTTTCCAGGCCCGCGATGATGCGCAGCAGCGTGGTCTTGCCGCAGCCCGAGGGGCCGAGCAGCGCGACCAGTTCGCCCGACTCGACGTCGAGGTTCACGTTGTTCAGCGCGCGGAAGTCGCCGAACTGCTTGCTGATGTTGCGGATTTCGATGCTCATGGTCTTGTTCTCTCGTCTTCTCAGGCCGCCGAAGGCTCGGGGGGACGCTCGGGCGGCAGCTCGGCGATGGCTTTCATTTCGCGCTCATGGCGCCACTCGATGACCGACTTGATCACCAGGGTGACCAGCGCCAGGATCGCCAGCAGCGAGGCCACCGCAAAGGCGGCCACCGACTGGTATTCGTTGTAGAGCACCTCGACGTGCAGCGGCATCGTGTTGGTCTGGCCGCGGATGTGGCCCGACACCACCGACACCGCGCCGAACTCGCCCATGGCGCGCGCGTTGCACAGGATCACGCCGTACAGCAGGCCCCACTTGATGTTGGGCAAGGTCACGCGCCGGAAGGTCTGCCAGCCGGTCGCGCCGAGCACGATGGCGGCCTGTTCCTCGTCGGTGCCCTGCGCCTGCATCAGCGGAATGAGTTCGCGCGCAATGAAGGGAAAGGTCACGAACACGGTGGCCAGCACGATGCCGGGCACGGCGAAGATGATCTTGATGTCGTGCTCCGCCAGCCACGGACCGAACCAGCCCTGCGCGCCGAACACCAGCACGTAGATCAGGCCCGCCACCACCGGCGACACCGCGAACGGCAGGTCGATCAGCGTGGTCAGAAAGGCCTTGCCGCGGAACTCGAACTTGGCGATGGCCCACGCCGCGGCCACGCCGAAGACGAGGTTCATCGGCACCGCGATGGCGGCTGTGATCAGCGTGAGGCGGATCGCGCTCCACGCATCGGGCTCCTTCAGCGCCTCGAGGTAGGCATTGAGGCCCTTGCGCAGCGCCTCGACCGCCACGGCCGCCAGCGGCAGCACGAGGAACAGGAACATGAACGCCAGGGCGATGCCGATCAGCGTCCAGCGGACCCAGGCCGACTCGGTGGTGCCGGCCTGCGCGCGGCGGATGATTTTCGAAGGTGCACTCATGTCAGGCTCCTGCGCGCTTGCGTTGCCAGGCTTGCAGGCCGTTGATGACCAGCAGCAGGATGAACGACAGCACCAGCATCACCAGCGCGACCGCCGTGGCGCCCGTGTAGTCGTACTGCTCCAGCTTGCCGATGATGATGAGCGGCGTGATCTCGGAAATCATCGGCATGTTGCCGGCGATGAAGATCACGGAGCCGTACTCGCCGATGGCGCGTGCGAAGGCCATCGCGAAGCCCGTCAGCAGCGCGGGTGCGATCGACGGAAAGATCACCTTGGTGAAGGTCTGCAGGCGCGTGGCGCCCAGCGAGGTGGCGGCTTCTTCGAGTTCCTTCTCGGCGTCTTCGAGCACCGGCTGCACCGTGCGCACCACGAAGGGCAGCCCGATGAAGATCAGCGCGATCACGATGCCCGCCGGCGTGAACGCCAGCTTGATGCCGTGCGGCTCGAGCAGCTGCCCGATCCAGCCGTTGCCCGCGAGCAGCGCCGTGAGCGAGATGCCGGCCACGGCCGTGGGCAACGCGAACGGCAGGTCGACCAGCGCATCGACGATGCGCTTGCCCGGGAACTTGTAGCGCACCAGCACCCAGGCCACCAGCAGGCCGAACACCGCGTTCACCATCGCCGCGATCAGCGAGGCGCCGAAGGTCAGGCGGTACGAGGCCATCACGCGCGGCGCGGTCACCGACACCCAGAAGTGCTCCCAGGTCATCGTGAAGGTCTTGAAGACCAGCGCTGACAGCGGGATCAGCACGATCAGGCACAGATAGAAGACCGTGAAGCCGAGCGTGATGTGGAAACCGGGCAGCACGCGCTTGGCACCCCCTGCCCGGTTGGCACGTGAAAAAGGCGCTCCCGCTGCCGGGAGCGCCGAAGAAGCAGCGCCGCTCATTTACTTCGCGCCGGGCGTGTAGAGCTTGTCGAACTGGCCGCCGTCATTGAAGTGCACCTTCTGCGCTTCGCTCAGGCTGCCGAACAGTTCCTGCACCGTGAACAGCTGCAGCGGCTTGAAGGTCGAGGCGTACTTCTTGAGCACGGTCTGCGAACGCGGGCGCAGCGCATGCTTGGCGGCGATTTCCTGCGCTTCTTCGGAGTACAGCCAGTCGAGGTAGGCCTTGGCCAACTCGCCCGTGCCCTTCTTCTTGACGGTGCGCTCGACGATGGCGACCGGGTTCTCGGCCACGATGGAGATCGACGGGTAGACCGAGTCGACCTTGCCGGTGCCGAATTCGCGGTCGATCGAGACCACTTCGGATTCGAAGGTGATCAGCGCGTCGCCGATGTTGCGTTGCAGGAAGGCGGTGGTCGCGTCGCGGCCGCCGCGTGCCAGCACCGGCACGTTCTTGAACAGCTTGCCGACGAACTCGGCAGCCTGGGCGTCGGTGCCGCCCTTCTTCTTGATGTAGCCCCAGGCGGCCAGGTAGGCGTAGCGGCCGTTGCCGCCGGTCTTGGGGTTGACGATCACGACCTGCACGCCGGGCTTGACCAGGTCGTCCCAGTCTTTGATGCCCTTGGGGTTGCCGTTGCGCACCAGCAGCAGCATGGTCGAGGTGGTGGGCGATGCGTTCTCGGGGAACTTCTTGTTCCAGTCCTTGGCGACCACGCCGGCGTTGGCCAGGAAGTCGATGTCGGTCGAGGTGTTCATGGTCACCACGTCGGCATCGAGGCCGTCGGCCACGGCACGCGCCTGGGCGCTGGAGCCGCCGTGCGACTGGTCGATCTTGACGTCCTTGCCCGTGGCCTTCTTGTAGTTCGCCACGAAGGCCGCGTTGTAGTCCTTGTAGAACTCGCGCGCCACGTCGTACGAGGCGTTCAGCAGCCCGGTGCCTTGTGCGAAGGCGGTGCTGCCGGCGAGTGCGGAGGACGCCAGCGCGAGCACGGCGACGAAGGTCTTGATTCTGGAAGTCATGTGGTTGCCAGGTTTTCTGAAAATTCACGTCCCGCCGACCAGGCGGCGGGTTCGTCGGTCAACGATTGCAGCAGGGCCAGGCCGAGCGGCCAGTCTCCGTGCCCCGAATCGATGTTGATGTGCCCCGCATTCTGCATGCGCACGAACTCGCTGCCCCAGGCGCGCGAATAGGCGCCCGCCAGGCGGATCGGGCAATAGGGATCGTTGCTGCTCGCCACCACGATGCTGCGGTACGGCAGCGCCGCGTACGGCACGGGTGCGAAGTCGGACAGCACCGCGCGGCGCTCGGGGTCGGCCGGCGCCACCAGCAGCGCGCCCTGGATGCGGGCGGCGGCCTCGGGCGGCAGGTGCGCCGTGGCGATGCAGCCCAGACTGTGCGCCGCGATGACCACGGGGCCTTCGCTTTCGAGCACCAGCTTGGCCAGTGCGGGCACCCAGGCATCGCGCTTGGGCGAAGCCCAGTCGTCCTGCGCCACCCGCGCCGCGCCCGGAATGCGTTCTTCCCACAGGCTCTGCCAGTGGCCGGGCCCGGAGTCGCGCCAGCCGGGCACGATGACGACACGAGTCTGCATGACGGCGCGGTCCTGCGGCTTCTTACTTGTTGGGCTGCGGCGTGATGCGCAGGTAAGGCTTGACGGCCTTGAAGCCCTTGGGGAAGCGCTCGGCCAGCTCGGCCGGGTCCTGGATGCTCGGCACGATGACGACGTCGTCGCCGTCCTTCCAGTTCACGGGCGTGGCGACCTTGTGGCTGTCGGTGAGCTGCAGCGAGTCGATGACGCGCAGGATCTCGTCGAAGTTGCGGCCGGTCGACGCCGGGTAGGTGATGGTGGTGCGGATGACCTTCTTGGGGTCGATGATGTAGACGCTGCGCACCGTGGCCGTGGTCGAGGCGTTCGGGTGGATCAGGTCGTACAGGTCGGCCACCTTGCGGTCGGCGTCCGCAATGATCGGGAAGTTGACGGTGGTGTTCTGCGTCTCGTTGATGTCGCCGATCCACTCCTTGTGCTTGGTGGCCGGGTCGACGCTCAGCGCGATGGGCTTCACGCCGCGCTTGGCGAACTCGCCCGACAGCGCCGCCGTCTTGCCGAGCTCGGTGGTGCACACGGGCGTGAAATCGGCCGGGTGCGAGAAGAACACGATCCACGAATCGCCGGCCCACTGGTAGAAGTCGATCGGGCCTTCGCTGGAGTCCTGGGTGAAATTGGGGGCGGTGTCGCCGAGTCGCAGGGTTGCCATGGTCGCTCCAAGGAGGGGGTGAAGCCCTGGATTGTGCGAACCGCTGCTTCAATGGCAAACGAATATCTGTTTGTTTGGATATGACGTTTTCCGCATATAGAACCTGCGCAGGCCCACTATGACGCTATCTTTTAGATAGCAATCTGCCTCAAAACATCCGCATCTGCTCGCTTTGCAAGTGTTCGGACAGGAAGTCGATCAGCCGCCGCACCGCCGGCACCAGCGCCCGCCGCGCCGGAAACACCATGTGCGCCACCACCGGCGACGGCCCCCAGCCGGGCAGCACCCGCACCAGCCGGCCCGCCTCGATGTCGGCGCTGCACATGTAGTCGGGCAGCAGGGTCACGCCGACGCCGCCCAGCGCGCCGAACTGCAGTGTGGCCAGGTCGTCGGCCACGTAGCGCGGCGTGTGCACATGCACGTGGCTGCGGCCTTCCGGGCCTTCGAGCCGCCACTCGGAGCGCCCTTCCCCGTTGACCGACATGGCCGCCGTGGGCAGCTTCACGAGGTCGGCGGGCGTGTCGACCGGGCCCTGACTGGCCAGCAGCGCCGGGCTCGCGACCAGCACGCCGCGGCTGTGGCCGAAGGTCTTGGCCACCAGCACCGCGCTGTCCTCGATGGTCGGGCGCACACGCAGCGCGATGTCGATGCCCTCCTCGATCAGGTCCACCGGCCGGTTGATGACGCGCATGTCGACGCGCACCGCCGGGTGGCGCGCCATGAACACCGGCATCAGCTGCGCCAGCCCGCTGTGCGAGATGGTGACCGGGCAGGTCAGCCGCACCAGCCCGCTCGGCTCGGTCTGCACCTGCGCCACGGCCTCGGCCGCCGCCTGGGCCGCGTCGCGCATCGCCGAGGCATGCCGCAGGTAGATCTCGCCGGCCGGCGTGAGCGACAGGCGGCGCGTGCTGCGCTGCATCAGCTGCACGCCCAGCCGTTCCTCGAGCTCGGCCACGCGCCGAGACAGCCGCGATTTGGGAATGCCCAGCGCCCGGCTGGCGGCGGCAAAGCCGCCCCGCTCGGCCACCTCGGCGAAGAACACCATGTCGTTGAGGTCTTGCATGGCTTTATTGTCCTACCAACAGAACGATCTGATCAAATTTTGGCTACTTATCAGTCACTCACATCAAAAATAGAATTCTCCCAACGCCGGCCACTTCTCAGCGCCGACACCTTGCACAGAAAGTGATTGATTGACATGAAGCTGCTCCACATCGACTCCAGCATCCTCGCCGCCGGCTCCACCTCGCGCCAGCTGACCGCCGAAACCGTCGCCGCATGGCGCGCCGCCCACCCCGACACCCAGGTCGAGTACCTCGACCTCGCCGTGGACGCGCCCTCCCACTTCGGCGTCGACGCCCTCGGCATCAAGACCGGCGTGCAGGCCCAGCCGACCGAAGCGCAGCTGCGCGAGAACGCCCTGTCGGAAAAGCTGGTGAGCCAGTTCCTGGCCGCTGACGTCGTCGTGCTCGGCGCGCCGCTGTACAACTTCACCATCCCGACCCAGCTCAAGGCCTGGATCGACCGCCTCGCGCAAGCCGGCCGCACCTTCAAGTACACCGAAAAGGGCCCCGTCGGCCTGGCCGGTGGCAAGACGGTGATCGTGGCGTCCAGCCGCGGCGGCATCTACTCGACCTCCGAAGGCGGTCAGGCGGCCGAGCACCAGGAAAGCTACCTGAAGGTGATCTTCGGCTTCTTCGGCATCACCGACGTGCGCTTCGTGCGCGCCGAAGGCGTCGCGATGGGTGACGCGCCCAAGGCCGCTGCACTGACCGCCGCTCGCGCCGACATCCTCGTGGCCACGGCCGAAGCCGCGAACCAGAAGACCGTCGCGCAAGCCGCCTGAGTCTTCAAACTCCGGAACGAAAAAGCCGCCCCGTGGGGCGGCTTTTTCGTGGGCGCTTGCCTTGAAGGATCAAGCGGCGGAATGCGCCTTCACCCACGCCACGTACTTGTCCATCCAGCCCTGCAGGAATTTCTGCGTGCCTTCGTTGCCGATGTGGCCCTTGTCGTCGAACAGGCCTTCCTTGGCCTGCAGGAACACCTCGGGGCCGCCCATCGTGGGCGCGTCGAGATACGCCAGGATGTTGCGCAGGTGCTGCTGCGCCAGCGCGGTGCCGATGGCGCCCACAGAGATGCCGAGCACGCCGGTCGGCTTGCCGGCCCACACGCTCTGGCCATAGGGGCGCGAAGCGTGGTCGATGGCGTTCTTCAGGACGCCGGGGATCGAGCGGTTGTATTCGGGCGTGACGAACAGCACGCCCTGCGCGGCGGCCACTTCGCTCTTGAGGCGCTTCACCTGCGCGGCCTGGTTGCCGTCGTCGTCCTGGTTGTACAGCGGCAGGTCGTCGATGCGCAGGGTCTCGAACGTGAAGTCCGACGGCGCGAGATGCGCCAGCGCCAGGGCCAGCTTGTGGTTGAACGAATCCTTGCGCAGGCTGCCGACGATGACGGCGATCCGGGTCTGTGCCATGGGTGGAACTCCTTGAAATGGAAAAGGCTGTCGGAATGACCGGGACGATTATGCGAAGCGCTCAAGACCTTTTCCAGAAAAGTTCATGACAACCGGCGCACCCGCCTGCGCGCGGCGCACGACCCCGTGGGCCAGCCGGTCCAGCCCGGTGCACAGCAGCCAGTAGATCGCGCCCACCAGCACGAAGATCTCCGCCGGATAGACCATGGTGCGCGCGTTCACCTGCGAAGCCACGAACGACAGCTCGCCCACGCTCACCACATACGCCAGCGAGCTGTCCTTCACGAGCGTGACCCACTGGTTGACGAACGACGGCAGCATCATCCGCAGCGCCTGCGGCAGCACGACGTGGCGCAGCGTGCCCCAGCGCGTGAGCCCGAGCGACAGCCCCGCCGCCCACTGCCCCGCACCGATCCCGCGGATGCCCGCATGCACCGCGTGCGCCAGGTAGGCGCCGCCCACCAGCGACAACGCGCACATCACCGACAGCACGCCCGGCACGCTCACGCCCAGCGCGAACGGCAGCAGGAAGTAGGTCCAGAAGATCAGCATCAGCACCGGGATCGCGCGCAGGAAGGCCAGCCCCAGCGTCAGCACGCGCTTCAGCGGCCCCCGCGCCATGGCCAGCCCGATGCCCCATGCCAGTCCGAGCACCGCCGACGCGATGCCCGAGCCGGCGCTGAGCAGCACCGTGAGCGCCGCACCGCCCAGCTCGCCCTGCGGAAAGGCGCCCCACAGCAGGTACGGCAGGCTGTCCCACAGCATGTGCAGCGCATCGGTCATGCCGTCGCCCTCCCCGGCACCGCCGATTGCCGACGCGCAGCCCACGCCGCCAGCAGCTCGATCGCGCCGATGGTCACGATGTAGAGCAGCGTCGCCACGCCGAAGGCCTGGAAGGTCTTGAAGGTCTCGGCCTCGACCTGGCGCGAGGCGTACGACAGCTCGACCAGCCCCACGGCCATCGCAAGCGAGGTGTTCTTGACGATGTTCATGTACTGCCCCAGCAGCGGCGGCAATGCGATGCGCAGCGCCTGCGGCAGCACCACCTGCGCCAGCACCTGCGCGCGCGTGAAGCCCAGCGCCTGCGCCGCCAGCGTCTGCCCCTCAGGCACGCCGCGGATGCCCGAGCGGATGTCCTCGCCCACGTAGGCGGCCGCATACAGCGTGAGCCCGAGCAGCGCCGACAGAAGTTCGAAGGAAATGAAGCGCCCCGCCAGCAGCCCTTCGCGCAGCGCCTCGGGCAGCAGGCTGGGCGCGCCGAAGTACCAGAAGAAGAGCTGCACCAGCAGCGGCGTGTTGCGAAACAGCGAGACGTACGCGCCGCTCGCGCGCAGCCACGCGGGCCGGTTCGACGAGCGCCCCGCTGCCACGACGACGCCCAGCAGCGTGGCGCCCGCCGCCACCAGCAGCGAAGCGCCCACGGTCACGAGCCAGCCGTCGAGCAGCCAGCCGAGGTAATGGGGCGCGAGCAGGTGCTCGCGCAGGAAATCGCTCAAGGCCGCATCGATCCGGTCGTTGCGTGCCCCATCAGTTGGCGGCCACGCGCTGGTCGCCGATCTTCAGCAGGCGCGGCAGTGGCGCCTTGCTGTTCGGGCCGAACCAGGTGTCGTAGATCGCCACGGCGCGGCCGTTCTTCTCGCTGTCGACCAGCCAGGCGTTGAGCGTCTCGAGCAGGCGCGTCTCGCCCTTGGCCACGGCCGCGCCGAGGTATTCCTTCGACACCGTGATCGCCGGGATCTCGTACTTCTCCTTGTCGGGAATCGCGTTCCACTGCGCCGTGAGCTTCACGCCGTCGTTGGTGATGGCCTGCACGTTGCCGTTGCGCAGCGCGGCCAGCGCAAAGGGCGAATCGTCGTAGAGCACGACCTTGGCGTCGGGGTAGTTCTTGCGCAGGTTCGACTCCATGGTCGTGCCCTTCTCGGTGCCGATGCGGATGTCCTTGATCTGCGCCGCCTCCTTCAGCACGCCCTTCTTCGCCAGGAACTGCTGGCCGACCAGGAAGTACGGCGTGGTGAAGTCCACCGCCTTGGCACGTTCGTCGGTGATGGTGAAGCTGGCGAACACCACGTCGGCCTTGCCCGAGGTGAGCAGCGGGATGCGGTTGGCCGGGTTGGTCGGCACCAGTTCGATCTTCACGCCCAGGCTTTTCGCGAACTCGGTCGCCAGGTCGATGTCGTGGCCCACCTGCTTCTTGCTGGCCGGGTCGATGTAGCCGAAGGGCGGGTTGCCGTCGAACGCGGCCACGCGCAGCACACCGGCCTTGCGGATGTCGTCGAGCTTGTCGGCCCAGGCGATATTGCCCAGGGTGGTGAGAGCGCCGATTGCCAGGGCCAGGCTGGAAACGGTGAAAGAGTGGGTGTTGCGGGTCATGCCTGCGCTTCGCTGGAAGTAAAAAAGAGAGAGCGCGACTCTAGGCAGCGCCACGTGCGGCGCCAACGAAGCAATTTCCGCTTGCATATGCAGCGATGAGTTGCGCATGAACAAATGACAAAAGCTTCGTGGCGCGAGACGGCGTCGATCCCTAGAGTGGCCAGCCTCTGCCTTTCGACTGACTGCTTTTTTCTTCTTCGGCCGCGCGACGCGGCCCCGCTCTTCCCATGCACTTCCCACGCTCTTCCTCGCCCGCCGTCGCCCGGCGCCTCCTGCTTCGCGCCGGCGTCGGTGCCGCCGCCGTGGCCGCCTCGGCCCCGCTGTTCGCCCAGACGCGCGCCCGCACCCTGCGCATCGGTTATCAGAAGTTCAACACGCTCAACATCCTCAAGGGCACGGGCCAGCTCGAGAAGGCGCTGGCGCCAGCCGGCGTGAGCGTCGAGTGGCGCGAGTTCCTCGGCGGCAGCCAGCTGTCGGAAGCGCTGGCGGCCGGCGCCATCGACTTCGGCCACGCCTCGGACGGCATCGGCGTGTTCCAGCAGGCCAGCGGCAAGGGCCTGGTCTACCTCGCGGCCGAAAGCCCCTACCCCGGCGGCGTCGGCTTCCTGGTGCCGCGCGACTCGCCGATCCGCAGCGTGCGTGACCTCAAGGGCAAGAAGGTCGTCACCGGCCGCGGCTACAACACGCAGTACGTGCTGATCCGCGCGCTCGAAGCGGCCGGCCTGCGCTACGAAGACATCGAGCCGGTCTACATCGTCACGGCCTCCGACACCGTGGCCGCCTACCAGTCGGGCAGCGTCGCGGCCATCGGCCTGTGGGACCCGTTCCTGGCCGGCGCGCAGGTGGCGACCGAGTCGCGCCTGCTGTTCGACGGCACCGGCCTGAGCGGCAACCGCACCTACCACTTCGCCCAGCCCGCCTTCGCGCGCGCCAACGCCGACACGCTGCGCACCGTGTTCGCCGAACTGCGCAAGGCCAACGACTGGGCGCAGGCCCACCCCGGCGACGTGGTGGCCACGCTCGCGCCGCAGCTCAAGGTCGAGCCCAAGGTGCTGGCGCTGGCGACCGAACGGCGGCACTATGGCGTCGTGGCGCTCACGCCCGCCATCGCCCGCGAACAGCAGGGCCTGGCCGACGTGTTCGCGCAGCTGAAGCTCATTCCCCAGCCCATCGCGGTGAAGGATGCGTTTCTCGACCTGAACCTTGTGTGACGACGAAACCTCTCGCCCCGTGACCCGTTCCCCTACTCATTACGACGCGATCGTCATCGGCCTGGGCGCCCTCGGCGCGGCCACCCTCTACCAGCTCTCGCAACGCGGCGCGCGCGTGCTCGGCATCGACCAGTTCGCGCCGCCGCACGACCGCGGCTCCTCGCACGGCGATTCGCGCATCACGCGGCTGGCCGTCGGCGAAGGCGACGAGTACGTGCCGCTGGTGCACCGCTCGCACGCCATCTGGCACGAGCTCGAGGCGCGCACCGGCCGCCCGTTGATGACCACCACCGGCGGCCTCATCCTCGCGCCGCGCGACCGCGTGGCCGAGCACCACGGCAAGTCCGACTTCGTGCGCCGCACCATCGCCTGCGCCGAGCGCTTCGACATCGCGCACGAGGTGCTCGACGCGGCCGGCATCCGCGCGCGCTACCCGCAGTTCCACCTGCAGGGCGACGAGATCGGCTACCTCGAACGCGACGCCGGCTTCGTGCGCCCCGAAGACGCCATCGCCGCCCAGCTCGCCGTGGCCCGCGCCGACGGCGCACAGACCCGCACCGGCGAGCGCGTGCTGAGCGTCGAGCCCGTGGGCAACGGCGACACCGTGCGCGTGCGCACCGAGACCGCGAGCTTCACCGCCGACCAGGTGGTGGTCGCAGCCGGCGCCTGGCTGCCCGAGTTCCTCGGCCGGCAGGCGCGCACCGACTGGCAGGCGCACTTCTCGGTGCACCGCCAGATGATGCACTGGTTCGACACCGGCCCCGCCGCCGCGGCCGACTTCGCGCCCGGGCGTTTTCCCATCTTCATCTGGATGTTCGGCGACGCGCAAGAAGACTACATGTACGGCTTTCCGGCCTCCGACGCGTCGCAGCCCGCGCTGAAGGTCGCCACCGAGCAGTACGTCGACGCCACCACGCCCGACGCGCTCAACCGCGAGGTGAGCGCCGAAGAAAGCGCCGCCATGTACCGCCACCGCGTGGCCGGGCGCTTTCCGCAGATCGCGGGGCACGCGCTCAAGGCCCGCGCCTGCATGTACACCGTCACGCCCGACCGCCGCTTCGTGATCGACGCGCTCGACGGCCTGCCGAATGTGCTGATCGTCTCGGCCTGCTCCGGCCACGGCTTCAAGCACTCGGCCGGGCTGGGCGACGCCATCGCCGACCGGGTGCTGGGCCGCGAAAGCGCGCACGGCCTCGACCTGCGGCCCTTTGCCCGCGAACGGCTGGCGACCTCGCAACACCCCTGAGGCGCCCGCGCGCGATCCGGGGCATCATCGCTTCCGATCTTCAGTTTCTTCGGAGGCAGCGCGCGATGCGATTCCTGATGGTGGGTGCAGGAGCACTCGGTGGTTACTTCGGCGCACGCCTGCTCGCAGCAGGCCGCGATGTGACCTTTCTACTGCGTCCCGGCCGCGCGGCCCAGCTGGCCACGACCGGGCTCGTGGTGCGCAGCCCCTTCGGCGACCTCGACCTGCCCACGCCGAAGCATGTGCTGGCCGAGCAGATCGATGGCCCGTACGACGTGGTCGTGGTCGGCTGCAAGGCCTACGACCTCGACGCCACCATGGACTCGTTCGCGCCCGCCGTCGGGCCCGACACCGTCATCCTTCCGCTGCTCAACGGCCTGGGCCACATCGACCGGCTGGTCGCGCGCTTCGGCGAGGCGCGCGTGCTCGGCGGCCTGTGCATGATCTCCGCCACCCTCGACGACGAAGGCCGCGTGCTGCACCTGAACGACATGCACAGCCTGAGCTACGGCGAACGCGCGGGCGGGCGCTCGCCGCGCATCGACGCCATCGCGGCCCAGTTCGCCGGCGCGAACTTCACCGCCACCGCGAGCGAGACCATCGCGCAGGACATGTGGGAGAAGTGGGTCTTCATCGCCTCGGCCGCGGGCCTCACGAGCCTGATGCACGCCTCCATCGGCGACATCGTGGCGGCCGGCGGCGAAGACGTGGCGCTTGCGATCTTCGACGAGTGCTGCGCCATCGCCGCCCACAACGGCTTTGCCCCGCGGCCCGGAGCCGTCACGCGCGGCCGCGCGGTGGTCACGACCGCCGGCTCGCCCATGACCGCCTCGATGTACAAGGACATGGCCCGCGGCGCGCGCGTCGAGGCCGACCACATCCTGGGCGACCTGCTGGCCCGCGCGCCGCGCAGCGCATCGGCCACGCCCTCGGTGCTGCGCACGGCCTACGTGCACCTGAAGGCCTACGAGTTCCGGCGCGCCCACGAGGCGGACTGAACGGCGGCAACACCATGGCCGACACGCTCGCCTTCCTCCATACCGCGCAGGTGCATGTGCAGACCTTCGGCAGCCTGGCCCGCGAGATCGCCCCCGAGCTGCGCGTGCAGCACCTGGTGATGGAAGAGCTGCTCGCCGATGCGCGCACCCTGGGCGTCGACCACGCCGGCCTGGTGGCGCGCGTCCACGAAGCCATGCGCGATGCCGCCTCGGACGGCGCCTCCGTGGTCGTGTGCACCTGCTCGACCATCGGCGGTATCGCCGAAAAGACCGCCACCGGCGGCGCCTTCGCCGCCCTGCGCATCGACCGCGCCATGGCCGACCGCGCCGTGCGCAACGGCCCGCGCGTGCTGATCGTCGGCGCCGTCGAGAGCACCATCGACCCGACCCTGTCGCTCGTGCTTTCAGCCGCGCGGCAGGCCGGCGTCGGCATCCGCGCCAGCACGCTGCTGGTCGACGATGCCTGGGTGCACTTCCAGTCCGGCGACATCGCGCGCTATGTGGCCACGCTGGCCGAATCGATCCGCGCCGCGGCCGACGGCACCGATGTGATCGTGCTGGCGCAGGCGTCGATGGCGCCGGTGACGAGGTTGCTGGCGGACCTTGAAGTCGATGTGCTCAGCAGCCCGCAGTTGGGGGTGACGCATGCGGTGGCCACGCTGCGGGCCCGGCATGCGGCATTGAACTCCTGAAAGTATCTATTCAAATAGGAATTCATTTCTCCTTGATTCCTCAATGGCGAGTGGGATAATTTATCTATTCACATAGATATGCAATGCCATCGTCCACCCCGCCATCCCTGAGCGCCACGGCCCTCGCCTTCATCCGTTCGCAAGGCGCCGCCACGAGCGCCGAGCTGCAGGCGCGGCTGGGCATCAGCCAGGCGACCGCCTCGCGCACGCTGGCACCGCTCGTTCGCAGCGCGCAGATCCTGAAGGTGGGCGCTGCGCGCTCGCAGATGTACGTGGCACCCCGGCACGTCGAGCGTGTGGGCAGCGAGGTGCCGGTCGTCGAGATCGATGCAGCCGGCCAGGCCTCGCCGTTCGGACGCATCGTGCCGCTGCAAGGCGGGCGTTGCTGGATGAACGAGCAGCAAGGCCGCAGCGCGCTGCATGACGGCCTGCCATGGTTCCTTGCCGACATGCGTCCCCAGGGCTTCATCGGCCGCGCCTTCGCGCAAGGGCACCCCGAACTCGGGCTACCGCCCAACCCCGAACATTGGAACGACGACGACGTGCTGCAGGCGCTCGCGCTGTGCGGCGAAGACCTGCCCGGCAACCTCGTGGTGGGTGCCGAATCCTTCCATCGCTTTCATGCGCTGGGCGCACGCGCCGCTCGCCCTGTCTCCGTGAGCGACTACCCCGCCATGGCGGAGCGCGCGATGCAGGGCACCCTGCCCGGCTCGTCGGCCGGCGGCGAACAGCCGAAGTTCTGCACGGTGCGCGATGGCCGGCAGGTCATCGTCAAGTTCTCGCTCGCAGGCACATCAGCCCTGGACCGGCGTTCGCGCGACCTCCTCGTCAGCGAGCACCTGGCGCTGAGCACCCTGGCGCAAGCGGGCGTCGCGGCGGCCACCACGCGCGTCTTCATCGAAGGCGGACGCGTGTTCCTGGAGGTCGAACGCTTCGACCGTTCGGCCCGAGGCCGCGTCGGCATGGTGTCGCTGATGGCGTACGACGCGCAGCACGTCGGCAAGATCGACAACTGGGCCGCCACGGCCAACCGGATGGCCTCGCGCGGCCTGCTGCGCGCCGACGATGCGCAGCGCCTGCGCTTTCTCGAAGCCTTCGGCCGCCTCATCGGCAACACCGACCGGCACTACGGCAACATCTCGCTGCTCATCGAAGGGAACGCGTGGCGTCTGGCGCCCGCCTACGACGTGCTGCCCACGCTGTATGCACCGACCAGCGGCGAACTGCCAGCGCGCGACCTGGCGGCCACCGGACTGGCGCCGACCGTGGACACCCTGCAGGAATGGCCGCACGCCCGGCAACTGGCCGGTGTGTACTGGGACACCGTGGCCGCCGACGACCGCCTCTCGGCGGCCTTCCGCACGCTCGCGCGGCAGAACCGGCGGCTCATCGCCGACCTGCCGGGCGCCTAGCCTCAGTCCGACTTCTGGATCGTCTCCCCCTTCAACGCCCCCATGTCGCGGATGTTGAAGCGGTGGCGCTTCCAGCCCGCCCAGGTGCGGCGGAAGTTGGCGAGGGAGATGCCGTAGTACAGCACCTTGAACATGCGCAGCGCGCCCCACATCGGCGTGCCCTTGTAGATGTCGCCGGCCAGCAGCGACATCAGCGCTTCCTTCACCCGGAACGGGTTGCCGGGGTACATGAACATGTCGCGGATGGTCGGGTTGGTCACGCGGTAGATGAACCACGAGTACTCGCGCGGCCCCTTGCGCATCATGGCCTCGAAGCCTTCGCGGGCGCGGGCCAGTTCGGCCGGCTGGTCGAGCGCGGTGGCCACCAGCTCGGCGCCGTCGAAGGCGCTGTGCATCGCCAGGTACACGCCCGAGGAGAACATCGGGTCGATGAAGGTGAAGGCGTCGCCCAGCAGCAGGTAGTTGTCGCCCGTGGCGTGCGTGCTCGAGTACGAGAAGTTGCCCGTGGCGTGCACGGCGTCGTCGACCAGGGTGGCGTTCTTCAGGCGGTCGGCCAGCACGGGGCACAGCGCGATGGTGTCGTAGAAGAATTCCTTCAGCGATTTTTCGCGCGTCTTCAGGTAGTAGGGCCAGCACACCGCGCCCACGCTGGTCGTGCCGTCGGCCAGCGGAATGAACCAGAACCAGCCGTGCGGAAACCAGCAGATGCTGATGTTGCCTTCCTTCTTGCCCTCGAGCCGCTCGGCGTTGGTGAAGTGGCCGAACAGCGCGGTGCTGTTGTGGTCGGGGTTCTTCTGCTTGCAGCGGAATTTGTTGGCCAGCAGCGTGTCGCGGCCCGTGGCGTCGATCACGAAGCGCGCGCGCCAGCGGCGCTTGGCGCCGTCGTCCATCACGGCCTGCACGGTGGCGCCGTCGGCGTCGAAGGCCACGTCGCGCACCTTGCAGCCTTCGAAGGCCTGGGCGCCGCGCGTGGCGGCGTTGCGGAACAGCAGCTCGTCGAGCTCGGAGCGGCGCACCTGCCAGGCGGAGTCGAGCGACTTGTCCCAGCCTTCGGCGAACTCGACGTAGCTGCGGTGCTCATGCTCGGGCGAGACGAACTCGATGCCGAACTTCGGCATGCCGATCTTCTCGACCTGGTCGCGCACGCCGAGCTTGTCGAACAGCTCGACGTTCGCGGGCAGCAGCGATTCGCCGATGTGAAAACGCGGGTGGTGCTCTTTCTCGACCAGCACCACCCTGCGCCCCTGCTGCGCCAGCAGCGCCGCGACGGTCGAACCCGCGGGGCCGCCGCCGATCACGAACACATCGCAGGAATCGCTGACAGAAGAAGGGGCACCGGAAGAAGAAACCTGAGGCTGGGACATGCGAAGACAAGCAGCGTGATGGACAGCGACAGAGCATAGCGCGCCCGCATCGCACGACGCAAAGCGGGCTGGTGGCGCGGGGCCGGAGGCGGCACACTGGCGGCCTTTTCAGCCCTTGACCCCTTGCGCGCCATGACCCTGCATCGCCTTGCACTGCTCGCCGCCCTCTGTGTGTCTGCCGCATGGAGCCATGCGGCGGGGTTCAGCTTCATCGAGGTGCCGGCCGACAAGGACGGGCCGGCCTTGCGCGGCGCGGTGTGGACGCCTTGCGAGGCGGCACCCGGCGATATCGCGTTCGGCCTGATCGCCATTTCGGCCACCAAGGACTGCCCCGTCGCCGGCACGGGCCTGCCACTGGTGCTGATGTCGCACGGCTCGGGCGGCGCGTTCCTCGGGCACCACGACACGGCGGCGGCGCTGGCCGACGCGGGTTTCGTGGTCGCCGCCATCAACCATCCGAACGACAACTTCCAGGACATGGAGCGCCGGGGCCATCTCTCGACATTTGCCGCGCGACCCATCGACATGCGGCGGCTGGCGGATCACATGCTCAAGACGTGGCCCGGCCACACAAAGATTGCCGCCGACCAGGTCGGCTTCTTCGGCTTCTCGCGCGGCGGCTACACCGGCCTCGTGGCGACAGGCGCGGTGCCCGACTTCAAGCTGGGCCTGCGCTTTTGCACGCCTGCATCGAAGATTCCGTTCTGCGGCCAGATCCAGCGCCAGGAACTGCCCGCGCCGCCGGTGCGCGATGCGCGCATCAAGGCGGCGGTGATCGTCGATCCGTTGAGCTTTTTCGATGCCGAGGGGCTGAAGCAGGTCGCGGTGCCCGTCCAGCTCTGGGCCTCCGCGCGTGGCGGCGACGCGGTGACGCTGGAGGATGTCGAAGCGGTTCGCCGCAACCTGCCTTCAGCGCCGGACTGGTACGTGCCCGCGAACACCGCACACTTCGCCTTCCTGGCGCCCTGCGCGCCGGCCATGGCCAAGGCCCTGCCGGAGATCTGCAGCGATGCCGGCGGCTTCGATCGCGTCGCCTTCCACGCCGACTTCAATGCCAAGGTGCTCGCCTTCTTCAGGCAGCACCTGGCATCGAAGCCCTGAGCCGGCTCAGCGCGTGCGCCGCTGGCCGGCGAGCCGCCGCACCACCGTCACCAGCCGATCGATCTCGTCGAAGGTGTTGTAGAACGCCAGCGACGGCCGCACCGTGGTCTCGACGCCGAAGCGCCGCAGGATCGGCTGCGCGCAGTGGTGACCCGTGCGCACGGCGACGCCCTCGTCGTTGAGCGCGTGGCCCACCTCCTCGGTGGTGTAGCCGTCGAGCACGAAGGACATCACGCTCGCCTTGTCGGCCGCCGTGCCGATCAGCCGCACGCCGGGGATCGCGCCCAATTGCGCCATGCCGTACACCAGCAGGTCGTGCTCGTAGCGCGCGATGTTCTCGATGCCGACCTTGTTCACGTAGTCGATGGCCGCGCCCAGGCCCACGGCATCGGCGATGTTGCCGGTGCCGGCCTCGAACTTGTTCGGGATCGGCTGGAACACGGTCTTCTCGAAGGTCACGTCGGCAATCATGTTGCCGCCGCCCTGCCACGGGGGCATGTCTTCGAGCACCTCGCGCTTGCCCCAGACCACGCCGATGCCGGTCGGGCCGAACACCTTGTGGCCGGAGAACACGAAGAAGTCGGCGCCGATGTCCTGCACGTCGACGCGCATGTGCGAGACCGATTGCGCGCCGTCGACCAGCGCCTTCGCGCCCGCGCGGTGCGCCAGTTCGACGATCTCCTTCACCGGCACCACGGTGCCCAGCGCGTTCGAGACCTGCGTGACCGCAACGATCTTCGTGCGGTCGTTCAGCAGCTTGCGGTACTCGTCGAGCAGCACCTGGCCCGAGTCGTCCACCGGGATCACGCGCAGCTTCGCGCCCTTGGCGGCGGCGAGCTGCTGCCACGGCACGATGTTGGCGTGGTGCTCCAGGTTCGACACGATGATCTCGTCGCCCTCGCCCACGTGCTGGCCGCCCCAGCTCTTGGCCACGAGGTTGATGGCCTCGGTGGTGCCGCGCACGAAGATCACCTCTTCGACTTCGGGCGCGTTGATGAACTTGCGCACACGCTCGCGTGCGCCTTCGTAGGCATCGGTCGCACGCGCGGCCAGTTCATGCGCCGCGCGATGGATGTTCGAGTTCTCGTGCTCGTAGAAGTACGCGATGCGGTCGATGACCGACTGCGGCTTGTGCGTGGTGGCCGCGTTGTCGAACCACACGAGCTGCTTGCCGTTCACGCGCTCCTGCAGGATCGGGAAGTCGCGGCGCACGGCGTGCACATCAAACGGCGGATGCTGGCCGCTGCCGGCCAGCGGCACCGCGTCGGGGCCGCGCGGATCGGGCTTGGCCGGCGTGACGAAGCCGCTGGGCAGGCGCACTGCATCGACGAAGTAGAACTGCGCATCGCGTCCGGCCGGCGCCGAAGGTGGGCTCGGCGGCAACGCAGGCTGCGCGGCAAGGCCCGCGAACGGATCGTGGATCGCAAAGCCATCGCTGGCGCTGGCCGTCGGATGCCCGTAGCTGTGGTTCAGAAAGTAGAACGGCGAGGCTGACGCTGCCTGCGGCGACGCAGCCGCCCCCATCTGCTGCGGCACGCCTTGCACCACGCCGCCCGAGCGCGGCTCGAAGGCCGGCGCCACCGACAGCACCGTGTCCGGCACGCCGTTGCCGGCCACCGCATGCGGCAGCAGTGCCGGCGCGCGGTTCGCGAGCGACGGCAGCTGCGTGGGCGATGCGGGCAGCACATTGGCGCCCGGAATCTGTCCCTGCGGGATCGGCGTGCCCGGCACGCTCGGCCCAAAGCCGGCGGGGCTCACCAGCGGCGAGCCCGGCGGTGCGATGTTGGCGGGAAACTGCGCGCCCGGCGGCGCGGAGAACATGGCGCTGGCCATGCGCGCGAGAACGGCCGGATCGAACGGCGCCTCGCCCGGGAACGTGGGTGTGCTGCTCACCGCGGCTTACTTGTAGGTGTCGGGATAGTCGTGGTACTTGCCGATCTCGACGTCGTCGAGCACGGCCAGCGCGTCCGTGGTCAGCACCGCGAGCGAGCAGTACAGCGAGATCAGGTACGACGCGATCGCGTGGTTGTTGATGCCCATGAAGCGCACCGACAGCCCCGGGCTCTGCTCGCCCGACAGACCCGGCTGGAACAGCCCCACCACGCCCTGGCGCTTGTCGCCCACGCGCAGCAGCAGGATCTTGCTCTTGCCGTCGGCCACCGGCACCTTGTTCGACGGAATCAGCGGAATGCCGCGCCAGGTGATGAACTGCGAACCGAACAGGCTCACCGTGGGCGGCGGCGTGCCGCGGCGCGTGGCTTCACGCCCGAACGCGGCAATGGCCAGCGGGTGCGTGAGGAAGAACGCGGGCTCCTTCCACACCTTGGTCAGCAGCTCGTCCAGGTCGTCGGGCGTGGGCGCGCCGGTCAGCGGGAAGATTCGCTGCTCTTCGCTCACCTGCGCCAGCAGGCCGTAGTCGGGGTTGTTGATGAGCTCGCTCTCCTGGTTCTCCTTGATCGTCTCGATCGTCAGGCGCAGCTGCTCCTTGATCTGGTCGTGCGGGCTGCTGTAGAGGTCGGAGATGCGGGTGTGCACGTCGAGCACGGTGCTCACGGCATTCAGGTAATGCTCGCGCGGGTTCTCTTCGTAGTCGACAAAGGTGCGCGGCAGCTGGTTCTCTTCTTCGCGCGAGGTGCAGGTGACCTTGATCGACTCGGGGTTCTTGACCTTGTTGACGCGGTAGATGCCCGCTTCCACCGGCACCCATTGCAGCAGGTGCGTCAGCCAGCGCGGGCTGATGGTCTCGAGTTGGGGAACGGTCTTGGTGGCGTTGGCTAGCTGGCGGGCGGCGTTGTCGCCAAGGGCGGTGGTACCACCGACTGTTGCACTCATGGATCAAGGCTCCGTGGGTTGAGGAAAAAGTGATCGCCAGTGTCTGGCGACCACGGGTTTCCCCTCAACAGGCTATAGCCGCCAAGTTGATCCGCCGTGCAAGGCGCGACTGCTCCAGTTGCTCGCAACGCGCGAGCAGGTTGACAATGTTGATGCCCAGCGCGGTGGCCAGCTTCTGCGCCGTGACGATCGACGGGATCACGCGCCCGCGCTCGATCTCGCCCACGTACGAGCGGTTCAGATCGGAACGCTCGGCCAGCTCTTCCTGCGACCAGCCCTGCCCTTCGCGCAGCTGGCGCACGGTGACGCCGAAGTCTTCGACGAAGGCCTTCATACGCTGCCCGCCTTCGGTGCACTGTTGTTCTGCAGGCTGGCCTGCGTGACGCTGGCACCGGGCTTCACGTCGTCGGTGATCCACACGTTGCCGCCGATGACCGCGCCCTTGCCCAGCGTCACGCGGCCCAGGATGGTGGCGCCCGCGTAGATGACCACGTCGTCCTCCACCACCGGATGGCGCGGCAGGCCCTTCTGCAGGTTGCCTTCGGCGTCGGTGGGGAAGCGCTTGGCGCCGAGCGTGACGGCCTGGTACAGCCGCACGCGCTTGCCGATGACGGCCGTCTCGCCGATCACGACGCCGGTGCCGTGGTCCATGAAGAAGCCCGCATCGATCGTCGCGCCCGGGTGGATGTCGATGCCGGTCTGCGCATGCGCCAGCTCGGCGACGATGCGCGCGAGCAGCGGCAGGCCGAGCTCGTAGAGCCGGTGCGCGAGGCGGTGATGGATCATCGCGAGCACACCCGGATAGCACAGCAGCACCTCGTCGACGCTGCGCGCGGCCGGGTCGCCCTGGTAGGCCGCGAGCACGTCGCTGTCGAGCAGCCGGCGCAGGCCGGGCAGCGCGTTCGCGAACTGGCGCACGGCTTCGGTGGCTGCGGCGTCGATCTCGCTCGCGGGGCGCGGTGCCAGTCGTGCGTTGAAGTTCAGCTCGAGCCGCGCCTGCACCAGCAGCGCCTGCAAGGCGGCGTCGAGCGTGTGGCCCACGTAGAAATCCTCGCTCTCGTGGCGCAGGTCCGGCGGGCCCAGCCGCATCGGAAAGAGCGCGCCCTTGAGCGACTCGACGATCTGCGCCAGCGCATCGCGCGACGGAAACTCGCGCGCACCGGGCTCGCGCGAACGGCGCTGCGAATCGCGCCACTCGTCGCGCACCTCGTGCAGTGCGCGCACGATGTCACTCACTTCGAATTGAGCCATGTGTGTTTTCCTCCCGTGTGTTTCTATCGGTGTGGGTTCAGTCCTGCACCCACGGCAGGCCATGGAAGCGCCAGCCGTCGGACCCGCCGCGATGCTGCCGCGCATCGATCTCGCCCTCGAAGCCTTCGAGCACGTTGAACACCTGCGTGAAGCCGGCCTTGGCAGCGGCTTCGGCCGCCAGCGCCGAGCGCTTGCCGCTGCGGCACAGCAGCAGCACCACGGCCTCCTTGCCGCCGTCCTTCGCCACCTTGGCTTCGAGCTCGCGCACGAAGCGCGGGTTGCGGGTGAGCGCGGTGCCCGTGGCCCAGGCCACGTGCAGGCTGTCGGGCACGTGGCCGACGAACTTGCGCTCTTCGCCGGAACGCACGTCCACGAGCAAGGCGTGGCCGTCCTGCACCAGCTGCCAGGCCACGGGGGGCGTCACGCCGCCGGCGTAGGGCCAGTTCTTTTCGATGGCTTGCGCGCGCGCCTGTTCGAGGGCGGGCGGCAAGGCGATGACGTCTTCAACTTCCACGGACATGCGGTTCGGCTCCTGTTGTACGTTGGTCATTCCATCTTCCTTGATGGCGATAACCACCACTGTAGGAGTGCGAAGGCCAAGGTCAAACGACTCAAAAGTCGATTCTTAACAACCTTGTGATCTATGGGGTGCTGCTTCAGGGCACGCTCCCGCCGACGGGGTACCTTGCTCCGCGAATGTCCCCCGGGCTTCGCCCTCCTCCTTGATTTCGCTGCGCAAGGCACCCCATCGACGTGAGCGTCATGCGCAGCGGTCGTTGATCGGCGAGCACAACGACAGCGCCCGGTGTGCTCAGGACACTGGGTGCTTCCAGCAGCGAAATTAAGGGGGAGGCCGCAGGCCGGAGGACATTCGCGGAGGGAAGTACCCGGTGGCCTGGGCACACGCCCCGAACCAGCGACCTCAAACGAAAAACCCCGGCACCAAAGACAGCACCGGGGAATCGCAAAGCCCGAGGGTCCGTCAGAGCTTGGCGATCGAAACTTCGGTCGACTTCACGAGTGCGACCACGTCGGAGCCCACCTTCAGCTGCAGCTCGTCGACCGAGCGCGTGGTGATGACGGAGGTGACGATGCCCCAGGCGGTTTCGACATCGACTTCGGAGACAACGTCGCCGCGGATGATCTCGCGGACCTTGCCCTTGAACTGGTTGCGGACGTTGATGGCTTGGATGGACATGGTGATTTCTCTTTCAGGGTTGACAGGGGTTGTGAGTGAAAACGGCCGGCGCTCAGACGATCTCGGCCACGTCGTCGAACGCCAGCCGGGGGCCGCGTTCGAAGGTGCCGGCGTGGTCGGCCACGCCGAGGTTGACGAGGAAGTTCGCGCGATAGCGCCCATCGGGGAAGAAGGCCTTGTCGACCAGGTCGGCGTTGAAGCCCGATTGCGGCCCCGCGTCGAGCCCGAGCGCGCGCGCCGCCAGGATCAGGTAAGCGCCCTGCAGGCTGCTGTTGCGAAAGGCCGTGGCCTGCGCGGCGTCGGCGCTCTTCTCGAAGAAGGGCTTGGCGTCGTAGGCCGGGAACTGCGTGGGCAGGTGCTCGTAGAAGCGCGTGTCGTGCGCCACGATCACCGTCACGCCGGCCTGCAGCGTCTGCGCGGTGTTGCCCGCCGACACCGCCGGCTTGAGCTTCGCCTTGGCCTCCTCGCTGCGCACGAACACGTAGCGCGCGGGCTGGGCGTTGTAGGCGGTCGGGCCCCACTTCACGAGGTCGTAAAGCTGGTGAATCAGCGCGTCGGTCACGGGCACCGGCTTGAAGGCGTGCACGGTGCGCGCCTTGCGAAACAGCTGGTCCAGCGCGGCATCAGGAATGGCTTGCAGTGTGGTCATGAATTGGAACGCTGTGTCAGTTCGATGCGGCGGCCAGCGCCTGGTCGAGGTCGGCGATCAGGTCGTCGATGTGCTCGATACCCACCGACAGGCGCACGGTGTCTTCCGTGACGCCGGCCCGGGCCAACTCTTCGGGCGACAGCTGGCGGTGCGTGGTCGATGCGGGGTGCGTGGCCAGCGAGCGCACGTCGCCGATGTTCACCAGGCGCGTGAAGAGCTTCAGCGCATCGAGGAACTTCGCCCCACCCTCGCGGCCCGCGCCGATGCCGAAGGTCAGCACGCCGCTGGACTTGCCGCCGAAGTACTTCTTCGCCAGCGGGTAGTCGGCGTGGTCTTCGAGCGCGGCGTAGTTCACCCAGTTGACGGCCTTGCTCTGCTTCAGGTGCTGCGCCACCGCCAACGCGTTGCTGCTGATGCGGTCCATGCGCAGCGCCAGCGTCTCGATGCCCTGCAGGATCAGGAAGGCGTTGAACGGCGAGATGGCCGCGCCCGTGTTGCGCAGCGGCACCACGCGCGCACGGCCGATGTAGGCGGCCGGGCCGAGCGCCTCGGTGTAGACCACGCCGTGGTAGCTCACGTCGGGTTCGTTCAGGCGCTTGAAGCGCTCCTTGTGCTCGGCCCACGGGAACTTGCCCGAATCGACGATGGCACCACCGATGCTGGTGCCGTGGCCGCCCAGGTACTTGGTGAGCGAGTGCACCACGATGTCGGCGCCGTGCTCGATGGGCCGGCTCAGGTACGGCGAGGGCACGGTGTTGTCGACGATGAGCGGCACGCCGTGGCGGTGCGCAATTTCGGCGATGGCCGCGATGTCGGTCACGTTGCCGGCCGGGTTGCCCAGCGACTCGACGAACACCGCCTTGGTGCGCTCGTCGAACAGCTTCTCGAAACTGCTCGGGTCGCGATGGTCCGCGAAGCGCGTGGTGATGCCGAACTGCGGCAGCGTGTGGGCGAACAGGTTGTAGGTGCCGCCGTACAGCGCCGTGCTGCTGATGATGTTGTCACCGGCCTCGGCGATGGTCTGGATCGCGTAGGTCACGGCCGCCTGGCCCGAGGCCAGTGCCAGCGCGGCAATGCCGCCTTCGAGCGCGGCCACGCGCTGCTCCAGCACGTCCTGCGTCGGGTTGTTGATGCGGGTGTAGATGTTGCCCGGCACCTTCAGGTCGAACAGGTCGGCGCCGTGCTGCGCGCTGTCGAAGGCATAGGCCACGGTCTGGTAGATCGGCGGCGCGACGGCGCGGGTGGTGGGCTCGGGCGAGTAGCCGGCGTGGACCGACAGGGTTTCGAATTTCCAGTTCTGCGACATGCGACTGCCTTTCAAAGGGGGAATGGATGAAACGACTCAGATCGCCCAGCGCAAGGCATGAGCTTGAGGCGTGAGCCAGCTGGCATCGGTGCTTTCCACATCGGTCTCTTCGGACTTCTGCAGCACCCGGTCGAGGATTCGTTTTTCGATCGCGGCAAAGGCCGGGTCGCCCTGCGAGCGCGGGCGGGCCAGCGCGATGTTCTCGTCGAGCGCGATGCGGCCGTCCTCGATGAGGATCACGCGGTCGGCCAGCGCCACGGCTTCCTGCACATCGTGCGTCACCAGCAGCGCGGTGAAGCGGTGGCGCTGCCACAGGTTCTCGATGAGGCGGTGCATCTCGATGCGCGTGAGCGCGTCGAGCGCGCCCAGCGGCTCGTCGAGCAGCAGCAGGCGCGGGTGGTGCACCAGCGCACGCGCCAGGGCCACGCGCTGGCGCTGCCCGCCCGACAGGCGCGCCGGCCATTCGTTCTCGCGGTCGGCCAGGCCGACCTGCGCCAGCACTTCCTTGCCGCGCGCCTTGGCGTCGTTCGGCAGGCCCAGCGTCACGTTGTCGAGCACGCGGCGCCAGGGCAACAGGCGCGCCTCCTGGAACATGATGCGCGTGTCGTCGTGCAGGCCGCGCACGGCCTTGCCGTCGGTGTACAGGCCACCAGAGGTGGCTTCTTCCAGGCCCGCGATGAGCCGCAGCAGCGTGCTCTTGCCGCAGCCGCTGCGCCCCACGATGGCGATGAACTGGCCCGGCTCGATGGTCAGCTGCGTGTTGCGCAGCACCTCGCGCGCGCCATAGCGCTTGTGCAGGCCGCGCGCCTCGAGGCGCACGCCACCGGCGATGGCTTGGGGTTGGATGTCTTTGAGAACGGCACTCATGAATTCAGGCCCCGGGGTTGAACAGCGCCACGTTCAGCGCATCGATTTTTCTGGGCAGCAGCTTCTCGGCGAAGAAGGCATCGGCGATGCGCTGCTGTTCGGCCAGCCCGCCGGCCACCACCGGCCGCACGGCGTAGCTGCGGCGGCTGTTGGCCTGCTCGATGGTCGGGGCGTCGAGCCCCCACACGGGTGCGAGCAAGGCCGCGGCTTCCTTCGGGTGCTGCTTGACCCACTTACCGGTCTTCTCGAGTTCGGCGTAGACCACGCGCAGCACGTCGGGCCGCGCCTTCGCGAACTTGGTGCTTGCCAGGTAGTAGCGCTGGTACGACGCGATGCCCGCGCCGTCGGCCAGGATGCGCACCTTCGACTGGCGCTGGGCGGCGGCCAGGAACGGGTCCCACACGACCCAGGCGTCGATGGCGCCCTTCTCGAAGGCGGCGCGGCCGTCGGCGGGCGTGAGGTACGCAGGCTCGATGTCCTTGAACGACAGGCCGGCCTTCTCCAGCGCGGCGATCAGCAGGTAGTGCGCGCCGGCCGCCTTTGCAAAGCCGACCTTCCTGCCCTTGAGATCGGCCACGGTCTTGAGCGGCGACTCGTCGCGCACGACGATGGCCTGCGCGGCGGGCGACGGCGCTTCCTGCGCCAGGAAGGTCAGGTCCGCACCGGCCGCTTGTGCGAACACGGGCACGGTGTCGGCCACGTCGGCGCTGATGTCCAGGTTGTCGAGGTTCAGCGCCTCCAGCAGCGGCAGGCCGCTGGTGAACTCGTGCCAGCTCAGGGTGACGTTGAGCGGTGCGAGCTGCTTCTCCAGCGTGCCCTGCACCTTCAGCAGTGCGATCAGCGTGGACGACTTCTGGTAGCCGAAGCGCACCGTGGCGGGCCGTTGTTGCTGTGCCAGCACGGCACCGGCACTCAGCGCGCCCAGCGTCGCAATGGCGGTACGTCGATTGATGATTTGGTTCATGTGCCCTGCCCTCACTTCGCCGGCTTCTTCTGGTAGCCCGGGTGCCAGCGCAGCCACCACTGCTCCAGGCCGCGTGCGAACAGGTCGGCCAGCTTGCCTAGCAGTGCGTACAGCAGGATGCCCACCAGCACGATGTCGGTCTGCAGGAACTCGCGGGCGTTCATCGTGAGGTAGCCGATGCCGGCCTGCGCCGAGATGGTCTCCGCCACGATGAGGATCACCCACATCAGGCCCAGCGAGAAGCGCAGGCCCACCAGGATCGACGACAGCGCACCCGGCAGGATCACCTCGCGGTACAGCTGCCAGCGCGACAGGCCGTAGGTGCGCCCCATTTCGATGAGCTGCGGATCGACGTTGCGGATGCCGTGGAAGGTGTTCAGGTAGATCGGGAAGAACACCGACACCGAGATCAAGAAGAGCTTGGCCGATTCGTCGATGCCGAACCACAGGATCACCAGCGGAATGAGCGCCAGCGCCGGGATGTTGCGCACCATCTGGATGGTGGAGTCGAGCAGCGTCTCGAAGAACTTCACCGAGCCCGTGAGCAGGCCCAGCGCCAGCCCCGCGCCGCCGCCAATGGCGAGGCCCGCAAGCGCGCGGCCCGCGCTCACCTTCACGTGCGTCCAGAGTTCGCCGGACACGGTGAGCGTCCATGCGGCCTTGACCACGTCGAGCGGTGCCGGCAGCACGCGCGTCGAGAGCCAACCCAGCGACGAGGCGATCTGCCAGACGACGATCAGCCCCACGGGCACCAGCCACGGAATGAGCCGCTTCGCGACGTTGAGGCCGAAGCCTCGCAGCGCGCTGCCTGCGTCCCCTGCGGTGTTCGATGCCGGTGCCACCGCCGGCAGTTCCTGTACTTGTTCGGTCATGCGTGTCCTCAGCTTTGGGAGACGAGGCGCGAGGGCGCGTCGAGGTTGGCGACGACCTCGCCGAAGGGACCACTCAGCGAGCCGCCTGCGAGTTGCGCCTTGGCCTTGCGCGAGAGCAGCGGGAACACCAGCTCGGCGAAGCGGTAGGCCTCTTCGAGGTGCGGGTAGCCCGAGAAGATGAACTTGTCGATGCCCAGCGCCGCGTACTCCTCGATGCGCGCCGCCACGGTCTTGGCGTCGCCGACCAGCGCCGTGCCCGCGCCACCGCGCACCAGGCCCACGCCAGCCCACAGGTTGGGCGCAATCTCCAGGTCGGCGCGCCCACGCTTGGCGCCGCCAGCATGCAGCGCGGCCATGCGGCGCTGGCCTTCGGAGTCCATGCGCGCAAAGGCGGCCTGGGCGCGCGCGACGGTCTCGTCATCGACGCGGCTGATGAGTTCTTCGGCCGCCTTCCAGGCGGCGTCTTCGGTCTCGCGCACGATCACGTGCAGGCGGATGCCGAACTGCACGCTGCGGCCCTGGCGTTCGGCGCGAGCGCGCACGTCGGCGATCTTCTTGGACACTTCCGCGGGCGGTTCGCCCCAGGTCAGGTAGGCGTCGACCTGCTCGGCCGCGAGGTCATGCGCCGCCGCAGAAGAGCCGCCGAACCACACGGGCGGATAGGGCTTCTGCACCGGCGGAAACAGCAGCCGCGCGCCCTTCACGCTCAGGTGCTTGCCTTCGTAGTCGTAGGTGCCGGTCTCGTGGCTGCGCGCGATGATCTCGCGCCAGATGCGGATGAACTCGGCCGACTGCTCGTAGCGCGCCGCATGGTCGAGGTAAACGCCGTCGCCTTCCAACTCGGCCTGGTCGCCGCCGGTGACGAGGTTCACGAGCAGGCGCCCGCCCGAGAGCCGGTCGAAGGTCGCGGCCATGCGCGCGGCCAGGCTGGGCTGGTGCAGCCCGGGGCGCACGGCCACCAGGAACTTGAGCTTCTTCGTCGCGCCGATCAGGCTGGACGCGATCACCCACGGGTCTTCGCAGGAGCGGCCGGTGGGAATCAGCACGCCTTCGTAGCCGAGGTGGTCGGCCGCGCCGGCGATCTGCTGCAGGTACGGCAGGTCGACGGCGCGCGCGCCTTCGCTCGTGCCGAGGTAACGGCTGTCGCCGTGCGTGGGGAGGAACCAGAAGATCTGCATCGGAAACTCTCGATCGTTCGTTGGCTTGCCCGTTCAGACGGCAAGCAGGAAAGGAAGGCGGCGCGCCGCAGACACGACACCCCAGGCGCGCGCCGTGATGGCCAGCACGTGGCCGGCGCGTTCGTGCAGCGCAGTCGACAACACGGTGGCCATCACGCGATCCCCGCGCCGGCGGCTTCGAGCACATTGATCTTTCTGGGGATCAGCTTGAGCGCGAAGAAGGTGTCGGCGATCTGCTGCTGCTCGGCCAGGATGGCCTTGGTGATCGGGCCGGTGCCGTAGGCGGTGCGGCCTTGCGACAGGTCGGCCACGGCCTTGGGCAAGCCCCAAATGGCCGACAGCTCGGTCGCCAGTTCGTTGCGGTGGGCGGCGCCCCACTGGTCGATCTTGTTGACCTCTTCGATCGCAACGGCCAGCACGTCGGCGTTCTTCGCCACGTAGTCGAGCGACGAGAAGTAGTAGGCGCGGTTGCCGACCACGCCCACGGCGTCGGCCAGGATGCGCGCGTCGAGCGACTGCTGCGCGGCGGCCAGGAACGGGTCCCAGATCACCCAGGCATCGACCGAGCCTTTTTCGAAGGCGGCGCGCGCATCGGCCGGCGGCAGGTAGACCAGGTTCAGGTCGCTGTACGCCAGACCATGCTTCTCGAACAGCTTGACGATGAAGTAGTGGACGTTCGAGCCCTTGTTGAGCGCGATCTTCTTGCCCTTGAGGTCGGCCACGGTCTGGATGGCCGAGCCCTTGGGCACCAGCACCGCCTCGGTCTTCGGGCGCGGCACCGTGGCGCCCACGTAGGCCAGCGGCGCGCCGGCGGCCTGCGCGAAGATGGGCGGCGCTTCGCCCACGTCGCCGAAGTCGATCGAGCCGACGTTCAGCGCCTCAAGCTGCACCGGGCCGGCCGTGAACTCGGTCCACTTCACAGTGGCGCCCAGCGGCGCGAGCCGCTTCTCGAGCGTGCCGCGCGCCTTGAGCACGCTCAGGTAGCCCTTCTGGTGGCCGATGCGCAACTGGCGCGCGGGGGCCTGCGCCAGCGCGGCGAACGACGACGGCAGCGCGAGGGCGGCGGCCGCGCCCTGGAGCAGGCGGCGGCGGGGAATGGCAATGCGGGTCATGGAATGGGGTCCTTCGAAACTGTTCAGGGCTGGGCCGTGACGACCGCGTCGCTGACCTTGATGGGCTTGGGAATGAGCTTCAGCGCGTAGAAGGTGTCGGCGATCTGCTGCTGGTCGGCCGCGACGGCCGCGGTGATCGGCTTCACGTTGAACTCGTAGCGGCGCAGCGCCAGCTCGACCACGTCCACGGGCAGGCCCTGCAGCGGCGCGATGAGCTCGGCGGCCTGGCGCAGGTTCTTCTTGAGCCAGATGCCCTGCTCCACCGAATCGGCGAACAGCGCGTCGATCACCTGCGGGTGCTTCTTCACGAAGCCGCGCTCGCCCAGGTAGTACTGGTAGTTGTTGACCACGTCCGGCGCGCCATCGGCCAGCACGCGGGCGCCGGTGGCTTTCTCGGCGGCGGCCTGGAACGGGTCCCAAATCACCCAGGCGTCGACGTTCTTGCTCTCGAAGGCGGCGCGGCCATCGGCGGGTGCGAGGTACACGGGCTGGATGTCGGAGAGCTTCAGGCCGTTTTTCTCCAGCTGCTTCACGAGCAGGTAGTGCACGTTGCTGCCCTTGTTGAGCGCGACCTTCTTGCCCTTGAGGTCGGCCACGGAGCGGATGGGCGAATCCTTGGTGACGAGGATGGCCTCGGCGCGCGGTGCGGCCGGGTCGTAGCCGAAGTAGACGAACTTCGCCCCCGCGGCCTGCGCGAAGATGGGCGGCGCCTCGCCGACATAGCCCACGTCGACCGCACCGACGTTCAGTCCTTCGAGCAGCTGCGGGCCGGCCGGGAACTCGACCCACTTCACGCCGAAGCCCAGCGGCGAGAGCTTCTTCTCGAGCGTGCCCTGCGCCTTCTGCAGCACGAACAGGCTGGCCGACTTCTGGTAGCCGATGCGCAGCTCGCCCCTGGCCTTCGTCTGCGTCTGGGCGTGTGCCGAGGCGGCGGAGATGAAGCTCACGATGAGCGCGATGGCGGTGACGACGACGGCGCTGATGGCCAGGTCGCGCAGCGCCTGCCAGAAGGAGCGCGGCGCGACTTCGAACACGGAGTCTTCGGGAGCGACGGGGTTCATGCGGGATTCCTTGGTGCAAAAACGTGAGGCAAAGCGATCCCCCGGCCGCGCGCAGGCGGCTTCGAAAAACGGGGAACGGAAAGAGGTCTGGCCGGGGCCGGGTTCAGCGAGGAACCCGGTCGTCAGACGCTACATCGCACACGGGAGAAAGGAACCGGCTCGAAGCCATGGGTCGCCGGCAGCTTCAGGCCTTCGGTTGCGAGCACCTCGACGGCCTCGTTCAGGCGCTCTGCCAGGTCCTGGTGCACCTGGTAGGCGTTCTCGGGCGTCAACGCGATCTGCGAATCGCTCGCGTAGACGCCCGGCAGGATGTGGCGCGCCGACAGCGACTGCAGCACGGGCCGCAGTGCGTAGTCGAGCGCAAGCATGTGGTGCGGGCTGCCGCCGGTGGCCAGCGGCAGCACCGTCTTGCCCTTGAGCGCGTTCTGCGAGAGCAGGTCGAGAAAGACCTTCAGCACGCCGCTGTAGGCCGCCTTGTAGACCGGCGTGGCCACCACGATCACGCGGGCCGCCGCTACCTGGGCAATGGCTCGCTCGATGGCTGGATGCGCCCACTCGGCCAGCAGCAGCGCCTGCGCCGGCAGGTCGCGGATCGCGAGCCGCTCGATGCGCGCATGGCGTTGGCCCAGCCGCTCGCCCACCGCGTCGAGCAAGGCGGTGGAACGGGACGGGGCCGAAGGGCTGCCGGCAATCAGGAGAACGGACACGAGAAACTTTCGTTGGGCTTCGGGAGAAATTCAGGGCGAAGCGATCCCCGGCGCCCTCCCACGGGGTGCCACCAGCGATCGATTCCGGAACAGCTGCGCTTACTTCTGCTTGGGCGCGTAAATTTGATCGAAGGAGCCGCCGTCGGCGAAATGCGCCTTGTCGGCCTTGGCCCAGCCACCGAAGGCTTCGTCGATGGTCACCAGCGTGAGCTTGGGGAACTGCTTGTCGTACTTGGCCTTGGCCTTGTCAGACGTCGGGCGGTAGAAGTTGCGGCCCGCGATGTCCTGGCCTTCGTCCGAGTACAGGTACTTCAGGTACTCCTCGGCCACGGCGCGCGTGCCCTTCTTGTCGACCACCTTGTCGACCACCGCCACGCTGGGCTCGGCCAGGATGGAGATCGACGGAACGACGATCTCGAACTTCTCGGGGCCGAATTCCTTCAGCGCCAGGAAGGCTTCGTTTTCCCAGGCCAGCAGCACATCGCCCACGCCGCGCTGCACGAAGGTGATGGTCGAGCCGCGCGCGCCGGTATCGAGCACGGGCACGTTCTTGTACAGGTTGCCGACGAATTCCTTGGCCTTGGCGTCACCGCCGTACTTGCGCTTGGCGAATTCCCAGGCCGCGAGGTAGTTCCAGCGGGCGCCGCCCGAGGTCTTGGGATTGGGGGTGATCACCTGCACGCCGGGCTTGACCAGGTCGTCCCAGTCCTTCAGGCCCTTGGGGTTGCCCTTCTTCACCAGGAACACGATGGTCGAGGTGTAGGGGGCCGAGTTGTGCGGCAGGCGCTTTTGCCAGTCGGCCTTGACGAGGCCGCCGTGCGTGGCCAAGGCGTCGATGTCGCCGCCCAATGCCAGCGTGGCCACGTCGGAATCGATGCCGTCGATGATCGAGCGCGCCTGCTTGCCCGAGCCGCCGTGCGACTGCTTGACGCTCACGTCCTGGCCGGTCTTGGCCTTCCAGTACTTGGCGAAGGCCTGGTTGTAGTCCACGTACAACTCGCGGGTCGGGTCGTACGACACGTTCAGCAGCGTCACGGGGCCCTTGGCACCCGCCGCACCCTGCGAAAACGACGGCAATGCCGACAGGGCCAAGGCACCGGCCACGCCGGCACCCAGGGAAAGCTTGATAAAGTCGCGGCGAAGGCTCATGGTGTCTTGCTCTAAAAAGGCATATCAATGAAGCTGCGTATTCTGAATACGACATATAGGAACTGGAACGACCAAGTTTTCAGTTCTTAATAGCCAAATCAACTAAGCAACCGCTTTCCCCCACAAGAGGCAATCAAATGGCACGCATGGTTCAGTGCATCAAGCTCGGCAAAGAGGCCGAAGGACTCGACTTTCCGCCGTACCCCGGCGACCTGGGCAAGCGCCTGTGGGAAAACGTCAGCAAGGAAGCCTGGGCCGCCTGGCTCAAGCAACAGACCATGCTGGTCAATGAAAACCGGCTGAACCTGGCCGACCTGCGCGCCCGCCAGTACCTGGCGCGCCAGATGGAAAAGCACTTCTTCGGCGAAGGCGCCGACGTGGCGCAAGGCTACGTTCCCCCTCCTGCGGCCTGAGTCCGGCGTGGCCGCCGACGGCACCCCGCTCGGCGCGCGCTCCGGCGACACCCCTCCCCTCGACAACGACACACCGGCGCTTTCGCGCCGTGTGTTTTTGGGCGGCTGCGGCCTGCCCGCCGCCTGGTCCGGGCGCCCGCAATGGCGGATTCTCGAAACCGGCTTCGGGCCGGGCCTTCATTTCCTGACAACCTGGCAGGCCTGGCGCGCCGACCCGCACCGGCCGCGCCTGCTGCATTACGTCGCGGTCGACGCCCATCCGGCGCCGGCCAGCGATCTGCTGCGCGCGTCTGAAGCCGACCTGGCCCTGGCGCCGCTCGCCGAGGAACTGGCCCGCCAATGGAGCGGGCTGCTGCCGGGCTTTCACCGGCTGGCCTTCGACGACGGCCGCGTGCTGCTCACGCTGTGCGTGGGCGAGCTGCAGCCGATGCTGCGCGCGCAACGCTTCGAGGCCGACAGCCTCTTCCTCGACGGCTTCGGCCCCGCGACCGCCTTGCCCGACACACTCAAGGCGGTGTCGCGCTTCGCCCGCCAGGGCACCGGCCTCGCAGCCCGCACCGACGACGACGGGGTGCGTCATGCGCTGATGCAGAACGGATTCCAACTCGACCCGGGCCCCGGCCTGCGTGGCACGTTCGCGCCCGCCTGGACGGTGCGGCGCCGCCAGCTGGTGCGCGAAGGCGTCGACGCGCCCGGCCATTGCGCAGTGATCGGCGCCGGGCTCGCGGGTGCTGCGATCGCCGCCAGCCTCGCGCGGCGCGGCTGGCGAGTCACGGTGCTCGACGCGGCCGACACGCCGGCCTCGGGCGCGTCAGGCCTGCCGGTCGGGTTGCTTGCGCCGCATGTGTCGTCCGACGACGCCTTGCTGTCGCGGCTCACGCGCGCCGGCATCCGCGCCACCTGGACCGAACTGGCGCAGCGGCTCGACCCCGGCCGCGACTGGGGCGCTCACGGCTCGCTTGA
>NZ_BCUS01000004.1 GCF_001591345.1 Variovorax boronicumulans NBRC 103145 | reverse complement strand
GCCACTCGGCGTTGCGCTCCTTGCGTGTGCGCATGCACACGCGGCGTCACGCGCCTTGATTGGCCCGCCGTGGCAGACCTTCGCGACGCCAGAAATAGGGTGAACAGGCCCTAGGCCAGGAAGTCTTCGATCAGCTGCGCCACGCGCTGCGGCTGGTCGTGGTGCAGCATGTGGCCCGCGTCGTCGAGCTGCGCGATGCGCACCGAGGGCACGGACTTCAGGCGCTCGTGGAACTCGGCGAGCGTGTAGCGCGCCTTCCACCAGCTGTGCAGGCTGTCGTCCGAGGCCTCGACCATCAGCGTCGGCGCAGTGATGCGCGCGTAGAGCGCCAGTGTTTCGTCGACGCGGAAGATGTTGGCGTTGACGATCTTGTGCGCGGCCTCGCCGAGGATCTGCCAGCGCGTGCTGCCGTCGGGCTGGGCCTGCGGCGCCGACCAGTGGCCGGCCAGCCAGTCGGCCTTGTCCTGCGTGAGGCGCGGGTTGGTCTTCATGAGGCGGCGTGCCACGCCGTCCACCGCCGAATAGCCCGCGAGCGCTTTCTCGCCGCGGTGCAGGCCCTTGAGCTCGTCGATCCACTGGCCGTAGCGCGCGGGCGCCTCGGCGGGCTGGCGCGCGGGCATGCCGAAGCCTTCGAGGTTGACGAGGCGGCCGATGCGCGCCGGGCGCACGCCCGCGTAGTGCATGGCGACGTTGCCGCCCATGCTGTGGCCCACGAGGTCGACCGGGCGGGCATCGTCGCCTTCGCCGGCGTAGTGGTCGAGCAGCCATTCGAGGTCGGCCAGGTAGTCGGGCAGCCAGTAGTTGTCGACGCCGCCGCCGTCGGTGAGGCCGAAGCCGCGCCAGTCGGGGGCGATGATGAAGCGGTCGTCCTTCAGCGCATCGACCACGAACTGCCAGGAGGCCGCCACGTCCATCCAGCCATGCACCAGCACCAGCGGCGGGCGCTCGCTCGACGGTTGCCCCCAGAGGCGGACGTGGTAGTTCAGGTTGCGCACGGGCACGAATTCGCTGCGCGAGGGGCGGAGGGCTTGGTACATATGGCGCTCGATGATACGGAGAGGCCGCGCCGCGCGCAGTCCGCCACAGGACAGGGCGGCGCTCGGTTTCTCGGGGCCGGGGCTGCGCCTGCCGCGCGGGCGCGCTAGCATTCCGCGCATGAAAAAGATTCCACTCGGTCAGAGCGACCTCCACGTCACCCCGATCTGCCTCGGCACCATGACTTTCGGCGAGCAGGTCGATGAGCCCACCGCCCACGCCGTCTTGAACCGTTCGCTCGAGCGCGGCGTCGACTTCATCGACACGGCCGAGATGTACGCGGTGCCGGCAAGCAAGGAAACCTGCGGCGCGACCGAAACCATCATCGGCAACTGGTTTGCGGCCAACCCCGGCACGCGCCAGAAGATCACGCTGGCGACCAAGGTGGCCGGCCCCTCGCGCGGCATGCCCTGGGTGCGCGAAGGCACGGGCATGACGGCGGCCGACATCGAGGCCTCGTGCCACGGCAGCCTGCGCCGCCTGCAGACCGACGTGATCGACCTGTACCAGATCCACTGGCCCGAGCGCCACGTGCCGGTGTTCGGCAACATCCACTACAACCCCGAGAAGGAAACCTCGCAGACGCCGATCCACGACCAGCTCGAGGCGCTGGGCAAGCTGGTGAAGGCTGGCAAGGTGCGCACCATCGGCCTGTCGAACGAGACGCCCTACGGCGTGCACGAGTTCGTGCGGCTGGCCGAGCAGCACGGGCTGCCGCGCGTGGTGTCGGTGCAGAACGTCTACAACCTGGTGAGCCGCGCGCACGAGAACGCGCTCGACGAGACCATGCACCGGCTCGGCGTGTCGCTGCTGGCGTACTCGCCGCTGGCCTTCGGCCTGCTGACGGGCAAATACGACCAGAGCGGCATCGAAGGCCCCGACGCGCCCAAGGGTGCGCGCATCTCGAGCTACGAGTCGGTGCGCAAGCAGCGCTGGGGCAAGCCCGACGCGCTGCGCGCGGCGCGGCGCTACAACCAGCTCGCACGCGACCACGGCCTGAGCCCCACGCAGCTCGCGCTGGCCTTCTGCTACACCAAGTGGCAGGTGGCGAGCACGATCATCGGCGTGACCTCGGTGGCGCAGCTCGACGAAGACCTGGACGCCTACGGCACCACGCTGTCGGCCGAGGTGCTGGCCGAGATCGACAAGATCCGCCTGGACATCCGCGACCCCGCCGCCTGACCCGAACAAGTGAGCAAGTGAGCAAGAAAGCCCACGTTTCCGAGACGCCCGCCACCCAGCTGCTGCGGGCGAACAAGGTCGCCTTCACCGAGCACCCCTACGAGTACCAGGAGCACGGCGGCGCCCAGCACAGCGCGCAGGTGCTGGGCTTCGACCCGTTCACCGTGGTCAAGACGCTGGTAATGCAGGACCAGGACGCCAAGCCGCTGATCGTGCTGATGCACGGCAACCGCACGGTGTCGACCAAGAACCTCGCGCGGCAGATCGGCGCCAAGTCGGTCGAGCCCTGCAAGCCCGAGGTGGCGCAGCGCCACAGCGGCTACATGGTGGGCGGCACCTCGCCCTTCGGCACGCGGCGCGAGATGCCGGTCTACATCGAGTCGAGCGTGCTCGATCTGCCGAAGGTCGCGATCAACGGCGGGCGGCGCGGCTACCTCGTGGGCATCGATCCGCAGGTGTGCGTGACGCTCCTGGGCGCCAAGCCCGTGCAGTGCGCGCTGGCAGAATAGCCGGCGTTTGCTTTTTCCCGCCGGGCATGCAGGCCGGCGGCGCACAACAACAATCCGTTCCCCGGAGACCCGCCTTGAGTTTCGATCTGCCTTCCCTCCTTGCCATCGTGGCGTCGTACCTGATCGGTTCGCTGTCGTTTGCGGTCATCGTGAGCAAGTCGCTCGGCATGGCCGATCCGCGCAGCTACGGCAGCGGCAACCCCGGTGCCACCAACGTGCTGCGTTCGGGCAACAAGGGCGCGGCGCTGGCCACCTTGCTGCTCGACGCGGCGAAGGGCTGGCTGCCGGTGTTCCTGATCCGCCAGTTCGGCGCGCAGTGGGGGCTGGGCGAGGGCGTGGCGGCGCTGGCGGGCCTGGCGGCCTTCCTGGGCCACCTGTACCCGGTGTTCTTCGGCTTCCAGGGCGGCAAGGGCGTGGCCACGGCCGCCGGCGTGCTGGTGGGCATCGCGCCCTGGCTGGGGCTGGCCACGGGCGCGACCTGGCTGATCATTGCGATCTTCTTCCGCTATTCGTCGCTGTCGTCGCTGGTGGCAGCGTTCTTCGCACCGGCCTACTACCTGCTGGGTGGAAACATTGCGTGGCCACTCGACCGCACGGTGCTGATTGCGATCATCATCATGAGTCTGCTGCTGATCTGGCGGCACCGCGAAAACATCCGCCGGCTCGCGGCCGGCACGGAGTCGAAACTCGGCTCGAAGAAAAAGGCTTGAACTCACCATGGCATCCATCACCCGCTTCCACGTCGGCCCGCGTCTGTCCGAGACCGCGGTGCACAACGGCACCATCTACCTCGCGGGCCAGGTGCCCGACGACACCACGCAGGACATCCGCGGCCAGACCGCGCAGGTGCTCGGCATGGTCGACCGCCTGCTGGCCGAGGCCGGCAGCGACAAGTCGCGCATCCTCATGACGCAGATCTTCCTGGCCGACATCGGCGACATCGGCGCCATGAACGAGGTGTGGGACGCGTGGATTCCGGCCGGCAACACGCCGCCGCGCGCGACCGTGGAGGCCAAGATGGCCAGCGCGGCTTACAAGATCGAGATCGTCGTCACGGCCGCGCAGGCCTGAGGCCGGATCGGGAGCGGTCTCAGTACCGCTTCTCGAGAATCATCTCGTCGGCATCGCGCCGCATCGAGAAGCGGTTGAGAAAGCTGTTGCCCAGCAAGACGAAGGGCATGGGTTGCTGCGAGACGATGGCGTCGATGTCGTAGACCTCGACGTCGCCCACGCGCACGCTCTGCAGCCGCAGCCTGTAGCCCGCAGCGTTGCCGTTGGCCGTGCGCATCTGCACCAGCTGCCCCTTGCTGTAATCGAGCCCGATGCGCTGGGCATCGACCGCCGACAGCGCGATGGTGGTCGCACCGGTATCGAGCATGAAGGTGACGGCGCGGCCGTTGATCTGGCCCTGCGTCATGTAGTGGCCCCGGCTGTCGGCCTGCAGCACGATGCGGTTGCCGCCGCTGCCGGCAATGCCGCCCCGGCCGATGCTCACGGGCGAATCCATGCGCAGCGAGAAGCGCTTGCCCGCCGATTCGACCACCGCCTGGTCGGCCTGCAGCGACACCAGCTTGACGCCCTGGAAGGTCTCCCCGACCGCCACGGTCTTGGGCGGCGCGCCGTTCACGATGAGGATGGCGCGGCTGCCGATGGAGCCGGTCAGCGTGACCGAGTCGGCGGCGTGCGCCGCCATGGCCGCGGCCGCCCACAGCGCCGCGACGAGGAGCGCCTTCATGCGCGGGTCAGTCGCGGAAGTTGTTGAAGGACAGCGGCATGTCGGGCACGTCCTTCTTGATGAGGGCCATGGCGGCCTGCAGGTCGTCGCGCTTGGCGCCGGTGATGCGCACGGCATCGCCCTGGATCGCGGCCTGCACCTTGAGCTTGCTGTCCTTGACGATGCGAGTGATCTTCTTGGCCTGCTCGGTCTCGATGCCGTTCTTGATCTTGATGACCTGCTTGACCTTGTCGCCGCCCATCTTCTGGACGTCGCCCTTGTCGAGAAAGCGCACGTCGACGCTGCGCTTGGTGAGCTTGTTGCGAAGGATGTCCTCGACCTGCACGAGCTGGAACTCGGCGTCGCCGATCATGGTGATCTCCTTGTCCTTGAGCTCGACGGCGGCGGCGGTGCCCTTGAAATCGAAGCGCGTGCCGATTTCCTTGGCGGTGTTTTCGACCGCATTCTTCACTTCGGGCAGATTGGGCTCGCAGACGGTATCGAAAGACGGCATAGGCTCTCCTGGACGCACGGGTACTGAATGCGACAATTCTCCCATGATCGTGGAGTCCAATGTCCCGCTGCAGCCCTACAACAGCTTCGGCATCGTCGCGCGCGCGCAGCACCTGGCGCGCATCGCCAGCGAGGCCGACCTGGCCGCGCTGCACGCCGATCCGGCCTGGCGCGACGAACCCCGTTTCGTGCTCGGCGGCGGCAGCAACATCGTGCTCACGGGCGACGTCAAGCCGCTGGTGCTGAAGGTCGAGATCAAGGGCCGGCGGCTGGTCGAAGAGACGCCGCGCGCCTGGGTCGTCGAGGCCGGCGCCGGCGAAACCTGGCACGACACCGTCGAATGGATGGTGCGCAGCGGCTACCCGGGGCTGGAAAACCTGGCGCTCATTCCTGGCACCGTGGGCGGCGCGCCGGTGCAGAACATCGGCGCCTACGGCGTCGAGTTGCAGGACCGCTTCGATTCGCTCGACGCCTTCGACCTCGAAACCGGCCGCGCCTTCACGCTCGACGCGGCGCAGTGCGCCTTCGGCTACCGCGATTCGGTCTTCAAGCATGTGCGCAGCGGCCCGAACGATTTCGGCCTGGCGGGCCGGGCGGTCATCACGCGGGTGCGCTTCCGGCTGCCCAAACCGTGGAAACCGGTGGTCGGTTACCTCGACCTTGAACGCAAGATGGAAGAAACCGCCAATTTCACACCGAGCGCGGTCGATATCTTCGAGTGGATCTGCGCCATCCGCCGCGCCAAGCTGCCCGACTGGCGCGTGCTGGGCAACGCCGGCAGCTTCTTCAAGAACCCGACGGTCACGCCCGAGCAGTGCGCCGACATCATCGCGCGCGACCCCAAGATCGTGCACTACCCGATGGACGACGGCAGCATCAAGCTCGCGGCCGGCTGGCTCATCGACGCCTGCGGCTGGAAGGGCAAGTCGGTGGGCAACGCCGGCGTGTACGAAAAGCAGGCGCTGGTGCTGGTCAACCGCGGCGGCTCGGCCAACCCGGTGACGGGCGGCGAGGTGATGACGCTGGCCAAGGCGATCCAGACCAGCGTGTACGAGCGCTTCGGCATCCGGCTGGAGCCGGAGCCCGTGGTGGTCTGACGCGGTGGATCTCGACTTCCTGCACCTGAACTACCGCCGGCGCATCGCCGTGCTGGGCTGGGCGCAGCTTGCCGTCATCGTGGCGGGCATCGCCTCGGTGTTCCTGGTGCGGGCGGGCTGGTGGGGGTCGGTGCTGCTGATCCTCGCGGCCTTCTCCTTCGCGGTGCTCCTGAGCCAGATCGAACTCAGCCTGCGCCGCCAGTTCATCCGCGAGGCCCGGCTGCCGCCGTTCCTGATCGGCAAGCTCCGTGCGGCGCACCCGCAACTGAGCCGACGCGACGCCGAGCTGGTGCTGCGCGGGCTGCGGCAGTTCTTCATGGCGTACCTGCGCAGCAACCTCAAGTTCGTCGCCATGCCCTCGCGGGTGGTCGACACGGCCTGGCACGAGTTCATCCTGCACACGCAGGGCTACCAGACCTGGTGCCAGGCGGCCTTCGGGCGCCTGCTGCACCACAGCCCGGCCGAGGTACTGGGCCAGGACGCGCGGCGCAACGACGGCCTGCGCCGCACCTGGTACTGGGCCTGCAAGGAAGAAAGCATCGACCCGCGCAATCCGGCGCGACTGCCGCTGCTGTTTGCGCTGGACATCAAGTTTGCGATTGCGGACGGCTTTCACTACATCCCCGATTGCCGGGCGGTCGAGCGAGAAATCGGCTCTGACGCGCACTGCGGCACGAGCTTCGGCGATTCGTCGTCCGACGGCGGCAGCTCGGGCGATGCCGGAGGCTTCGGCGGCAGCGAGGCGAGCGGAAGCGGCGATGGCGGCTCCAGCGACGGGGGTGGCGCGTCCGATGGGGGCGGTGGATGCGGTGGCGGGTGCGGAGGAGGCGGCGACTGACGCCGGGTGCACTTTCCAAAGAAAAACGGGCCCCGAGGGGCCCGTTGTCATTGCTGCCCTTGCGGTTGGCAAGGGCAGCGAAGGGATCGATCAGCTGGCGTCGCCGTCGTTCGCCAGCTTCGGCAGCGAGGCGCCTTCGCCCGACGACAGCAGGCCGACCTGCGTGTAGATGGCGAGCTTTTCGCGCGTGTCGACGATGTCCAGATTGCGCATCGTGAGCTGGCCGATGCGGTCCAGCGGCGTGAACGCGCCTTCGACCTTTTCCATGCTCAGGCGCTCGGGCTTGTACGTGAGGTTGGCCGATTCGGTGTTCAGGATCGAGTAGTCGTTGCCGCGGCGCAGCTCGACCGTCACTTCGCCCGTGATGGCGCGCGCCACCCAGCGCTGTGCCGTTTCGCGCAGCATGATGGCCTGCGGGTCGAACCAGCGGCCCTGGTACAGCAGGCGGCCCAGGCGGCGGCCGTTGTCGCGGTACTGCTCGATGGTGTCTTCGTTGTGGATGCCGGTGACCAGGCGCTCGTAGGCGATGAACAGCAGCGCCAGGCCGGGGGCCTCGTAGATGCCGCGGCTCTTGGCCTCGATGATGCGGTTCTCGATCTGGTCGCTCATGCCCAGGCCGTGGCGTCCGCCGATGCGGTTGGCTTCGAGGATCAGCTCGACCAGGTTCGTGTAGCGCACGCCGTTCAGCGCGACGGGCACGCCTTCCTCGAAGCGCACCGAGACGGTTTCGCGCTTGACTTCGACTTCGTCCTTCCAGAAGGCCACGCCCATGATGGGCTGCACGATCTGCATGCCGCTGTTCAGGTGCTCGAGGTCTTTGGCCTCGTGCGTGGCGCCCAGCATGTTCGAGTCGGTCGAGTAGGCCTTCTCGGACGACATCTTGTAGGCGAAGCCGGCCTTTTGCATGAACGCCGACATTTCGGCGCGGCCGCCCAGCTCGTCGATGAAGACCTGGTCGAGCCAGGGCTTGTAGATCTTCAATGCGGGGTTGGTGAGCAGGCCGTAGCGGTAGAAGCGCTCGATGTCGTTGCCCTTGTAGGTGCTGCCGTCGCCCCAGATGTGGACGTCGTCTTCCTTCATGGCCGACACCAGCATGGTGCCCGTCACCGCGCGGCCCAGCGGCGTGGTGTTGAAGTAGGTCACGCCGGCGGTGGTCACGTGGAAGGCGCCGGCCTGCAGGGCGGCGATGCCTTCGTTGGCCAGCTGCGCGCGGCAGTCGATCAGGCGGGCGTTCTCGGCGCCGTAGAGCATCGCCTTGCGCGGGATCTCGTCGTAGTCGGGCTCGTCGGGCTGGCCGAGGTTGGCGGTGTAGGCGTAGGGGACCGCGCCCTTGAGCTTCATCCAGTGCAGCGCTGCACTGGTGTCCAGGCCGCCCGAGAAGGCGATGCCGACCTTCTGGCCGGCGGGAACGTTTTGGAGAATGGTCGACATGTCAGGGGTTCCGTTTCAACCGAAGTGGCAGATGTAGCTGTAGGGCTCGCCGCTCACGCGGATCTGGAAGCTCGAATTGCCCGGGATGCTGAACTTCTGGCCGGGGCCCGAGGCGATCCATTCGCTGGTGCCCGCGAGCTGGTATTCGCAGCTGCCGCCGGTGCCTTCCATGATTTCAGGCGCGCCGGTGTTGAAGGTGAGGGTGGAGGGCAGGACCACGCCGACCGATTTCTTGGTGCCGTCCGCCAGGGTGAGGTTGTGGCTCACGCACTTGCCGTCGAAATACACATTGGCCTTGGTGGCCACTGCGGCGCTGTTGATGGTGTCGGTAGTCGTCGTCATTGGATGGATGGCGCCGGCGCCTGCGCGTTCGGCGGATCGAGGGACGCGCCGCGGCAGCAGCACCCCCGGGGTTGGAGAAGCCCTCGATTTTAGGGGCTCGGGCGAGCCGGCCCGCCGTGGGGGAACTCAGTAGCGCCAGCCGTGGCGATGGCCGCCCCATCCGCGATAGCCACGGTAGTAGCCGCCACCGCCCCAGCCGCGCGAATAGCCCAGGTTCAGCGAGATGCCGACCGGCGGGTAGACGTAGGGCTGTGCATACGGGTAGGTGTAGGCGGGCTGCACGTAGACGGGCGGGGCATACACCGGGGCCGGCTGCACGTAGACCGGCGCGGGCGCGTTGGACACCACCACGCCGGGTTCGGGTACGACGCTGTCCCAGGGGGAGTTGGCACCTTGCTGGTACTGCCCCTGTTGCGGGTACGGCTGGTACTGCTCCTGGTACTGCGGGCCGTTGTTGGCCTCGACTGGGTAGGGCTGCAATTGCGACTGGGGCTGGACCGGCGCGGTGGTTGCGCCCGACGTGGTCACGCCGTACGCGCTGGCCTGGATCGGAATGGTGGCGCCCGGCCGGCTGGTGGTGCGGGTCGTGTACTGGCGGCCCTGGTATTCGTAGGTGACGTTGTAGCTGACGTCGCTGCCGGTCGTTTCGCGGATCGGCGTGGCGGAAATCACGCGCGCCTGGACCACTTGCTGGGCCTGCACGACGCTGGCGCCCGTGGCCAGCAGGCCGGCCGCCGACAGCCCCGTGAGGATGCGAAAAACGTGTCTGTTCATGGTGTTCTCTCCTGCAGATCCCGATTGGAGGCCCGGCGGCGGGACGGGGTTCCGGCGTTTACACGGCGTTCACAGCCCAGCTATCGGCATCGAAACCAGTCGTTACGCCCGTCTTCGGGCCCCAATCGACCACCGGCCGCTTGATCAGGCTGGGGTTGCCGAGCAGCACGGGGCGGGCCGAGGCGGCGTCGACCACCGCGTCGCGCGTGGCCTCGTCCAGCTTGCGCCAGGTGGTGCCCTTGCGGTTCACCAGCGCCTCCCAGCCGGGGGCCTGGAGCCAGCGGTCGAGCTCGGCCTCGGGCACGCCCTGTTTCTTGAAATCGTGGAAGGCGTAGGCCACGCCATGGTCGTCGAGCCAGGCGCGGGCGCGCTTGACGGTGTCGCAGTTCGGAATGCCGTATAGGGTTGTCATGGCCGCCATGATGCCGCGAGCGGCGGGTCGGCGACAATGCCGGCCTCCATGGAAACCCTGAACGACTGGCTCGCGCGCGCCGAGCACCTTCATCCCGACAAGATCGAACTCGGGCTCGATCGCGCCAAAGAAATGGCGCAGCGTCTGGGCCTGCGTTTCGACTGCCCCGTCATCACGGTGGCGGGCACCAACGGCAAGGGCTCGACCTGCGCCATGCTCGAATCGATCCTGACGCACGCGGGCTACCGCACGGCCGTGTTCACCTCGCCGCACCTGGTGCGCTTCGAGGAACGGCTGCGGCTCAAGGGCGAAGCGGTCGATGCTTCCAAACTGATAGCAAGCTTCGAGGTGGTGGAAAAGGCCCGCGGCGACATGGCCCTGACCTACTTCGAGTTCACCACGCTCGGCATCCTGCATTGCATGATCCAGGAGAAGCCCGACGTGGCGATCCTCGAGGTCGGCCTGGGCGGCCGGCTCGACGCGGTGAACATCATTGACGCCGACTGCGCGGTCATCACCAGCATCGACCTGGACCACATGGAATACCTCGGCCCCGACCGCGAAAGCATCGGCTTCGAGAAGGCCGGCATCCTGCGCGCCGGCAAGCCCGTCATCGTGAGCGACCCGGTGCCGCCGCAAAGCGTCATCGACCACGCCAACGCCATCGGCGCCGACCTGTGGCGCTTCGGGCACGACTTCAACGTCTCGGGCGACAAGCAGCAGTGGGGCTGGTCGGGCCGGGGGCGGCGCTACAGCGGGCTGGCCTACCCGGCGCTGCGCGGCGCCAACCAGCTGCTGAACGCGGCGGGCGTGCTCGCGGCGCTCGAGGCGCTGCGCCCGCAGCTGCCGATCACGGCGCAGGCGGTGCGCAACGGGCTCGCGATGGTCGAGCTGCCGGGCCGCTTCCAGATCGTGCCGGGCGAGCCCACGCTGGTGCTCGACGTGGCGCACAACGCCCACGCCGTCGCGGCGCTGGCCGAGAACCTCGACGCGATGGGTTTTTCGCCCACCACGCACGGCGTGTTCGGCGTCATGGCCGACAAGGACCTCGCGCCCATCCTGGCGCGCATCGGGCCGCTGATCGATCGCTGGTACTTCACCGACCTGCCCACGCCGCGCGCCGCCAAGGCGGCCGATCTGCTGGCCGCGTGGCAGGCCCAGAACACGCGCAAAGACGCTTCCGGCAGCGTGCACGCGAGCCCGATGGACGCCCTGCGCGCGGCCATCGAGCAGGCAGGTGCCACTGATAGAATCGTGGTCTTCGGATCGTTCTTCACCGTGGGTGGCGTCCTCGAAAACGGCACCCCCCGGCTGCAAGCCAAACACCTGCTGCCAGGCGGCTGATCGTCGGGCTGTCCACACCCATCCGGCACCATCGGGCACCACCTCGCTGCACTCCTCCAGGGATCGAACTTCATGGCGTTTTTCAAGTTCCGCGCGCGCGGCCCACAAGGCAACGAAGGACGCAGCGCCCCCGCGGCGGTGCCGGCGGAAAGTGTCGAATCCATGCGCCGGCGTGCGCGCCACCGGCTGCTCGGTGCGGCGGTGCTGGTGCTGGTCGGCGTGATCGGCTTCCCGCTGCTGTTCGACACCCAGCCGCGCCCCGTGCCGGTCGACATCCCGATCGAGATCCCTGACCGCAACAAGGCCAAGCCGCTGCCCGTGCCCGCCACGCCGGCACCCGCGACCAGCAGCGCGCCTTCCTCGTCGTCCGACGGCAGCTCCCGCGTGGCCGCGGCCTCGTCGGCCGGCGGCATGATCACCGAGACCGCCGACGGCACCGTGATCGAGCCCGGCGCGACCGTGCCCGCCACCCCGGCGGCGCCCAAGCCCGCCGTGGAGCCGAAGAAGCCCGAACCCAAGCCGGAACCCAAACCCGAGCCGAAGCCCGAACCCAAACCGGAGCCCAAGCCGGAGCCGAAAAAGCCCGAACCGAAGCCCGAGCCCAAGCCGAAGCCGGAACCCGCCAAGCCCGCCGCGAACGCCGACGACGGCGCCCGCGCCCGCGCGCTGCTCGAAGGCAAGCCGCCCGCCGCCGCACCCAAGCCGGCCGCCGACGACAACGGCCGCTTCGTCGTGCAGGTCGGCGCCTTTGCCGATGCCGACAAGGCGCGCGAAGTGCGCCAGAAGCTCGAGCGCGCCGGCCTCAAGACCTACGTGCACGTCGCCAAGACGACCGACGGCGAACGCACGCGTGTGCGCGTCGGGCCGTTCGCCTCGCGTGCCGAGGCCGAGAAGGCCGCGGACCGGGTCAAGGGCTTGTCTTTGGCCGCGGCCATCCTCACGTTGTAAGCACCGCCGTCGCCCGCTGCCTGTAGTTCATTGCCGTGGCCCTGCTCGACTGGATCGCCATCGCGCTCATCGTGCTGTCGATGCTGTTCGGGCTGGTGCGCGGCTTGGTGTTCGAAGTGATTTCGCTGATCGGATGGGTGGCCGCCTTCATCGTGGCCCAGTGGGTGGCCTCCGACGCGGCGGCCTGGCTGCCGTTCGGCGACCCGCAGGCCACCTGGCGCTACCCGCTGGCCTTTGTGCTGGTGTTCGTGGCGGTGGCGTTCGGCGTGGGGCTGGCGGCAGCCCTCACGCGCAAGCTGATCGCCGCGGTCGGCCTGCGGCCGGTGGACCGGATTTTGGGAGCAGCGTTCGGCGCGGCACGGGGGGCGGTGGCCCTGCTCGTGCTGGCGGTCGTTGTTCATTTGCTGGCGTTGAGCGACAGTGCCTGGTGGCACGAATCGCGCAGCGCCATTGTTCTCGATGCGGCATTGCAGGGCCTCAAACCCTCGCTGCCTGAAAAGTTGGCAAGCTACCTGCCCTGAGAGGAATCGTTCATGTGTGGAATCGTCGGCGTTGTCAGCAACGCACCCGTCAACCAGCTGCTCTATGACGCGCTGCTGCTGCTGCAGCACCGCGGCCAGGACGCGGCCGGCATCGTGACCTTGCTGGAACGCAAGTTCTTCATGCACAAGGCCAAGGGCATGGTGCGCGACGTGTTCCGCACCCGCAACATGCGCGCGCTGCCCGGCAACGTGGGCCTGGGCCAGGTGCGCTACCCGACCGCGGGTAACGCCTACAGCGAAGAAGAGGCGCAGCCCTTCTACGTGAACGCGCCCTTCGGCATCGTGCTGGTGCACAACGGCAACCTGACCAATGCGCACGCCCTGCGTGCGGAGCTGTTCTCCACCGACCACCGCCATACCAACACCGAGAGCGACTCCGAAGTGCTGCTCAACGTGCTGGCCCACGAAGTCGAGCGCTCTTCGCGCGGCGTGCCGCTGCACCCGGCCGAGGTGTTCGCCGCCGTCAAGAACGTCTACAAGCGCCTGCGCGGCTCGTACGCCGTGGTCTCGCTGATCGCCGGCCACGGCCTGCTGGCCTTCCGCGACCCCTACGGCATCCGCCCGCTGTGCATGGGCCGCAGCGCCGACGGCACCGTCATGGTGGCCAGCGAATCGGTCGCGCTCGAAGGCTCGGGCCACGTGTTCGAACGCAACATCGAGCCGGGCGAGGCCGTGTTCATCGATCTCGAGGGCAACGTGCACTCGATGCAGTGCGCCGAGGGCGCGTCGCTCAACCCGTGCATCTTCGAGTTCGTGTACCTCGCGCGTCCCGACTCGGTGCTCGACGGCATCTCGGTGTATCAGGCACGCCTGAACCTGGGCGAAACGCTGGCCAAGCGCGTGGTCTCGACCGTGCCGCCGAACCAGATCGACGTGATCATCCCGATTCCCGAATCGAGCCGCCCGAGCGCCACGCAGCTCGCGCACCTCCTGGGCATTCCCTACCGCGAAGGCTTCGTGAAGAACCGCTACGTCGGCCGCACCTTCATCATGCCGGGGCAGGGCGTTCGCAAGAAGTCGGTGCGCCAGAAGCTCAACGTGATCGGCAGCGAGTTCAAGGGCCGCAACGTGCTGCTGGTCGACGACTCGATCGTGCGCGGCACCACCAGCCGCGAGATCGTGCAGATGGCGCGCGACGCCGGCGCCCGCAAGGTCTACCTGGCCAGCGCCGCGCCGCCGGTGCGCTACCCCAACGTCTACGGCATCGACATGCCGACCAAGGACGAACTCGTGGCGCACGACCGCACCGTCGAGGAAATCCGCGAGCTCATCGGCTGCGATGCGCTGATCTACCAGGACGTCGATGCCATGAAGCGCGCCATCGGCTCGCTCAACCCGAAGCTCGCCGGTTTCGACGCCTCGTGCTTCGACGGCGTGTACGTGACCGGTGACATCGACACCGAAGCCATCTCGCGCATGAACGGCAACCGTCCGCGCATCGAGGAAAACGAAGAAGACGCTTCGCGCCTCGCCCTGCCGAACCCCAGCGAGTAAGAGAAAGAAGAGAGGGCCGACGTGAGCCAAGACGAACGCACCTTGCCACCCGGCCTGCACCGCGACACCCTCGCGCTGCGCACCGGCCTGGCGCCCAGCCAGCACGGCGAGCACTCGGAGGCCCTGTTCCTCACGAGCGGCTTCGTGCAGCCCGACGCCGAGACCTCGGCCCGCCGCTTCGCCGGCACCGAGGCCGGCTTCACCTACTCGCGCACCTCGAACCCGACGGTCGCCAGCTTCGAGCAGCGCCTGGCCGCGCTCGAAGGCACCGAGGCCGCCATCGGCGCCTCGACCGGCATGGGCGCGATCCTCATGATGTGCATGGGCCTGCTCAAGGCCGGCGACCACGTGATCTGCTCGCGCTCGGTGTTCGGCTCCACGCTGAACCTGTTCGGCAAGGAGTTCGCCAAGTTCGGCGTCGAGACCACCTTTGTCTCGCAGACCGACGTGGCCGAGTGGCGCGCCGCGCTCAAGCCCAACACCAAGCTGCTGTTTGCCGAGACGCCGACCAACCCGCTGACGGAAGTCTGCGACATCCAGGCCCTGGCCGACCTGGCCCATGGCGTGGGCGCGCTGCTCGCGGTCGACAACTGCTTCTGCACGCCGATCCTGCAGCGCCCGGCCGAACTGGGCGCCGACCTCATCATCCATTCGGGCACCAAGTACCTCGACGGCCAGGGCCGTGTGATGGCTGGCGCGATCTGCGGTCCGTCGACGCTCATCGTCGATGTCTTCGGCCCCGTGGTGCGCACCGCCGGCATGGCGCTGTCGCCATTCAATGCGTGGGTCGTGCTCAAGGGCATGGAAACGCTCGGCATTCGCATGAAGGCGCAATGCGCGAATGCGCTGGCCGTGGCGCAGTGGCTCGAGCAGCAGCCCGGCATTGCGCGCGTGTACTACCCCGGTCTTGCCTCGCATGGACAGCACGAACTCGCGATGCGCCAGCAGTCGGGGCAGGGCGGGGCGGTGGTGTCGTTCGACGTGGTCGGCGACACGCCCGACGCCGCGCGCGCCAACGCCTTCCACGTGATCAACAGCACGCGCGTGGTGAGCATCGCCACCAACCTGGGCGATACCAAGACCATCATCACGCACCCCGGCACGACCTCGCACGGCCGCCTGACCGAAGTGCAGCGCCAGGCTGCCGGCATCAGCCAGGGGTTGATCCGCCTCGCGGTCGGCCTCGAATACATCGACGACATCACGGCCGACCTTTCGCGCGGCCTGAGCACCCTGACTTCCTGATTTTTCATTTCATGACCGGCAAAGTTCGCACCCGCATCGCACCGTCTCCCACCGGCTTCCTGCACCTGGGCACGGCGCGCACCGCACTTTATTCGTGGGCCTATGCGCGCCACCACGGCGGCGAGTTCGTGCTGCGCATCGAGGACACCGACGTGGCCCGCTCCACGCAGGACTCGACCGACCAGATCCTCGCGTCGATGCACTGGCTCGGCCTCGACTACGACGAAGGCCCGATCTATCAGATGCAGCGCCTCGAGCGTTACCGCGAAGTCATCGCGCAGATGCTCGCGGCCGGCACCGCCTACCACTGCTACTGCACGCCGGCCGAACTCGACGAGATGCGCGAAGCCCAACGCGCGCGCGGAGAGAAGACGCTGTACGACCGCCGCTGGCGCCCGGCGCCCGGCAAGGTGCTGCCGCCCGTGCCGGAAGGCGTGCCGCCCGTGGTGCGCTTTTGCAATCCGCCCGAAGGCGACGTGACGTGGAATGACCTCGTCAAGGGCGAGATCACCATCAACAACCGCGAGATCGACGACCTGATCATCCTGCGGCCCGACGGTGTGCCCACCTACAACTTCGCGGTGGTGGTCGACGACTGGGACATGGCCATCACGCACGTGTTCCGCGGCGACGAGCACATCAACAACACGCCGTGGCAGATCAACATCTTCCGCGCGCTCGGCGCACCGCTGCCACAGTTCGGCCATGTGCCCGTGATCCTCGGCGACGACGGGCAGAAGCTGTCGAAGCGCCGCGGCGCGGTGAGCGTCACCGCCTACGAGGACAACGGCTACCTGCCCGAAGCCATGCTCAACTATCTCGCGCGCCTGGGCTGGAGCCACGGCGACGACGAGCTCTTCACGCGCGAGCAGATGGTGAGCTGGTTCGACGGATCGCACCTGTCGAAGAGCCCCGCGCAGTGGGACGCGGCCAAGCTCGCATGGGTGAATGCGCAGTACATCAAGGCCAAGAGCGGCGAGGAGCTTGCACCGCTTGTTGCAGCGCAGTTGCAAAAGCGCGGCATCGTCGCCGACGCACGTTTGCCTGCGATCTGCGCGCTCTTCAAGGACCGTTGCGATACGACTGTGGCGCTCGCTGGTTGGGCTGCGGCCTTCTATGCGGACATCGAAGTGAGCGATGCAGACCGCGCGCAGCACATCACCGATGCAGTGAAGCCCGCGATCGCAACACTCGTTGAAAAATTGATGACGGTCGCTTGGGAGAGGGCCGAAATCGCAGTTATGATCAAGGAAGTCCTCGCGACATACGCGCTGAAAATGCCCGTGTTAGCGATGCCAGTACGAGTGCTTGTGATGGGAACATCGCAGACACCGTCCCTCGATTCAGTGCTCGAAATTTTTTCCCGCGAAAAAGTTATCGAGCGATTGAAAAAGGCCTGAAAAATCGGGCTATAATTCGAGGCTCGACACCCACACGGGGGTATAGCTCAGCTGGGAGAGCGCTTGCATGGCATGCAAGAGGTCATCGGTTCGATCCCGTTTACCTCCACCATCAAAGTGTCGAGTAGGTTAGAGATGCTGATCGCAGCACGTCCAAGGTTTTGACCCTATCGTCTAGAGGCCTAGGACACCACCCTTTCACGGTGGCTACCGGGGTTCGAATCCCCGTAGGGTCGCCAGTTTCACTTCGGTGAAGTCGGCACGAGTCGTCAACACTCGGTTCCGCAAGGAACGAACGTTGTCTACCAGGAGTGGTAGTTCAGTTGGTTAGAATACCGGCCTGTCACGCCGGGGGTCGCGGGTTCGAGTCCCGTCCACTCCGCCAAACACAAGCCCCAGTAGCAGTTTTGCTACTGGGGCTTTTTGTTTTGCTCCGGGGCTTGGGCGCGGATGGGCACTTGTTCCAGGGATTCCGACCAACCCCACCTCGACCAGCCGGCAGCGTGACATTTGGGAACGTTCTTCACCGTGGCGATGTACGCGGCGCCGCAAGGCCAGGCGTTGGTTGTGCATCAGGGCTATTTCTCGCCCTCCAGGAGATGAAATGACTTTTCCCCGAGCCACTCTCAAGCTGGGTTTCGCAGGTCTCGTTGCTGCCGCAGCCTTGTTCACCGCTGCATCGGCCAGTGCGGCCACCAGTTGGTCCATTGGCGTCAACCTGCCTGGCGTGGTCGTGAGCGAGCCCGCACCGGTCTACTACGAGCCGGCGCCTGTCTATTCGAGGCCAGCCCCGACCTACTACCAGCCCGCACAGCCGGTCTACTCCGCCCCGGCACCTGTCTACTACGAGCCTGAATCCCGTTGGGAAGAACGTCGCGCGCAACGCTGGGAGGAACGCCGCGCAGAGCGCCGTGAATGGCGTCGCCGGCAATGGGAGCGCGAGCAGCACCGCCGCTACTACGAGGATCGCGACTGACCTTGGGAACGTCGATCCCTGCGAATCTGCCGGGCCTGGCATCAGTGATCTGCTGCCAGGCCCGGCTCGCACGCACGCGCGGCTGACCTGAGCGCACCACGTTTCCGGAGCGCAGCCACGCGCTCACGGCGGTTGCCTGCGAGCCCTGCGCATCCGCAGGGTCGACAGGACTTTCCCCGAGCCATCGACGCATGAAGTCCGGGCATACTCGCGCGCCCTCCAGATTTCCAACAACAACGCCTAGAAGAACTTCATGTCAGGACACGGCTTTCACGTGCATGGTCCGCACGATCACGAACTCGAACATGCCGCCTCCGGCGGCCACGGCCACGGCCATGACGGTGCCGCCTCCTCAGGCAAGGGCATGAGCACGACCGGAAAGATCGCCGTGAGCACCGCGGCCATTGCGACGGCGGGCGCGATCTTCGCGTACATGGGCGGGGCCACGCAGGCCAACGCCGGCCTCTACAAGAACAACGCGGCCATCAAGAAGACCGAGGCTTCGAACCAGTGGAATTACTTCCAGTCGAAGAGTACCAAGCAGGCGCTGGCGGAGTTCGCACGCGACACCGCCACCGACGACGGCCGTCGCCAGGGCTGGCAGGTGAAGGTCACTCGCTACGAGCAGGAAAAGACCGAGATCCAGGCCGCCGCCAAGAAGCTGGAGGACGAGGCCAGCCGCTGGGACGCGCAATCCGAGACGCAGATGCACCAGCACCACCGCTGGGCGCAGGCCACCACCGTGCTGCAGGTCTCCATTGCGCTGGCGGCCATTGCGCTGCTCACCCGGAAGAAATGGCTGGAGCGCGCCATGTACGGCGTGGCCGTCGCGGGCGTCGCGATCGGCGCGCTGGCCGCGCTGCACATCTAGGATTGGGCGGGGCGGTTCACCAGCGCGTGAATCCCGCGCAGGTCCAACCGCTCGAGCAGGTCGACAAGCAGAGTCAGGAACGGCGCGTAGGCGGCTTCGTCGGCGTGGCGTGCGATCCAGTGCTCGATGTCCGTGACGCGGCCCTGAAGCGCCAGGCTGGCGAGTTCGTCCAGTGCACGATCCTCCGGCATGGCATGCCGGGGCATCGCGGGCGCCGGTGATGGTTCGCCAGGCGTGGTCTCCCGCTGCGCGACGACGGGCCAGTCCGCGTCGGAGGCATCGACCGGCACCGACAGCGTGAAGGAGAACGTCGCACCCTGACCGGCCACGCTGGCCACGCTCAGCGTTCCGCCCATGGCCGAGACGATGCGCTGCGCGATGAACAGGCCCAGTCCCGTGCTGCCGCTCGCGGGGTGCATCTGTTGGAAGGCGCCGAAGATGTCGATGTTGCGGCTCATGTCGATGCCGATCCCGGTGTCACTGACCGCGAAGCTCAAGACACAGGCGCGCCCCTCGGGCCGGGCCGTGACCGACAAGGTCACCACGCCGTCGCGCGTGAACTTGGCGGCGTTGGACAGCAGGTTCAGCAGCACCTGCTGCATGCGCTTTCCGTCCAGGCCGATCTCTCGGGGCATTCGCTCGGAAGGGCGGTAGCGAAAGCGGTTGTTGCGCTGCGCGCACAGGGCGACGGCGTAGTCGGAAATGTCGTCCAGCAGGCGCGGCAGGTCGGTGGTGACGGGGTGGACCGTCAGCGGTTGCAGCTCTGCCTTGGCGTACTCCAGCAGTTCGTCGATCAGGTGGAGCTGGTACTTGACGCTGCGCTGGATGGTCAGCAGATGCTTGCGCTGCGTGTCGTGCGCATCGGCGAGCAGGAGAGACGCGTACCCGCCGATCGTCGCAAGCGGTGCGCGCAAGTCGTGGCCGATGTAGCCCAGGATCTCGACTTTCTGATGGGCCTTGGCCTCGATGTGGGCAAGGGCCGCGCGCAGATCGGCATGCAAGGCGGCGGCGTGCATGTTGCCGAACGCGAGCGCGTAGCCGATGTGGGTCAACTTCAAGCCGAAGGCCAACAGGGTCTGGAAATTGCCCGACGCCAGAAAATCCTGTGGCACGGGAAAGAAGGGCGTGCCGACCAGGCGTGCACCATGAACCAGCAACGCCAGCAAGGCGACGACGACCACTTCGGGGTTGCTGTTTCCCCCGCGCCCACGACCCATCGTGCACAGTGCCTGAAGGGTCATCAGGGCGATCACCGACTGGGCCGCGCCGTACACGTAGACACGCGCCGAGGTGTCGTACGTGACATAGGAGAAGCAGGCCAGCAAGGCCACTTCAAGACCCAACACTCCTGCCATCCAGGGCAGCCACGCGTGGCGCCGATCGAAGAACAGGCAGATGCCCACGTAGAACAGGACCGAACTCAGTGTCGTGAGGAAATTCCCGAGGAGGATGGAGAAGAAGTCGGGGATCCTGTCCCGCAGGATGAGCAGCAAAGCGCCGATCCCGAAGACAAGGAAGCCGACGCCCCAGACCAGCAAATAGCGCGCGCGTCCCTTCGCCCACAGCGCAAGCATGCCGGCGGCAAGGACAAACTCCGCCAGCGCCGTGAAGAACGCAGCAGTTCCCAGATTCAGATTCATTTGGACTTCGATCGACGCTTGGCGATGCGCGTCGCTCCGAGGGGAGTCCGATTCTGCGGAGGATCTCGTCAGCCGCCTTTGCCTGGCGGTGCGCCGGTTTTGATCGGGCGCCCTGTCCGGTCATTGACCGATCCGCGCCTTCCCCGGCTGCGGAAACTCAAGCGCAGCGCTACCCCAGCAGCAGGACCTGCGTGCCGTCGGAGGCCACCATCACGCCCGGCGAGGCCGCATCGATCTCGATGCGGATGCCCATGTGCAAGGCCGGGTCCAGGGGGCGCTGGCGGCCCGCGTTGAAGAGCGCCACGTCGCGCAGGTAGGTGTCGTGCTGCGCAAGGTTCAGCACGAACTTCTCCGGATAGGCACCGGTCGCGTTCAGGTGGTCCGAGAATTTCTCGGTCATCGTGAAGAAGAGGAACAGCGGGTTGTCGGCCATGCCGCAAATCTAGCCGCGCCGGCCGAAATCCGGCTACCGGGTTTGTGGGAGGAGAAGGCGCCCGGCCGCAGCCCTCAGGCCATCCCGTAGCGCAGCAGCCAGTTCCAGATCACCGCCGAGCCGTTCGACATCGCCAGCGCCGACTTCGCGTAGCCCATGAGGTCGGCCAGCCGCACCTCGGCGCGGATCACGACGTCGTGGCGCTGCAGGTCTTCTTCCTTCACGTCCGCGCGGCGCCGGTCGAGCTCGTCGCGCAGCACGGTGGCGTAGGCGCGCGGGCTCTTCAGGCGCAGGAACATGATCGGCTCGACCACCGCGTCGAGCGCGGGATCGACGAAGGTGTGGATCTCGGGTTCGCGCGAGACGACCTGGTCGCCGTGCGCGTCCCGGATCAGCTGCTGGGCCTCTTCGAGCGCGGCCTCGTTCGCCGCGTAGATCCGGCCGCCGCGTCCTTCGCAGATGAACACGTACTGGTCGGGGCGCGAAAGCCAGTCGACCGGCCCGCGCTGGGCGAAGACGGCCAGGCCTTCGGCGCCGGGCAGCAGCGACTGGCGCAGCGGGTACTTGGTGAGCGGGTCTTCAGCGAACATCTTGCAGCTTCCTCGAAATGACGAGCGACGGGGTGTCGGCACGGCGGTCGGCGGGCACGACCAGCACGTCGCCCGTGGCCCAGCACAGCACGCGCTGCGCCACGCTGCCGAACAGGAAGTCGGCCAGCGGATGGGCGCGGCGCTTGCCGACCACCAGCAGCTCGGCGCGCGCGTGCTGCTGCTGCACCGTGGCCTGCCGCGCCGGGTCGCCGCGGCCGATGGCCGACAGCACGCGGTTGCGCCGCGCGCTCGACGAGTCGGTGAGCGAGAACAGCCGCTCGCGCGCCTGCCGCATGCTGTCGTGGCGGTAGGTCTTGATGGCGTGCTCGGACACCTCGGCGTAGCGCAGCTTGCTCTCGTGCATCGTGTTGAGCGCGTGGAACAGCTCCAGCGCGGCGTGGGGGTCCAGTCCGTGGGCCAGGCTCACGAGCTCGCGCGAGGCGGGCGTGAAGTCGACGGCCACGAGGATGCGGCTGTAGCGCAGGCGCGTGTCGAGCCGCGTCACGAGCACCGGGCAGCGCAGCTGCCGCAGCAGGCGCTCCACGGGTTGGCCGGTGAAGAAGGCGGCGGGCGAGCGGTCGCGTTCGTGGCTCAGCACCACGAGGTCGACGTAGCGCGCCTCGTCCACGATCTGTGCAAGGCCGCCGCCCGGTCCCGCGACCTGCTTGACCAGCACATCGAAGCGCGAGGCCATGGCGCGGGCCAGCCCCGCGAGGGCGGTGGCCGCCTCGGCGTGCGCGAGCGGCGCGAGGTCCGCGGGCGCGTACACGAGCTTCAGCAGCGCGCCGTGTTCGGCCGCGAGCAGGGCGGCGCGTTCGACCGCGCGGTTGCCGCGCGCCGTCAGGTCGGTGACGGCGAGGATGGATTGAAAGGACGGCGTGCTGGATGCGACGCCGCCTCCGGGAAGGGCGTGCTCCCGCTGAACCTGATGATGATGCATGACGCACTCCAGTCGAACGCGACCCCGGATGACGGGGGCGCAGCCGCGCGGGGCAGGTGCCCGGCGGTCGATGGTTTGCGCTGAAAAGAGAGAGGGGGAAAGAGGCGGACCGCCGGGCTCAGGAATGTGCGGGCGTCTGCTGGGCCGCCGCTGTCATCCGCGCCCACGCAGGCGTGCAACCGCCGGGGCGGGACGTCAAGGTGTGGAGGAAGGGCAGGGCGTTCATGGCGGGGAGTCTAGGCCGGATGCGGCCGAATCTGTTCAGTACCCGCACAACCTTTGCCAGATTGGAGTCGCGCGGTGCAGGGCGTGCGCGGTTGGGCTTCCCATTTTTCCTTTTCATTTGTCATGCGCAGGAGGGGACGTTTTTCCGTGTCTGTCCCCGTCTTCCTGGAGGTTCACGCATGAGATCCCACTGTCTAGCGCCCGGCCGGGCCGCAGAGATAGCCCATGAGCGCATCGACGATCGAGGCCTCGAGCGCGGCTGGCTCGAACTGCGCGGGCGGCTCGATGACGGCCGCATGCACCAGCGTCTCCATGATCTGCAGCACCACCCAGGTGGCGAGGTCGAGGTTGCGCGGCGCGAGTTCGGGGCGGTGCTCGTCCAGCAGCTGCCGCACGCGCCGGAAGATGTCGTGATCGGCCGCACTCTCTTCGCGCGGCGCATCGAAGAAGGGAAATTCCTTTTCGAGCACGCGATGCAGCGCCGGGTAGAGCGCATGCGCCGCGAGCAGCGCGCGCACCATGGCCTGCACGCGCCCGCGCAGGCTGCGCGCACGCGAGGCGGCCAGCACCTCGTCGATCACCGCGTACATCTGACCCGCGTGCCGCTCGTGCAGCGCCGTGATCAGCGAGTCCTTGTTCGGGAAGTACTGGTAGAGCGAGCCCACGCTCACGCCGGCGCGTTCGGCCACCACGTTGGTGTTGGTGCCGGCATAGCCGCGTTCTCCCAGAACGCGAGCCGTGGCTTCCAGAATGACCTCGACCATCTGCTGGGAGCGCGCCTGGCGCGGCGCCTTTCTTGGCTGGGGAAGGGATTTCATCGGGTGTTCCGAATGCGAGTTTTCAATGCGAGTGAAGGCTCGTATTCTAAGAAGAACCGAGCAAATGCTCGCATTCAAGAGTTCGCAACATCCGAATCGATACACACACCATGACAGCCAATGCCTCCGAGGCCCACGCGCCGCGTGCGTTGCCTTCCGCCTTCCCGCTCCTGCAGCCAATCGCCGCGGTCCCACCCGAACGGGGCACGCGGCTGGAAGCCCATGTCCTCCAGTGCCGCCTCGTGACGCCGCACATGCGCCGCATCACCCTCGGCGGCCCGGACGTCGCCGCTTTCTTGCGCCACGCGGCGGCCGACCAACCCGGCGCCTGGGTGAAGGTGTTCGTGCCCGGCGGCGAAGGGCGCGCCTACACCATTCGCCGCATCGACCGCGTCGCCGCCACGCTCGAGCTGGACTTCGTGCTGCACGGCGACAGCGGCCACGAAGGCCCCGCTTCGGCCTGGGCGGCACGGGCGCAGCCCGGTGAGAGCATCGGCTTCGCCGGGCCGCGCGACGGCGGTTTTGCGCTCCCGGACGACGCGCGCTGGGTGATGCTGGCCGGCGACGCGACCGCGCTGCCTGCGATCCAGTCGATTGCCGCGAGCCTCGGGCCGGAGATCCGCCTCAAGACCTATGTCGAAGTGCCCACGGCGGCCGATGTGCAGGAGATCCGCAGCCAGGCTGTGTTGCGCACCTGCTGGCTCACCGGCGATCCGGCCGAGCCGGGGCTGGCGCTTCAACAACAGCTGATGCACCGGCCGCAGCCGGCGGGGCCGGGTTACATCTGGCTGGCGGGCGAGTCGGGCGTGGTGCGCACGTTGCGCGCCCATTTCCTGAACGACCAGGGCCTGGCGCGCACGCGCCTGACCGCCAAGGGCTACTGGAAGCACGGCGAAGCCGATCACCGCGACCGGGCCTGAGCCCGACGCCGGGTCAGTGTTCCGCCGGTGCGTGGCGCGCGCGGGTGTCCGACGGCCGCTCGCCGAAGCGCGCGCGGTACTGGGCCGCGAAATGGCCCAGGTGCAGGAACCCGTACTTCTGTGCCACGTCGCGCACGCCTGTCTGCGTGGCCGCGGCCTGCAGCTCGGCGCGAACCCGGTCCAGCCGCAGCTCGCGCAGGAACTCCATCGGTCCCTGGCCCGCATGCTGGCGGAACGCGAGCTGCAGGGCGCGCGCGCTGCAGCCGGCCTCGCGGCACACGTCGGCCAGCGACAGCGGCTGCTCGGCGTGCGCGGCCATGAACTCCTGCGCCTTGCGCACCGCGCGCGGCAGCAGGTGGCGCTGCGCGTCGCCGGCGAGCGCGCGCGAGTGGTTGTGGCCGGCCGACATGAGCAGGCTCGACATCAGGTATTCCTCGGCGTGTTCGGCCAGGCGCCCGCCGCCTTGCAGCGCATTGCCGGCGTCGAGCGTGAGCCGCAGGTAGTCGATGAAATGCACCAGCGGCGCGAGCGCGGGGTTGTCCAGCGGCACGCCGAGGTCGAACACCAGGTGCTGTCGCACGGGCGCCTGCAGCAGCGCCTCGAGCCGCGACAGCAGCGCCGCGCGCGCGATGCGCACGATCAGGTGCGGGCTGTCGTCGGCCCAGCGCATCGACAGCAGCTCGGTGGGCGAGGGCAGCGAGGCGACGCGCGGCGTGGCCTCGACCTGCTGGCCGCCGCAGCGGATGTCGGCGCCGCCGCGCAACGGAATCTGCAACAGGAAGAAGTCTTGCAGGTAGCCCGGGTCGATCTGCACGCCGGGGCCGTACTGCACGTAATTGAGGCTCACGTCGCGGTGCAGCCGCGCGCTGTGGTGGCAGGCGTCCAGTTCGGTGCGCGGGCGCAGCATCGTGAGGCCGTGGGGGCAGAACACGCGGGCCACGCTCTCGCGCGCCTCGTCCATGTCGTGGCTCTCGAACAAACGGTAACGCTGCAGCGGCAGCCGGGGGGCGGTGGCGGTTTCCATAGGGAAGCGGGCTGACCGTAGCAAAAAGCCTTCCAGCCCACAATTCGGGCCGTCCCTTGGAACCCCCGAAAAAACCTGCGCGGCAGGGACAGCGCCTGCGTTTTCCGGATCGGCCGGCGAGGCCTTGCGCTCTACCTTTGGCCCATTCGCCGAACCGGCGATTCAACCGAGGAGAGCAAGCGTCATGTTCAAGGGACTCGAAGGCAAAAGCGCCATCGTCACGGGTGGTTCGACATTGATAGGCGCCGGCGTGGTGCGCGCCTTCCACGCGGCGGGCGTGAAGGTGGTCATCGCCGACATCGACGCCGACAAGGGCCAGCCGCTGGCCGACGCGCTGGGCGCCGGGGTGCGCTTCGTGCGCACCGACATCACCGACGACGCGCAGGTGAAAGCCTGCGTCGACGAGGCCGCCGCCCGCCACGGCGGCGTGCACTTTCTGGTGAACCTGGCGTGCTCGTACGTGGACGACGGCTTCAAGTCGCCGCGCGCCGACTGGCTCACCTCGTTCAACGTGAACGTGGCCAGCGCCGTGGCCATGCTGCAGGCGGTGCACCCGCACATGGTGGCGGCCGGCGGCGGGGCGGTGGTCAACTTCACCAGCATCTCCTCGCGCGTGGCGCAGACCGGGCGCTGGCTCTACCCCGTGAGCAAGGCCGCGATGGCGCAGCTCACGCGCAACATGGCGATGGACCTCGCACCCGACCGCATCCGCGTGAACAGCGTCTCGCCAGGCTGGACCTGGTCGGCGGTGATGGACCAGCTGACCGGCGGCGACCGCGCGCGCACCGACCGCGTGGCCGCGCCCTACCACCTGCTGGGGCGCGTCGGCGATCCCGACGAGGTGGCGCAGGTGGTGCTGTTCCTGTGCTCCGAGCACGCGAGCTTCGTCACCGGCGCCGACTACGCGGTGGACGGCGGCTACTCCGCCATGGGCCCGGAGCAGGCCGTGCCGGCCATTCCCCGCCTGATGGAACCCTGATCGGCATCCACAACAACACCCCCACGAGACAACGAAAGAAGGAGCAAGCCATGAAGCGAATCGCCATCGTCGGCGCAGGCCAGTCGGGTCTGCAACTGGGACTGGGCCTGCTGGACGCAGGCTACGAGGTCACCATGTACAGCAACCGCACGGCGGACGAGATCCGCCACGGCAAGGTCATGTCGAGCCAGTGCATGTTCCACACCGCGCTGCAGGTCGAGCGCGACCTCGGGCTCGACCATTGGGCCAGCGACTGCCCCACGGTGGACGGCATCGGCTTCGCCGTGCCGCACCCCGAGCAGAAGGGCGCCAAGGCCATCGAATGGGCGGCGCGGCTGAACTCGAGCGCGCAGTCGGTCGACCAGCGCGTGAAGGTGCCGGCCTGGATGGCGCTGTTCCAGCAGAAGGGCGGCGAGCTGGTCTTCAAGGACGCGGGCATTGACGACCTCGAAGCCTGCACCCGCAGCCACGACCTCACGCTGGTGGCCAGCGGCAAGGGCGAGATCTCCAAGCTCTTCGAGCGCGACGCCGCCAAGTCGACCTACGACCAGCCGCAGCGCGCACTGGCGCTCACCTACGTGAAGGGCATGCGCCCGCGCACGCCGTACTCGGCCGTGTGCTTCAACCTGATTCCGGGCGTGGGCGAGTACTTCGTGTTCCCGGCGCTCACCACCACGGGCCCGTGCGAGATCATGGTGTTCGAAGGCGTGCCCGGCGGCCCGATGGACTGCTGGACCGACGTGAAGACGCCGCAGGAGCACCTGGCGCGCAGCAAGTGGATCCTCGACACCTTCACGCCCTGGGAGGCCGAGCGCTGCGCCGACATCGAACTCACCGACGACAACGGCATCCTCGCCGGCCGCTTCGCGCCCACCGTGCGCAAGCCCATCGCCACGCTGCCCTCGGGCCGCAAGGTGCTCGGCCTGGCCGACGTGGTGGTGCTCAACGATCCGATCACGGGGCAGGGCTCGAACAACGCGGCCAAGTGCGCCGACACGTACCTGAAGAGCATCCTGGCGCGCGGCGAGGGCGCGGCCGATGCGCCGTGGATGCAGCAGACCTTCGACCGCTACTGGTTCGGCTACGCGCAGTGGGTCACGCGCTGGACCAACATGCTGCTCGCACCGCCGCCGCCGCACGTGCTCAAGCTGCTCGGCAGCGCCGGCGCGGTGGCGCCGATGGCCAGCGCCATCGCCAACGGCTTCGACGATCCGCGCACCTTCTTCCCGTGGTTCGCCGACCCGCAGGAGGCCGACCGCTACCTCGACACCTGCGCGGCTGCCGCGGCAGCTGCGTAGGCGGAGCCAGCCCATGACACGACGCGTGGCCATCGTCGGCGCCGGCCAGTCCGGCATGCAGCTCGCGCTGGGCCTGCGGGCCCGGGGGTACGCCGTGACGGTGTATGCGAACCGCACGGCGCAGGAGATCTTCGACGGGCCGGTGATGTCCAGCCAGTGCATGTTCGAGACCGCGCTGCAGACCGAGCGCGAACTGGGGCTCGACAGCTGGGCCGACACCTGCCCGGTGGTCGAGGGCATCGGCATGTCGGTGCGCAGCCCCGAAGGCCAGCGCGCCATCGCGTGGGAGGCCAGGCTCGACGGCCCCGCGCAGTCGGTCGACCAGCGCCTGAAGATCTCTGCGTGGATGCAGCTGTTCGAAGCGCGCGGCGGCCGCCTCGTGCATCAGGACGCCGACATCGACACGCTGGAAGAATGCGCGCGCACGCACGATCTCGTGGTCGTCGCGAGCGGCAAGGGCGAGATCTCGGCGCTGTTCCCGCGCGACGCGGCGCGCTCGCCGTTCGACGCGCCGCAGCGCGCGCTGGCGCTCACCTACGTGAAGGGCATGCGCCCGCGCGAACCGTTCGCGGCCGTGAGCTTCAACCTCATTCCGGGAGTCGGCGAATACTTCGTGTTCCCCGCGCTCACCACCAGCGGCCCGTGCGAGATCATGGTGTTCGAGGGCGTGCCCGGCGGCCCCATGGACTGCTGGGACGACGTGAAGACGCCGCAGGAGCACCTGGCGCGCAGCAAGCAGATCCTGTCCACCTTCCTGCCGTGGGAGGCCGAGCGCTGCGAACACATCGAGCTCACCGACGACCACGGCGTGCTGCGTGGCCGCGTCACGCCCGTGGTGCGTCACCCGGTCGCCACGCTGCCCTCGGGGCGGCAGGTGCTGGGGCTCGCCGACGCGGTGGTGCTCAACGACCCGATCACGGGGCAGGGCTCGAACAACGCGGCCAAGGCGGCCGACATCTACCTCAAGCGCATCCTCGAACATGGCGACGCGCCCTTCGACGCCGCGTGGATGCAGCAGACCTTCGACCGCTACTGGGAGGGCTACGCCCGCTGGGCCACCGACTGGACGCACAGCCTGCTCACGCCGCCCGCGCCGCACCTGCAGAAGCTGCTGCAGAGCGCCACGCACAGGCCGGCCGTGGCGAGCGCGGTGGTCAACGGCTTCGACGACCCGCGCAACTTCGCGCCCTGGTGGTTCGATGCGGCCGAGGCCGATCGCTTTCTCGAAGCCAAGGCGCGCGAGGCCGCGGTCGATCGCTTCGACCGGCGCGACTTCCGCAAGGCGCTCGGCCAGTTCAGCACCGGCGTCACCGTGATCACCACGCGCGCACTCGACGGGCGCCGCGTGGGCATGACGGCCAACTCGTTCTCGTCGGTGTCGCTCGATCCGCCGCTGGTGCTGTGGAGCCTGGCGCGGCAGGCGCCCAGCGTGGCCGACTTCACCGGCGCGAGCCACTTCGCGATCAACGTGCTGGCCGCGCTGCAGCATCATTTGTCGCGCCAGTTCTCGACGCCGCAGGCCGACAAGTTCGGCGGCGTCGACTGCTGCGAAGGCACGGCCGGCGTGCCGCTGCTCAACGGCGTGCTCGCGCGCTTCGTGTGCCGCAACGTGCGCCAGTACGACGGCGGCGACCACCTGATCTTCATCGGCGAGGTCGAAGGCTACGAACGCTTCGACGGCGAGCCGCTGGTTTTTCACTCGGGCTACTACCAGGTCACGACGCGCCATCCGGAATGCGTACAGTGAGCCCCTGGTTCCCCACGTCCACCTTTGAGCATTGAACGGAGTCACACACCCATGCAGAACAAGGCATCCCCATCGTCGTCGCAAGACATCCGCATCCAGACCACCGACGGCAGCGGCAGCTTCGGCGCCTACCTGGCCCTGCCGCGCGGCGGCACCGGCCCGGGCCTGGTGCTCGCGCAGGAAATCTTCGGCGTCAACAAGACCATGCGCGACGTGGCCGACTACTACGCCGAGGAAGGCTACGTGGTGCTCGTGCCCGACCTGTTCTGGCGCCAGCAGCCCGACGTGCAGCTGGGCTACACGCCCGACGACTGGCAGCGCGCCTTCGCGCTGTACCAGGGCTTCGACGAAGCGCTCGGCATGCAGGACATGCAGGCCGCCATCACCGCGCTGCGCCAGCGCCCCGAGGTGCCCGGCGGCAAGGTCGGCGTGCTCGGCTTCTGCCTGGGCGGCAAGCTCGCCTACCTGGCGGCCTGCCGCACCGACGCGGACGTGGCCGTGGGCTACTACGGCGTGGGCATCGACGCCGCGCTCGACGAGGCCGACCGCATCCGCTGCAAGCTCGCGCTGCACGTGGCCGAGCTCGACGGCTTCTGCCCGCCCGAGGCGCGCGACCGCATCGTGCAGACGCTGCGCGGCCGGCCGAACGTCGAGGTGCATGTGTACCCCGGCGTCGACCACGCCTTCGCACGTGTGGGCGGCGAGCACTTCCACCGCGCCTCGGCGCTCATGGCGCACGAGCGCAGCGTGGCCGCGCTGAAGTCGGCCATCGGCCCGAACTACGACCTGGCGGCGCTGTGGGACAAGCACTGCGAGTACGAGTTCGGCACCCGCAATGTCGACGACACCATGGGCACCATGGTGGCCGAGCCCTACGTCAACCACATCCCGACCATGACCGGCGGCGTGGGCTACAAGAACCTGCACGCGTTCTATACGAACCACTTCGTCAACAGCAACCCGCCCGACACCTCGCTGGTGCCGATCTCGCGCACCGTGGGCGCGACGCAGGTGGTCGACGAGATGCTGTTCTGCTTCACCCACACCACCGAGATCCCGTGGATGCTGCCCGGCGTGGCGCCCACCGGAAAGCGCGTGGAGATTCCGCTGCTCGCGGTCATCAAGTTCCGCGGCGACAAGCTCTACCACGAGCACATCTACTGGGACCAGGCGAGCGTGCTGGTGCAGGTGGGCCTGCTCGACGCGGCGCTGCTGCCGGTGGCGGGCGTGGAAACGGCGCGCAAGCTGCTCGACGAGACGCTGCCGTCGAACACGCTGCTGACGCGCGCTTGATGCGCGCCTGATGCGTCCGCGCGGCGAAGCTGCCGCGCGGGACGCGGCGGGCTTCTCAGACCGTCATGCCTTGTTCGACGTCGAGCGTCTTGCGGCGCGCCATGGCCAGGTTCGACTTGGTCTTGTCCAGCACCAGGTAGACGAACAGGCCTTCCTTCTTCTGCATCGGGCGGATGATGTGGTACTGCTTGCCGAGCGTGATCAGCATGTCTTCGATGTTGTCGTTCAGGCCGAGGTCGCGCATGGTGCGCAGCTTGGCGCGGACCACTTCGGTGTTGCCGGCGGCGGCCACCTCGAGATCGACGCCCGAGCCGATCTGGCCCAGGATCATGCCGCTGCTCGAATCGACCAGCGCTGCGCACAGGGCGCCGTCGCAGGTCATCAGGTCGTCCATGGATTGCTTGATATTTGCCATCGAAATCTTTCCTAGTCCTCGCCCCTGAAAGTCGGCGGCCACCCGGGCGAAGGGGATGGGTGGCTGCCGGTGTCGAATGGGTGTGGTGCGCCGATGCCCGGCGTCAGGCGTGCTGCAGCAGCTGCGTTGCCTGTTTCGCGAAGTACAGGACCTGGCCGATGATGGCTTCGCGGCTGGTGACCACGCTCACGATCAGCGTCATCTCGGGATGCCGTGCCTGCAGCATCAGGATGTGGCCGTGCGTGGCCTCGATCGCCACGTTGTCGCAGTGGCCCAGCTGGCTTTCCTCGCCGGCCACGGCGCCCAGCGCGGCCAGCGAACTGGCGATGGCCGACAGGCGCGCGACCTGCGCGGTGTTCTCGACGCGCGCGGCCAGCTCCAGGCCGTCTTCGGTCGAGATCACCACGGCCTTCACGCCCTTGATTTCCCGCATCAGGGTGTCGATGGCCGATTCCGCTGCAAGCCTGATTCTTGGAGTGATGTTCATTGCTGCCTGAATGGAAGGAAAAGGAGAAAAAGAGGGGGCGTCCTGCGTTCAGACCTCGAGCTGGAGCAGAAGCAGTTCCAGCAGCTGCACGACCTGCTGCGCATCGGTGACGTTGGCCGGCAGCACCGGGCACACGACGCCCTTGGCCTCCATGCGGCGGGCGTAGGCGTCGATGCCGGGGCTCGGGTGCGTTTCCATGCGGCCCACCGCCACCACGCAGGCGGTCTGCGCGATGAGCTCGGCGAAGCCGTCCAGGTAGATGTCCAGGTCGGCCAGCGGATCGGGGCGGCTGTTGTCCACCAGGATCACCACGCCGAGCGCGCCGCGCCCCAGGATGCGCCACATGAAGTCGAAGCGCATCTGGCCGGGCGTGCCGTACAGGCGCAGCTTCTCGCCGTTGTCGAGCGTGAGTTCGCCGTAGTCCAGGCCGACCGTGGTGGTGGCCTTGGCGACCGAGGTGTCGCTGTTGCGCACATCGGTGCTCACGGGCGGGATCTCGCTCACGCCGGCGATGGCCGTGGTTTTGCCGGCGCCCATGGTGCCGGTGAAGAGGATCTTGTGTTCTACGGTCATTGAGGGCCTGACGGCAGCAAGCCGAGTCGGTTCCTGATGCGTGCGAGCAGGCCGGGCTGCACGGTGTCGCGGGCGGGTGCCGGGAAGCGGCTGTCGGGAAAGACGCTGTCGGGGGCCGAGGCCGCCACCAGCGCGCCGGGTGGCGCGGCGCGTTCGAGCAGGCCGGCGCGCTGCAGGTCGGCCAGGAAGTCCGCGCACTCCTGGCGCGTGGCGGGCGAGCGCTGCTGCAGCGACAGCACCGACGCCGGCCGGTTGGACATCAGCGTGGCCAGCCGCAGGCGGATCGGCGCCTCGAGCACCGCCGCGGGCGGCCAGCGCAGCATGCGGAACTCTTCGTGCTCGCCGATCGGCACCTCGGTCATGGCCAGCCCCAGGCCGCGGGCGTGGACGACCATCGCGCCGAGGCGGTTGAGCACCACTTCCAGCGCATCGGTGTGCAGCGGCAGGGCCAGGAAAGGGCCGCGTTGCGGGTCGGCATGGGCGACGGTCAGCGTGGGCACCGCCGGTTGGGGCGAGGCGGCGGCGAGGGCGACCTGTTCGCCGACGACCCGCAGGTCGGCCTGTTCGGCCTTCCACGACCAGTTCTGGTGCGTGCGGTGGTCGAGCAGCCGGATCAGCGACTTGAGCAGCACTTCTTCGCGGTGCGGCAGCCCTTCGACGCTGTAGCTCAGCAGGGCGCGTTGACTTTTGGGAACGGTGTTAACGGCCGTCATGCAGCCTCCGCACCACCGTGCCCATCGGCCGGCCGCTGTGGGATGTTGCGTTCAACCGCATCGAAAACACCGATTGGAGGCGGCATCGCCGTTCTTTTTGCAACTTAAGCACTCACTGTAAGAAGTTGGACGGAGACGCCGATCGCAACGCTGGCTGGGAGAACTAAAGTGTTTGTTTGGAGGTGGCGTCAAAAATATAACACTTGTTGCAAATAAAAACACAAGATTACGAACAACTGTTTTCAGTGGGTCGCGGACGCGACAAAGCCTCGCGTGCCGCAGCGCGGCGCGCGAGGTTTCAGGGAGGGGCGGTGAAAGCGGCGGGCGAGGGGAAGGGAGCCCGCCGGGGCGTCAGTGCGCCAGTTGCGCCTGCAGCTCGGCCACTTGCCGGCGCAGGTCCGCGTTCTCGGCCGTGAGCTCGGCCACGCGCTGTTGCAGTTGCTGCACGGCGTCGAGCGCCGCCGGTTCGGCGCCTTCTTCGGTTTCGGGCGCGGCCTCGCGCGGCTTGCGCTTGGCCTCGCGCACGCGCTTGGCGGCCTGCTTCAGCTCATCCTTGCCGGCGTTGGCGGCCGACACCTGCTCTTCGGCGGGCAGCGAGGCGACGGCCGCGGCCGTGTTGATCGAGATCACGCCCGACTTCACGGCCGCCACCAGTTCGGGCGCGGCCTGCTTCTGGATCTTCTCGATCATCACGACCTGGCTGCTGCTCAGGCGCGCGGCGCGGGCGATGGCCTCGCGGCTGTTCAGCGGCACGGGCGGCGGCAGGGCCTCGTCGGAAGCGGGAGTGGAGGTCGAAGCGGGCGCGTCGTCGACGTCGAAGGGCGGGTCGTCCGCCGTGGTCGGGGTGATCGGCGCGGCGGCGCTGCTGCGGGCGCGACGCTCGTCCACGATGTCCTTCTTGCGCAGCGCCAGCACGCCGCGCAGGTAGTCCGAGATGCTGCGGCGGCCCAGGTGCTGGTCGATCATCCACAGGTGCACGTCCTGCAGCGTCTTGAAGCGCGTGTTCTGCACGGTCTGGAAGGGCAGGCCGTGCTTCTGGCAGATGCCGTAGCGGTTGTGGCCGTCCACCAGCACGTCGCCCCACAGCACCAGCGCGTCGCGGCAGCCTTCGGTGAGGATGCTGCGTTCGAGGGCTTCGTACTCCTCCGGCGTCAAGGGATCGATATAGGCTTTGAGTTCTTCGTTGACGACGATGTTCATGGGTACGGGTGCGATGTAAGGGGCGGAATTTTAGGTGTCTCGGTTTCGGCGGCTCGCACGTCTAGACAAGGAGAGAGACGAGAAGGCGCCACCGGGAAAAACAGGGCCGTCTTGCGTCATCAAATGGTAATAGTTCTTATTTGCATCTTTGCCCTTGAACACTTCAGGAGTACCCATGGATCTGTCGCTTTCCCCGTCCGCGCCCACGCTGGGGGAGGTCTTCATCGCGAACCGTGCCCAGCTCCAGCGCGTCGCGCAAAAGATCGTCCGCACCGCTGACCTCGCAGACGAAGTGCTGCAGGACGCCTACCTGAAGCTCGCCGACGGCGCTTCGGTGCGCGATGTCCGCAAGCCGCTCGGCTATTGCTGCCAGGTGGTGCGCAACGTGGCGGTCGACTACCACCGCCACCATTCCGTGGAGGCCAGCTACCGCACCTACTGCGACGACGTCGAACTCGTGAGCCCGCCCAGCAGCAACGACGCACCCGACCGCGTGCTCGGCGGCCGGCAGGCGCTGGTGGCCATCGACCGCGTGCTCGAGGCCTTGCCGCCACGCACCCGCCTCGCGTTCGAACTCAACCGCCTCGGTGGCCTGACCCAGCGCGAGATCGCCACGCGCCTGGGCTGCTCCGCCACGCTCGTGAACTTCATGATCAAGGACGCCGACGCCGCGCTCGAAAGCTGCCGCTACCTCGTGCAGGCCGCCTGAGTTTTCCGACGCACCGCATCGGCGCTACGATGGCCGCCGATGAGCAGCCCCAACGACACGCAAAGCGACCCCACCTGGCAGACCGCCTGGGCGTGGGTTCGCCGCCAGGACGCCGGCGAAGGCGCGCTCGACGCCGCCGCGAGCGCCGAGCTCGCGCACTGGCTCGCCGCCGATCCCGCCCATCGCCAGACCTATGCCGAGGCGGCCCGCCTCTGGCAGCTCGTCGGCCTGGTGCCGCCCGCGCACGACGTCCCTTCGCCGGACGCCGAAGACGCGGCCCGCTAGCCCGCTCCCTCTTTTTTTCGCAGCTCCTGCAGCGGCCCTCGCCGCGGCGCAGCCGTGCACGGTCTGGATGCATGCGGGACTAAACACCCAGCCTCGCGGCGCGTCTTGTATCGCAAGGGCAAACCCTGCCCGTCATTGCACTTACCAAGAGGACCGCCCATGTCTACCAGCTGTTTCGACCGCGAGGACGAGACCTTCATCGTGCTCGTCAACCACGAAGCGCAGTACTCCATCTGGCCGCACTGGAAGGCCGTGCCTGGCGGCTGGACCGCCGTCGACGGCGTCAAGGGCGACAAGAAGACCGTGCTCGACTACGTCGAAGCCCAGTGGACCGACATGCGCCCCAAGTCGCTGCGCGACTGGATGGCCGCTCAGCAGCAACCTGACAACGCCTCCGCCTGACCCACATGCAGGCCTCGCTGCCCCTGCTGTGCCTGCCCTGCGCGGGCGCCAGCGCCACCATGTACCTGCGCTGGCGGCGTGCGCTGCCGCGCTGGATCGAGGTCGTGCCGGTCGAGCTGCCGGGCCGCGGCGGGCGCCTGGGCGAACGCTTCGTCGACGACTTCGACCGCATGGTCGCGCAGCTGTGCGCCGAGCATGAAGGCGTGCTGCGCGGTCGCTACGCGCTCTTCGGCCACAGCATGGGCGCACTGCTGGCCTGGGGCATGGCGCAGCACCAGCGGCAGCAGCACCGGCCGTTGCCGAGTGCGCTGATCGTCTCCGGCAGCGCAGCACCGTCGCAGCGCGACCCCGACCGCTTTCTCGACATCACCGACGACGCGGCCCTCATCGCCGACCTGCGCAAGCAGGGCGGCACGCCCGACGAACTCTTCGGCAGCCCCGAGCTGCTGCGCATGACGCTCGACACCCTCGGCGCCGACTACCGCCTGTGCCGCAGCTTCGTGCACGCCGACCCTGCGTCGCTGCCCGTGCCGCTGCATGTGCTGGCCGGCCGCCAGGACGACATCGCGCCGTGGCGCATGCAGGCCTGGGCCGCCGAGACCGCGCACGCGCGCTTCACGCTCGACTGGTTCGAGGGCGGCCACTTCTTCATCCGCCAGCACGAGACCCCCGTGCTGGCCGCGCTGGCGCGGCACCTCGCGCCGGCGGTGATGGCGGCAGGAGGCGTCGATGCGGCTCGTGCCCTGGCATGACCCGTTGCCGCCGGGCATCGCGTTGCACCGCCTGGACCTCGACCTTGCGACGGAGGACGGCGATGCCTGGGCCGACCTCACGCCCGACGAACGTGCACGCGCCAGCCGCTTCGCCCGCCGCGCCGACCGCGTGCGCTTCGCCCACACCCGCGCCGCTGTGCGCCGCCTGATCGCGCAACACCTCGCCTGCAATCCGGCGGACGTGCCGTTGCGCGCCGACGCGCACGGCAAGCCCTTCGTCGAAGCCGGCAGCGACAGCGCCGCGCCCCTCTTCAACATCTCGCACGCCGGCGACCACGCGCTCATCGCGCTGGCCGATCCGGCGCGCGTGCGTTGCGTGGGCGTCGACATCGAAGCCTGCGCGCGCGACCTCATGGCCGACGCCGATGCGCTGCTCGCCATGGCCTTCACCGCGCGCGAACAGCGCGAGATCCGCAGCGACGCCGACCTGCCACGCGCCTTCTTCCGGCGCTGGGTCGGCAAGGAAGCTGTGTTGAAAGCCGCCGGCGTCGGCATGGCCGAACACCTGCAAAGCGTCGGCATCCACCCCGACGCCCACGGCGCGCTTGCCGTCGACTGCGCCGTGCACGCGTGGGCCGGCATCGAAGCGATGGCGCTGTCCGCGCCGCCGGGCTATGCCGCCGCGCTGGCCTGGCACACCAAGGAACAACCCCTGTGAACCCGATGCATCCCGTGGACTTCGTGACCCATCTGCGTGGCCTCGCCGCGCAGCGCCCCGACGACATCGCAGTGATCGCCATCACCGACCGCGACGGCGCCGCACTCGACACGCCCATCAGCTACCGCGCCCTCGACGCGCGCGTGCGCGGTCTCGCGGCGCACCTGCAGCAGGCCTTCGCGCCCGGTGGCCGCGCACTGATCATGTTGGACAACAGCGACGACTACGTCGTGAGCTTCTTCGCCTGCCTCTACGCGGGCCTCGTCGCCGTGCCGGTGTTCCCGCCCGAGTCCACGCGCAGGCGCCACCTGGGCAAGCTCGAAGGCATCGCCGCCGACGCGGGCGCCTGTTGCGTGCTGACCCACGCCGCCATCCGCGACGCGATGGCGGGCGTGGCCGACGCCTTCGCGCAGGCCGCGCTCATCGCCGTGGACGAGATCGACGCCGCCGGCGCCGATGCATGGCGCCCGCACACGCCGGCCGCCACCGACATCGCGTTCCTGCAGTACACCTCCGGCTCTACCTCGGCGCCCAAGGGCGTCATGGTCACGCACGCCAACCTGATGGCGAACATGCGCGCGATCGAAGAGGGCCTCTCGGTCTGCACGAGCGACACCTTCGTCACCTGGCTGCCGCTGAACCACGACATGGGCCTCATCGGCGGCCTGCTGCAGCCGATGCACCGTGGCGCCGTGGTGGCGCTGATGTCTCCGCGCTACTTCCTCGAGCGCCCCGTGCGCTGGCTCGAAGCCGTGTCGCGGCTGCGCGCCACGGTCAGCGGCGGGCCCGACTTCGCCTACCGCCTGTGCCTGGATCGCGTGTCCGACGCGCAGCTGCAAAGGCTCGACCTGTCGTCCTGGCGTCTCGCGTTCTCCGGCGCCGAGCCGGTGCGCGCCGACACGCTGTGGTCGTTCCAGCAACGCTTCGCGCCCGCGGGCTTTCCGGCCGAGGCGGTGTACCCCTGCTACGGCCTGGCCGAATCGACGCTGTTCGTCACCGGTGGACACCGCGGCGCCGGCATGGTCGCGCACGCCTTCGACAAGGCACGCCTGGCGCAAGGCGCCGTGGTGCGCGACGAGGGAGGCGCCATGCTCGTGGGCTGCGGCCGCAGCGTCACGCACCACGCGGTGCGCATCGTCGACACCGCCACGCTGACCGCCTGCGCCGAGGGCGGCGTCGGCGAGATCTGGGCCTCGGGCCCGAGCCTGGGCAGCGGCTACTGGAACAAGCCCGAGGTGTCGCAGCAGACCTTCGTCGAGCACGACGGCACACGCTGGCTGCGCACCGGCGACCTGGGCTTCGTGCACGACGGCCAGCTCTACGTGGCCGGCCGCATCAAGGACATGGTCATCGTGCGCGGCCACAACCTGTATCCGCAGGACATCGAGCGCGAAGTGGAGCGCGAGGTCGAGGCCGTGCGCAAGGGCCGCGTCGCGGCCTTCGCGGTCGAGGGGCCGGAGGGCGAAGGCATCGGCCTCGCGGCCGAGGTGTCGCGCAGCATCCAGAAGCTGGTGCGGCCCGAGGTGCTGGTCGAGGCGCTGAGCGCGGCCGTGAGCGAACAGTGCGGCGAGCCGCTGTCGGTCGTGATGCTGCTCAACCCCGGCGGCATGCCCAAGACCACGAGCGGCAAGCTGCAGCGCGGCGCCTGCCGCCAGGGCTGGATCGATCGCACCGCGGACGCCTATGCGATCTACGCACACGGCGCGTTCGTGCTGGGCGGCAGCGCCCCCGAGGTCGACACATCCGAAACCGCACTCGACGACGTCGAGCGGGCCCTCGCCACAATCTGGCACGAGGTGCTGCGCCGCCCCGCCGAACGGCCGCTGGCGCGCGACGCGCACTTCTTCACCCACGGCGGCAACTCGCTCGCCGCCACGCAGGTGGCCGCGCGCATTGGCGAGCGCTGGGACATCGACTTTCCATTGCGTGCGCTGTTCGAACAGCCGCGCCTGGGCGACCTCGCGCGCGAACTGCGGCGCGTGCGGGCGCTTGGCCAACGCCGCGCGCACCAGCCGATCCCGGCCCTGCCGGCCGAGCGCCGCACGGGGCTGCTCGCGCTGTCGCATGCGCAGGCGCGCCAGTGGTTCCTCTGGCAGCTCGATCCGCAGAACAGCGCCTACCACGTGGGCGTGGCGCTGCGCCTGTCGGGCGTGCTGGATGCCGACGCACTGAAGGCGGCGCTCGAAGACCTGCTCGCGCGCCACGAAAGCCTGCGCACCGTGTTCCGCACCGCGGCCGACGGCACGGTCGGCCAGCAGGTGCTGCCGACGGCGCCGCTGGCCCTGGCTCACATCGACCTGCGCGCGCTACCGGCCGACGAACGTGAAGGCGCCGCCGCCGCGCAGGCGCGCGCGTTGCAGGCCGAGCCCTTCGACCTCGTGGCCGGCCCCGTGCTGCGCGCCGCGTGGCTACAGCTTGGCGACGCGCAGCACATCCTTGCGATCGTCACGCACCACATCGTGTCCGACGGCGCCTCGCTGCAGGTGCTGCTCGACGAGTTCGGCGTGGCCTATGCGGCGCACGCGAGGGGCGAGGCGCCGTCGCTCGCTGCACCGGCGATCCAGTACGCCGACTACGCCGCGTGGCAACGCGACTGGCTCGCCGCGGGCGAGGCCGAACGGCAACTGACCTACTGGCGCGCCCAGCTCGGCGACACGCACCCCGTGCTGGCTTTGCCCACGGACCGCCCCCGCCATGCGGTCGCGAACTACCGCGCGGCCTCGCACGCTTTCGACCTCGACGCGGCCCTCGTCGCCCGCCTGCACGCCACCGCGCAGGCGCACGGCGCCACGCTGTTCATGGTGCTGCTCGCGGGCTTCCAGGCGCTGCTGCATCGCTACACGGGCCAGCCCGATGTGCGCGTGGGCGTGCCGGTCGCGAACCGCCACCGCCCCGAGACCACGGGCCTCATCGGCTTCTTCGTCAACACGCAGGTGCTGCGCGCCACGCTGAACGGCCGCACCCCGTTCGCGCAACTGATGGCCCAGGCCCGCGAGGCCGCGCTCGGCGCGCAGGCCCATCAGGACCTGCCGTTCGAGCAGCTCGTGGACGCCCTGCAGCCGCAGCGCAGCCTGAGTCACAACCCGCTCTTCCAGGTGATGTTCAACCTGCTGCGCGAAGACACGGCCGTGCTGCGCGGCCTGCCGGGCCTGGCGGTCGACGAGTACCGCATGGACGACAGCGCCGCGCAGTGCGAACTCGCGCTCGACATCCGCGAGCGCGCCGACGGCCAGGTGCGTGCGGTCTTCACCGCGGCGGCCGAGTTGTTCGACGAGGAGACCGTCGCGCGCATGGCCGCGCACTACCGCGCGCTGCTCGACGCGCTGACGGCGGACCCGGCCCGCGCCGTCGGCGATGCGCCGTGGCTCGCTGCCGAAGAGCAGGCGCAATTGCACGCCTGGGGCACGGGTACATCGTCCGCATTGGCTGCGACGCCCGCGCATCGCCTGTTCGAAGCGCACGTTCGCCGCGCACCTGATGCCATCGCGCTGATCGCAGGCGACACCGAGCTCTCCTACGCCGCCCTCGACCGCCGCGCCAACCGCATTGCGCACCGCCTTCTGCGCCACGGTGTGCGGCCCGACACGCCAGTCGCCGTGGCCGTCGATGCCCCGGTCGACCGCGTCGCCGGCCTTCTGGCTGTGTTGAAGGCAGGCGGCACCTACCTGCCGATGGACCCGTCGCACCCGCCGCAGCGGCTGTCGCAGTTGCTGGCCGACAGCGGCGCCGCGCTGCTGCTGACCGGCAGCCACAGCTCAGTGAACGGAACCGTCGCGCGCCTCGCAGTCGATGACGCATCGCTCGACGACGAACCGGACGAGACCCCGCAAGTCACGCTGCACGACCACCACCTGGCCTATGTGATCCACACCTCGGGCACCACCGGCCGCCCCAAGGGCGTGGCGGTCTCGCACGGCGCACTGTCGATGCACCTTCAGGCCATGGCCGACACCTGCGGCTTCACGGCGAGTGATCGTTCGCTGCAGTTCGCGCTGCCGCATGTCGATGCCGCCATCGAACAGTGCCTGCTGCCGCTGACCACCGGCGCCGCACTGGTGCTGCAGCCGCAGTGGTGCTCGCTCGCCAGCGAACTCGACGCCTTGCTCCAACGCCACCGCGTCAGTGTGGTCGACCTGCCGCCGGCCTACGCGCGCCAGCTGCTGCAAGACCAGCCGCCGTTCCACCACGCCGTGCGCCTCGCGCTCTTCGGCGGCGAGGCCTGGGCCGGCGAAGACCTCGCGCTGGTCCGCCGCGTGCTGCACCCGGCATGCGTCGTGAACGCCTACGGCCCGACCGAGGCCGTGATCACGCCGACCCTGTGGTCCGCAGGTGCCGAGGCCATCGTGCAAGGCTACGCCCCCATCGGCCGCCCGGTTGGCCGCCGCACCGCCCATGTGCTCGACGCCGACCTGCAGCCTGTGCCGCAGGGTGTGCCCGGTGAGCTGTACCTTGGTGGCGACGGCCTCGCGCGCGGCTACCTCGGGCGCGCGGCGCTGACGGCCGAGCGCTTCGTCGCCGACCCCTTCGATCCATCAGGCGGGCGCCTGTACCGCACCGGCGACCTCGTGCGCTGGCGCGCCGACGGCCAGCTCGAATACCTGGAGCGGCTCGACCACCAGGTGAAGGTGCGCGGCTTCCGCATCGAACTCGGCGAGGTCGAGGCGCGCTTGCGCGAGCAGCCCGGCGTGCGCGAGGCGCTGGTGTGCTTGCACGAGGGCGTGGCCGGCCCGTCGCTCGTGGCCTACGTCGCACCCGCTGCAGGCGCATCGCTCGACGCGACCACGCTCAAGACGCAGCTGGCGCTGGCGTTGCCCGACTACATGGTGCCGTCCGCGCTGATGGTGCTCGACAGCTTCCCGCTCGGCGCCAACGGCAAGGTCGACCGCCGCGCGCTGCCCGCACCGGCGGCCGCCGGCACGCCAGGCTACGAAGCCCCCCACGGCGACGTCGCGCAGACGCTGGCCGCGATCTGGGCCGAGCTGCTCAAGGTCGCGCAGGTCGGCCTGCACGACAACTTCTTCGACCTCGGCGGCAACTCGCTGCTCGTGATCCGCATGCACCGGCTGGTGGAAGACCGCCTGCAGCCGGGCTTGGCGGTGGTCGACCTCTTCAAGTACCCGACCGTCGGCGCGCTCGCCCGCCACATCGAGCAGAAGGGGCGCGGCCCCGCCGCTGCGACCGCCACCGACGACGCCGCGCAGGCGAAGCAGCGCGCGCAGCAACAGCGCGCCGCCCTGCTGCAACGCCGCCGACCCACGGAAAGAACCCTCTGATGCACGCGCAAGACGACACCCCGCTTTCTGCCCCCGACACCACGGGCCTCGAGATCGCCATCGTCGGCATGGCCGGCCGCTTCCCCGGCGCGCCCGACGTGGACGCCTTCTGGCGCAACATCCGCGACGGCGTCGAGTCGGTCACCGTCTTCAGCGACGACGAGCTGCGTGCGCGCGGCGTGCCCGAGCGCGCGCTGGCCGACCCCGACTACGTGAAGGCCGGCGTGCTGTTCGACGGCTTCGACCGCTTCGACGCGGGCTTCTTCGGCTATTCGCCACGCGAGGCCGAGCACCTCGATCCGCAGCAGCGCATCTTTCTCGAATGCGCCTGGGAGGCGATGGACCATGCGGGCTGGCCAGTGGGGCGTGATGGCCCGAAGGGCGGGGCGCCGGTCGGCGTCTACGCGGGCGACGGCCCCAACCTCTACCTCATGAAGCACCTGCTGCCCGCCGTCGGCATCGACGCGGGCACCGGCATCGCCGACATGCTGGGCCTCATGAGCGGCAACTCCGCCGGCTCGCTGTGCACGCGCGTGGCCTACAAGCTCGACCTGCGCGGCCCGGCCCTGAGCGTGCAGACCGAATGCTCGACCTCGCTGGTGGCCGTGCACCTGGCCTGCCAGGGCCTGCTGAGCCACGACTGCGACATGGCGCTGGCCGGCGGCGTGTGGCTCAACCTGCTGCAGGACGGCGGCTACCGCTACCAGAACGGCGCCATCCTCTCGCCCGACGGCCATTGCCGCGCATTCGACGCCCGGGCCGCGGGCACGGTGATAGGCAGCGGCGCGGGCATCGTCGTGCTGCGCCGGCTGGCCGATGCGCTGCGCGACGGCGACACCATCCACGCCGTCATCAAGGGCTCGGCCGCCAACAACGACGGCGCCGACAAGATCGGCTTCACCGCACCGAGCGTGCAAGGCCAGGCCGGCGCGATCCGCGCGGCGCAGCTGATGGCCGACGTGCCCGCGCACACCATCGGCTATGTCGAGGCGCACGGCACGGGCACCACGCTGGGCGACCCGATCGAGCTGGCCGCGCTCACGCAGGCCTTCCGTGCCGATGGCGGCGATGGCGGGCGCTGCGGCTACTGCGCCATCGGCTCGGTCAAGACCAACATCGGCCACCTCGATGCGGCGGCCGGCGTGGCGGGGCTCATCAAGGCGACACTGGCGCTGCGCCACCGCACGCTGCCGCCGAGCCTGCACTTCGAGCAGCCGAACCCGCAGATCGATTTCGCGAACAGCCCGTTCCGCGTGAACACCGAGGCGCAGCCCTGGTCCGAGGGCGACACGCCGCGCCGCGCGGGCATCAGCTCCTTCGGCATCGGCGGCACCAACGTGCACGTCGTGCTGGAAGAGGCACCGCGCGTGGTCACGGCCACTGCAGCGGCCGGCTGGCAGGTGCTGCCGTTGTCGACCCGCAGCGCGCCCGCGACACGGCAGGCCGCGCAGCAGCTGGCCGATCACCTGCGCGCGCATCCCACACTGCGGCTCACCGACGTCGCCCACACCCTGCAAGCGGGCCGCCGCGTCTTCGAGCACCGCAGTGCCGTGGTGGCCGACCATGCCGAAGGCGCCGTGCAATTGCTCTCGGCGGGCGAAGGCCTGGCCGTGCGCGCCGCACCCGCGCAGGCACCCGAAGTGGTCTTCCTCTTCCCCGGCGGTGGCACGCAACATGCGCAGATGGGCCGCGCGCTCTACGAGGACGACGCGGCCTTCCGCGACGACATCGACCGCTGCTGCACGCTGCTGGAACCCGAGCTGGGCTTCGACCTGCGCACCGTGCTGTTCCCTGCGCCCGGCGGCGAAGCCGAGGCCGACGCGCGGCTGTTCGACATCGCGCTCGCGCAGCCTGCGCTTTTCGTCGTCGCGTACGCGATGGCGCAGTGGTGGATGCGCCGTGGCGTGCGGCCCGCGGTGATGATGGGCCACAGCCTGGGCGAGTACGTCGCCGCCTGCCTGGCGGGCGTGTTCCGCCTCGAAGACGCACTGCGTGTCGCGGCCCTGCGCGGACGCCTGCTGCAGTCGATGCCGCCCGGCGCGATGACCGCCGTGCCGTTGTCGCAAGCCGCGCTCGCGCCCTTCCTGGCGCCGGGCTGCGACCTCGCCGCCGCCAACGCCGAGCAGCTGTGCGTGATCTCGGGCCCGCGCGAAGCGGTCGAGGCCGCCGAGGCGCGGCTGCGCGCGGCGGGCCACCTGCCGCGCCGGCTGCATGTGTCGATCGCTTCGCACTCGGCGATGACCGAGCCGCTGCTCGCGCCGCTCGAGGCGCTCATCGCCTCGGTGCCGCGCCGGCCGCCGACGATTCCCTTTGTCTCGAACGTCACGGGCCAGCTGATCACGCCCGAAGAGGCCGTGAGCCCCGCCTACTGGGCGCGCCACCTGCGCGGCACCGTGCAGTACGCCGACGGCGTGGGCACCTTGCTGCAGGTGCCGGGCCGCGTGCTGCTCGAGGTCGGTCCCGGCGAAACGCTGGCGGGCCTGGCGCGCCAGCATCCGCTGGCCGACACCGCCGCCGGCGTGTTCGCCAGCCAGGCGCATCCGCAGCAGCAGGCACGCAATGCGCAGCAGATCGCGCAGACGCTGGCCCAGCTGTGGGTCGCGGGCGTGGACATCGACTGGGCCGCCTGTCGCGCGGGCGCCGCGCGTCGGCGCGTGCCGCTGCCGGCGTATCCGTTCCAGCGCCGCCGCTACTGGGTCGAAGCGTCCAGCGCTGCGAAGGCGCCGCAACGAACCAACGCTGACGCGTTCTATATGCCCTCGTGGCAGCGCACGGAGCCGCTGGTCGTCGCGCCTTCGACCGATACCGGCGGTTGCCTGCTCGTGCTCGGCGACAGCCGCAGCCTCACGGGCCACCTCGTGCGCCAGCTGCGCGCGCAGGGCCGCACCGTCGTGCTGGCCGAGCGCGGCAGCGCCTTCGCACGCACGGGCCACGGCCACTGGACGCTGCGCCCCGGCGCACGCGACGACCACGCCCGCCTGCAGAGCGAGATCGCGGCCGACTTCGGCGCCATCGCCGGCATCTACCACCTGTGGAGCCTCGACGAAGCGCTGCCCGCGCAACAGCCGCAGGCCGAGCTGCTCGAGCGCAGCTTCTTCAGCCTGCTCGCGCTCGTGCAATCGCTCGAAGCCGGCGACCGCACGCTGCCGCTGGCCGTGGTCGCCAACCAGCTCGAAGACGTCACCGGCACCGAGCCGCTGTGCCCCGAGAAGGCCACGCTGCGCGGCATCGGCAAGGTGATCGGCCAGGAATACCCGCGCGTGCATTGCCGCGTGATCGACGTGGTGCTGCCTGCGCCCGAAAGCGATGCCGAAGGCCGGCTGGTCGCGCAGATCGTGGCCGAGGCCGCGGCGCTGCAGACCGAGCCCGGCGAGCCGCTGGTGGCCTGCCGTGGCGCGCACCGCTGGATCAAGACCTACGAGCCCGCGACACTGACCGCCGCCGCGCAGCCGCGCCTGCGCCGCGAGGGCGTCTACCTTGTCACCGGCGGCCTGGGCGGTGTTGGCCTCGCGCTGGCGAAGCACCTGGCCGTGCACTGGCAGGCGCGGCTGGTGCTGCTGGGCCGCACCGCGCTGCCGGTGCGCACCGAATGGCCCGCGCTGGTGGCGGCCGACAGCACGCCCGCCGATCTGAAGGCGCGGCTGCATCAACTGCTCGAACTCGAAGCGCTCGGCGCACAGGTGCTCACCATGTCGGCCGACGTGTCCGACGCCGACGCGGTGCGTGCCGCCCTCGCACAGGCGAACGATCGCTTCGGCCCGCTGCACGGCGTCGTGCACGCGGCCGGCGATGCGGGCGGCGGCATGATGGCCGGGCGCACGCGCGCGCAGATCGACACCGTGTTTGCGACCAAGGTGCGCGGCACCCGCGTGCTGTTCGATGCGCTGCGGGGCCAGCCGCTGGACTTCGTGCTGCTGTGCTCGTCCATCTCCAGCGTGGCCGGCGGCCTGGGTATGAGCGACTACGCCGCCGCCAACGCCTACCTCGACGCCGTGGCCGTCGCGCACGAACGGCTCGGCGCGTTCCCGGTGTTCTCGCTCAACTGGGACGCCTGGCGCGGCCTGGGCATGGCCGCGCACATGGACGTGCCCGACGACATCGGCATGGACGGCCCCGAGGGCGCGCGCGTCTTCGAGCGCATCGTCAACGGCCCGGCGCGGGCGCAGACCGTGATCTCGACCACCGACCTGGCCACGCGCCTGGGCCCGCTCGACAACGGCATGCTCGACCTGCTCGGCGACGAGGCACCGGCCGCTGCCGCAGGCGCGGCCCATCCCCGGCCCGCGCTGCAGACCCCGTTCGTCGCACCGCAGGGCGAGGTCGAGACCGCGCTCGCCGCGCTGTGGACCGAGCGCCTGGGCATCGCACCCATCGGTGTGGACGACAACCTGTTCGAACTCGGCGGCGATTCGCTCGTGGCCATCCAGCTGCTGTCGCGCGTGCGCAAGCGTTACGCGACCGAGCTGCACCCGAGCGAGTTCTTCAAGGCGCCGACCATCGCCGGCCTGGCCGCGCGGCTCGGCGTCGCCTCGACCGCCGCCGCGCCGCAGCGCAGCGCGATGGAGATCACGCCCGTGGCGCGCGGCGGTGCGCTGCCGTTGTCGCCGATGCAGCGCCGCCTCTGGCTGGTCGACCGCCTCACCGACGCCGCCAACCGCAGTGGCCGTGCGGCCTACAACATGTCGGCCGGCCTCGCGCTGCATGGCGAGATCGACATCGGCGCGCTGCGCGCCGCCATCGACGCCATCGTTGCGCGCCACGAGGTGCTGCGCACCGTGTTCACCGAGGACGACGACGGCGAGCCCATGGCCGTCGTGCGCCCAGGTGCGCCGCTCGATATTCCCGTGATCGCGCTCGACGACGGCGCGCGCTACGGCCCACTTTTCGACGAACTGGTGCGTGCACCGCTCGCACTGGCCGAGGGCCCGCTCATCCAGGCCACCGTCGTGCGCATGGCCGCGCGCGAGCATGTGCTGGTGCTCGTGGTGCACCACATCGTGTTCGACGGCTGGTCGATCGCCGTGTTCGCACGCGAGCTGGCCGCGTTCTACGAGCGCGCGCGGCGCGGTCAGCCGCTGGCACTGGCACCGCTGCCCGTGCAGTACGCCGACTACGCCGCCTGGTATGCGCGCGCGCTGGCCTCCGACGGCTTCGCGCCCAAGGCCGCCTTCTGGCGCGAGCGGCTGGCGGGCGCGCCGCAGGCCTCAGGCATCAAGCCCGACCACCAGCGCCCGGCCGTGCCCACGCATGCCGGCGACTCGGTGCGGCTCACGCTGTCGCCCGCGCTGTCGCAGTCGCTGGCCGCGCTCGCGCGCGCGTCGGACACCTCGCTGTTCACGCTGCTGCTGTCGTCGTTCTTCCTGTTCTTCCACCAGGCCTCGGGCGCCGACGACATCGTCATCGGCACCGACGTCGCGGGCCGCGGTCACCCCGACCTCGAAGGGCTGCTCGGCTTCTTCGTCAACGTGGTGCCGTTGCGCTCGCGCCGTGCGAAGGCAGGCACCGACTTCGCGCAATGGCTGGCCGCCACCAAGGCCGACACCCTGGCCGCGATGGACCACCAGGACATGCCTTTCGACCGCATCGTCGAGCTGTCGGGCGTGCCGCGTGCACGCGACCGCAACCCGCTGGTGCAGGTGCTCTTCGTGCTCCAGAACACACCCGAGATCCGGTTTGCCATCGAAGGCGCCGAGGTCGAGGTGCTGCCCCAGCAGATGAACGAATCCAAGTTCGACCTGGCGGTGTTCGCCAGCGAACAGGGCGGCGCGCTCACCGCCGAGTGGGTGTTCGCCACCGACCTCTACCGGCGGGAGACCGTCGAAAACTTCACCGCTTCGTGGCATGCGCTGCTGGAGCGAATCGTCGCCACACCCGGCCAGCCGATCGACGCGCTGGCCCCCATGCCCTCGGAGGAATCCATCGCCATGACAAACGCTCCCAACGTCCGCCCGGCCTCGAAACTGGACAAGCTCGGCAAACTTGGAAAGCTCGACGCCCTGGGCGCCGGCCGCGCGCCCGTGCGCGCCGCCGCGCGGCCCGCCGTGCAGACCTCGTTCCTGAAGCCCGGTGCCGAGTTCCCCATCGTGCTGCAGGCCACCAGCCCCGAGCTCGACACCGTCGCCTGGGCCAAGGGCCAGGCCGACTACATCGAGATGCTGGTCGCGAAGCACGGCGGCATCCTGTTCCGCGACTTCGGCCTGAAGACGCCGCAGGACTTCGAGGCCTTTGCCGAGGCCATCGAGCCCGAGCTGTACGGCAGCTACGGCGACCTGCCGAAGAAGGAGGGCGGCAAGAAGACCTACCGCTCCACGCCGTACCCCGAGCGCCAGATGATCCTGTTCCACAACGAGAGCGCGCACCTGGACCGCTGGCCGCGCAAGCAGTGGTTCTTCTGCGAGCTGCCGTCGCCCGTGGGCGGGGCCACGCCCATCGTCGACTGCCGCGAGATGCTGCGCCGCCTGCCGGCCGAGGTGGTCGCCGGCTTCGGGCGCAAGGGGCTGCAGTACGTGCGCACCTTCACGCCCGGCCTGGACGTTAGCTGGCAGGACTTTTACAAGACCGATCGCCGCGAAGACGTCGAGGCGCGCCTGGCCGCCGCCGGCATCGAATGGCGCTGGTTCGACGGCGACACGCTGCAGACGCGCACCCGCTGCCCCGCCGTGATCCGCCATCCGCTGACCGGCGAGCGCGTGTTCTTCAACCAGGTGCAGCTGCACCACGTCGCCTGCCTCGAGGCGCAGGTGCGCGAAGACCTGCTGGCCATGGGCGGCGTCGAGCGCCTGCCACGCCACGTGACCTACGGCGACGGCTCGCCCATCGCCGACGAGACCATGGCCATCGTCGGCGAGGCCTACGAGGCCTGCGCCGTGCGCTTCGACTGGCGCCAGGGCGACGTCGTGATGCTCGACAACATGCTCGCCGCACACGCACGCGATCCCTTCGAAGGCCCGCGAAAGATCGTGGTGGCGATGGGCGCGATGTTCGACCGCACCGCACTTGACGACGGCGCGCGCGGCACCGAGTCCCGCCTGGCCGACGAACAAGGCGCCTGAACGAAATGACGACCATGACCGACCACTTCGACGACACGACCTTCCCGCTGAGCCCCGAACAACGCGCGGTGCCGGCCGATGCGCCGCGCCTGCTGCTGCGCGCCGACATCGAGGGTACGCTCGATGCCGCGCGCCTGCGCGACGTGGTGGCGCGCGTGCTGGGCGCGCATGGCGCGCTGTGCAGTGCCATCCGCGCGGTGCCGGGCTACCGGGGGCTGCGCCAGCAGTACACCGACGGGATGACGCCGCTGGCCTGGGTGGGCGCAGACCTGCGCGACGCGCCTGAAGCCGCACTGGCCGAATGGCTGGAGAACCTGCAGGCCGTGCCGCTGGACATCGCGCGCGGCGAGATGGTCCGTGCCGGGCTCGCACGCACCGGGGAGGCACGTCACACACTGGCGCTTTCCGTGCACGCCTGGGTCGGCGACCGCGGCAGCCTGCAGCACTTGTTCGACCAGATTGCCGCGGCCTTCGCTGACGAACACGCTTTCGATGCCGCCGAGGTGTTCCCGTATGCACGCTTCGTGACCTGGCGCCAGGACCTGCTCGACGGCGAAGACGCCGCCGAGGGCCGCGCCTACTGGCAGCGTTACCTCGCGCAGGCGTCCTCGCTCACGCCGCCGCGCCTCGTCGGTCGGCAAGCTGCTGTCTCCCAACAGGCTGCGCACGTGCGTGTTGACGAATCCGTCGACGCCACTTTCGCGAGTCGCATCGCCGCCTGCGCCGACACACTGGGCGCACAGCCCGACACGCTGCTGCAGGCCGTCTGGTGGCTGCTGCTCGCGCGGCTGGACGGCACCGGCCGTTTCATCGCCGGCTGGCAGCACGACTGCCGCCGCGACTACCCGCCGATGCAGGGTGCGGTCGGCGTGTTCGACAAGGTGCTGCCGCTCATCGTCGAGACCGCCCCTGAGACGCGCTTTGCCGACTGGTTCGACAACGTCGACGGCGCGCTGGCCGCGCATGTCGAGGCGCAGGAGTACTGGGTCGTCGAGGCGCCGCCCATCGCCGCGCACCTCGCGGTCGGCTTCGCGTGCCACGAGCGGCCGCGTCGCCACGGTGTCGATCCGCAATGGCAACTGGCTGCGCTGCCCGGGCCGCTGCCGAGTTTCGAACTCGCCCTGCAGGTCGCATGGGACGCCGGCGGCGCTGCGCTCTCGGTGCATGCCGATGCCGCACGCCACAGCGAGGTGGCGGCGCAGCGCCTGCTGATGCAATACCTCTGCCTGCTGGACGCCATCGTCGAACGCCCCGACGCCGCGCTTGGCGCGCTGCCGCTGGTCGGCCCGCGCGAACGCGAGTTGCTGCTGCAGTCGCAAGAGGCCGTGGCCGATGTCGGCACGCAGACCGTCACGCAGCGCATCGCCCATTGGGCCGCCCAGACCCCCGACGCGCCCGCGCTCGAACCGGGCGAGCAGCGCCTGAGCTACCGCGAACTTGACCAGCGCACCGCCCGCGTCGCCCACTGGCTGCAAGGGCAGGGCGTGGTGCCCGGCACCATCGTCGCGCTGAACCTGCCGCGCGCGCTCGACCTGCCGGTGGCGATCCTCGCCGTCTGGCGCGCGGGCGCCGCCTACCTGCCGCTCGACCCCGACTGGCCCGAGGCGCGCCGTGCGGCGGTGCTGGCCGATGCGCAGCCCGTCTTCACCATCGACGCGGCGCTGCCCGATGCGAGCACGCTGCCTGAAGCGCAAGACGCATCGCACATCGCCGCACCGAACGACCTCGCCTACGTGCTCTACACCTCGGGTTCCACCGGCACGCCCAAGGGCGTGGCCGTCGAGCGGGGCCAGCTGAAGAACTACGTGGCAGCCGCATCGGCCGCGATGCAGCTCGACACCTGCCGCCGCTGGGCGCTCACCAGCTCGGTGGCGGCCGACCTGGGCAACACCGCACTGTTCGGCGCGTTCCACAACGGCGCCTGCCTCGTCGTGGCGGCGCCGCACGAGACCAAGGACGCCGAGGCCTTCGCGCGCTTCATGCGCACACACGCCGTCGACGCACTGAAGATCGTGCCCTCGCACCTCGAAGCGTTGCTTGAAAGCGCCGCGCCCTGCCTGCCGCGCACGCTGGTGCTGGGCGGCGAGGCCGCGCCGCGCGCGCTGGTCGAGCGCATCGCGCGGCTGGCGCCGCAGTGCGCCATCTACAACCACTACGGGCCGACCGAGGCCACGGTCGGCGTCATGGTGCATGCCGTCGAACCCGGCGCGCCGGTGCCCGAGCAGCTGCCGCTGACGCGCGTGCTCGCGAACAACCGCGTGCGCGTGCTCGATGCGTCGCGCGGCCTCGTGCCGGCGGGCGGGCTGGGCGAGGTCTACATCGGTGGTGCGCAGCTGTGCCGCGGCTACCTGAACCGCGCGAACGCTGACGCGTTCGTCGCCGATCCGTTCCACGCGGGTGAGCGGCTCTACCGCACAGGTGACCTCGCGTGGGTGCTGCCCGAAGGCGGGCTGCGCCTGGCGGGGCGCGCCGACCATCAGGTGAAGGTCCACGGCTACCGCGTCGAGCCGGCCGAGGTCGAGGCGGCGCTGCTGGCGCGGCCCGGCGTGCGCCAGGCGGTGGTGCTCGCCGTGCCCGATGCGGCCGGCGCGACCACGCTCGCCGCGTTTTTCGTCGGCGACAGCGAGGTGGCCGACGGCCGCGCGCTGCGCGAGCAACTCGCCGCGTTGCTGCCCGCACACATGGTGCCCGCGAGCTGCACGGCCGTGAGCGCCTTCGCGCGCTTGCCGAACGGCAAGATCGACCGGCTCGCGCTGGCGGCCTCGGCCCCGGCCGAAGCGCCACGGCGTGCAGTGAAGGCCCCGCGCGACGCGCTCGAAGCGCTGCTCGCCGACGGCATGGCCACGCTGCTGGGCAGCGGACCGGTCGGCGTGGAAGACGACTTCTTCGAACTCGGCGGCCACTCGCTGCAGGTCATCAAGCTGGTGGCGCGCATCCGCAAGCTGCTGCAGGTCGAGGTGGCGGCCGGCGTGGTGTTCGATCACCCGACACCCGCGGCGCTCGCCGCCGTGCTGCGCGAGGCCAGCGCCGATGCCATCGCGCTCGAACAGCTGGCGCAGACGCACCGGCAGCGCGACCTGGCCGAAGAATCCGTGGGCGAGGCCGCATGAGCATGGCAATGGACGAGATCACCCGCACCGTGCACGACGGCCAGGCGGTGCCGCTGTCGTATGCGCAGGAGCAGCTGTGCTTCCTGCAGAAGCTCGAGCCCGGGCTCACGGCCTACAACCTGCCGCGCGTGTTCCGGCTGAGCGGCGCGCTCGACGCCGATGCGCTGGAACGTGCGTTCCAGGCGGTCATTGCGCGTCACGCGATCCTTCGCACGCACTTCGTCGAACACGACGGCGTGCCGATGCAGGTGGTGCAGGCCGAGGTGCCGTTCGCGCTGGAGCGCATCGACCTTTTGGACCAGGGCGCCGACGCGCAGCAGGCCGCCGTCGATGCGCTCGTGCGCCGTACCGCGACGCATGTGTTCGACCTGGGCCGCGCGCCTGCACTAATTGCACGGCTTGCGAAGCTGGCCGACGACCGGCATGTGCTGACCGTCTGCCTGCACCACATCGTGTCCGACGCCTGGTCGAACCCGATCCTGGCGCGCGACCTCGGCGCGGCCTACGCGCTGGCACTGCGCAGCGACGGCCCGGTGCAGCTGCCGCTGCTGCCCGTGCAGTACGCCGACTTCGCCGTGTGGCAGCGTGCCCGCGTGCAGGGCGGGGCGCTCGCGCCGCAGCTCGCGCACTGGAACCGCCACCTCGGCGACGAGGTGCCGTCGCTCGATCTGCCGACTGACCGCGCACGCCCCGCGCAACAGACCTTCGCCGGCACCGCGCTGGGCTTCGAGCTGCCGCCGGCGTTGGCGGCGGCGCTGCAGACCTTCTGCCGCGCCGAGCGTTGCACGCCGTTCGTCGTGCTGCTCGCGGCCTGGCAGGTGCTGCTGTCGCGCTGCAGCGGGCAGGATGATTTCGCCATCGGCGTGCCCAATGCCGGCCGCCACCGCGAGGAGGTGCAGGACCTGCTGGGCTTCTTCATCACCACGCAGGTGTTCCGCGCGCGGCTCGCGCCCCGGCGCACGCTGCGCGAGGTGTGCCGCCAGGTGCGCGCCGACGCGCTGGCCGCGCTCGACCATGCCGACCTGCCGTTCGAGGTGCTGCTGGCCAGCCGCAAGGACCGCCGCGACCCCGCGCGCAGCCCGCTGTTCCAGGCCATGTTCGGCGTGCAGATGGCCGGCGAGGCCGTCGCGCTCGACTTCGCGGGCGTGCGCGCCGAGCTGCAGGAGTTCGACGACGCGGGTGCCAAGTTCGACCTGTCGCTGGACTTCTACATCGACCCGCGAAGCGTGCGCGGGCGGCTCGAATACAACACCGACCTGTTCGACGCCACGACCGCACAGCGCCTGGTGCGCGCCTACCAGCGCGTGCTGCAGGCGATGTCGGACGATCCCGGCCGCGTGCTCGCGAACCTCGTGCTCACCGACGCGGACGATGAGGCACGGCTGCGTGCGTGGAGCGAGAACCTGCCGCACCGCCCGTACACGCAGCCCGTGCATCGGCTCATCGAGACGCAAGCGCGCGAGCGGCCCGAGGCGGTCGCGCTGGTGTTCGGCGACACGGTGCTGCGTTATGGCGAACTCGACGCGCGCGCCAACGCGCTGGCCCATCACCTGATCGGTCGGGGCGTACGGCCCGACATGCCCGTGGGCATCGCCGCCGAGCGCAGCCTCGAGATGGTCGTGGGGCTGCTGGCGATCCTGAAGGCCGGCGGCGCGTATGTGCCCATCGACCCCGAGCTGCCGCGCGAGCGCATCGCCTACATGCTGGAAGACAGCGGCGTGACGCTGCTGCTCACGCAGTCGCACCTGCGCGAGGCGCTGCCGGTGGCGGCGCATGTGCAAATGCTGGCGCTGGATGCGCTCGACCTGTCGGCCGAATCCACCGCCTGCCCGCAGGTCGCACTGCATGGCGAGAACCTCGCCTACGTGATCTTCACCTCCGGCTCCACGGGCCGCCCCAAGGGCGCGGCCAACCGTCACAACGCGCTCTACAACCGCCTGACCTGGATGCAGGACGCCTACGCGTTGAGCCATGGCGACACCGTGCTGCAGAAGACGCCGTTCGGCTTCGACGTGTCGGTGTGGGAGTTCTTCTGGCCGCTGATGCAGGGCGCGCGCCTCGTCGTGGCCGCGCCCGGCGATCACCGCGAGCCGGCACGGCTGGTCGAGCTGATCCGCACGCACGGCGTGACCACGCTGCATTTCGTGCCCTCGATGCTGCAGGCTTTCCTCGCGCACGACGGCATCGAGGCCTGCACCAGCCTGCGGCGCATCGTCTGCAGCGGCGAGGCGCTGCCCGCCGAGGCGCAGGCGAAGGTGTTCGAGCGCCTGCCGGGCGCGGGGCTCTACAACCTCTACGGCCCGACCGAGGCGGCCATCGACGTGACGCACTGGACCTGCCGCGCCGACGGGCTGAATCACGTCGCCATCGGCCGCCCCATCGCGGGCTGCAAGACCTACGTGCTCGACGCGGGCCTGAACCCGGTGCCGTCGGGCGTGGGCGGCGAGCTGTACCTGGGCGGCATCGGCCTGGCGCGCGGCTACCTGCACCGGCTGGGCCTCACGGCCGAGCGCTTTGTCGCCGACCCGTTCAGCGACAACGGCGAGCGGCTGTACCGCACGGGCGACCTCGTGCGCTGGCGCGACGACGGCCAGCTGGCCTACCTGGGCCGCATCGACCACCAGGTGAAGGTGCGGGGCTTTCGCATCGAACTCGGCGAGATCGAGGCGCAGCTGCTGGCGCAGCCGCAGGTGCGCGAGGCCGTGGTGGTGGCCGACGAAGGACCGGGTGGCACGCGGCTGGTCGGCTACGTGTCGCCGCAGCCCGGTGCGGCGGTGGACGCGGTCGCGCTCAAGGCGCGCCTGGCCGAGGTGCTGCCCGAGTACATGGTGCCGGCCGTGCTGTGCGTGCTGCCGGCCCTGCCGCTCAATGCCAACGGCAAGATCGACCGCAAGTCGCTGCCCAAGCCCGAGCGCAGCGGGGCGCAGGCCTACGAGGCGCCCGAGGGCGCGGTCGAGCAGGCGCTGGCAACGGTCTGGGCCGAGGTGCTCGGCCTTCCGCGCGTGGGTCGGCAGGACAACTTCTTCGAACTCGGCGGCGATTCGATCCTGAGCCTGCAGATCGTGTCGCGGCTGCGCACGGCGGGCTGGAAGCTCACGCCGCGCCAGATGTTCGAGCGCCAGACCGTCGCCGGGCAGGCGGCCGTGGCCGAGCCCGTGGGCGCGGCGGTGCAGGCCGAGCAGACCGCAGCCGAAGGCCAGGTGCCGCTGCTGCCGTTCCAGGCCGCGTTCTTCGAGGCCGACATGCCCGAGCGCCATCACTGGAATCAGTCGCTGCTGCTGCAAGGCCGCGAGCCGCTGGCGGTGCCCGCGCTCGAAGCCGCGCTGGCGGCCGTGGTGCAGCACCACGACGCCTTCCGCCTGCGCTTCCATCGCGCGGCCGATGGCCGCTGGCAACAGGCCTACGAGGCCCTGCCGGCGCGCTGGCGCGAGGAATGGATTTGGGTGCGCGATGCAGCGAACCCGGCGCAGATCGCCGCGCTGTGCGACGAAGCGCAACGCAGCCTCGACCTCGCGCATGGACCGCTGCTTCGCCCGCTGGTCATCCGCCTGCCCGGCGGCGACTGGCGCCTGCTGCTGGCGGCGCACCACCTCGTGGTCGATGGCGTGTCGTGGCGCATCGTGCTCGACGACCTGGCCACCGCGTACGCGCAGTGCCGCGACGGCCAACCGGTCGTGCTGCCACCGAAGAGCGCCAGCTTGCAGGCCTGGGCGCGCACGTTGCAGAGCGAAGCTGCCGCGATGGACGGTGAACTCGCGCACTGGCAGGCCTTCGCCGATGTGCCGGTCGCGCTGCCCTGCGCGCGGCCCGAGGGCGTGAACACCGCGGCGCGCCGCGCCAGCATCGCGTGGCAGCTCGACCGCGCGCGCACGCAGGCGTTGCTCAAGACGGCACCCGCCGCCTACCGCACACAGGTCAACGACCTGCTGCTCACCGCGCTCGGGCGCGCGCTGTGCGGCTGGAGCGGGCATGCGCAGCTGGCGATCCTGCTCGAAGGGCACGGCCGCGAAGACATCCTCCCGGCGGAGAAGGCACTGGATCTGTCGCGCACCACGGGCTGGTTCAGCAGCCTGTTCCCCGTGCGGCTCGATCCGCTGGGCGCGTGGGGTGATGCGATCAAGCGCGTGAAGGAAGACCTGCGCCGTGTGCCGCAACGCGGTCTCGGCCATGGCGTGCTGAGGCACCTGGGCACGGACGCACAGCAGCAGGCGCTGCGCGCATTGCCGCGCCCGCAGCTGGTCTTCAACTACCTGGGGCAGGTTGATGGTGCAGCAGAGGCCGTGTGGTCGCTCGCACCTGAAGACGCGGGCGAGCCGGTCGCCGCGAGCGCACCGCTGTTGCACGAATTCAGCGTCAATGCACAGGTGCGCGACGGTGCGCTGCAACTGACGGTGGACTTCAGCGCGGCGCGGCATGCGCAAGAGGATGTGCAGGGCTGGGTAAGCCGCTTCGGCGACGAACTCGAAGCGCTGATCGCGCACTGCACCTCGGGCGCTTGCGGCGTCACGCCGTCGGACTTCCCGCTGGCCGGCCTCGAAGCCGCGCAGCTCGACGCGCTGCCGCTGCCCGTGGCGCAACTCGAAGACCTCTATCCGTTGTCGCCGATGCAGTCCGGCATGCTGTTCCACAGCCTGGTCGATGCGCAGGGCGAGGCTTACATCAATCAGCTGTGCATGGACATCGACGGCCTCGATGCCGAGCGCTTCCGCGCCGCATGGCAGCGCGTACTGGCGCGCCACGAGATCCTGCGCAGCGGCTTCCTGGCCGACGGCGCCACGCCGCTGCAATGGGTGGCGCGCAGTGCCGAGATGCCGTGGGTGATGCAAGACCTGCGCGAGAGCGTCGATGTGCCAGCTGCACTGGCGCGGCTGGCCGCGTCGCAGCGCGCGAGCGGCTTCGACCTCGCGCGCCCGCCGCTCATGCGCATGGCGCTGGCCCGCACGCAGGCGCAGCGGCACCACCTTGTCTGGACGTACCACCACCTGCTGCTCGACGGTTGGAGCGTGGCCCAGCTGCTGGCCGAGGTGCTGCGCAGCTACGCGGGGCAGGCGGGTGAGCCCGCACCTGGACGCTTCCGCGACCACATCGCGTGGCTCGCGGCGCGCGACGCACAAGCCGGCGAAGCGCACTGGCGCAGCGTGCTGGCCGATGTGGAGGAGCCGACGCGCCTTGCCACGGCGCTGGTGTCGCCTGTCGCGCCACGCCCCGGCAAGGCTCGCCAGCGCTTGGCCTTCGACACCGAGGCCACGCGCGGCCTGCGCGAGGCCGCGCGCGCCGCGCACGTCACGCTCAACACGGTCGTGCAGGCCGCCTGGGCGCTGCTGCTGGGCCAGCGCACGCGCACCGGCGCCGTCGTGTTCGGCGCCACCGTCGCCGGCCGCAACGCCGAGATGCCGGGCGCCGAACGCATGCTGGGCCTGTTCATCAACACGCTGCCCGTGGTCGCGCGACTGCGCCCCGGCCAGCCCTTGGGCGAGTGGTTGCGCGAACTGCAGGCGGCGCAGGTCGCGTCGCGCGAACACGAGCACACGCCGCTGCACGAGATCCAGGCCTGGGCCGGGCTGGGCGGGCAGGGGCTGTTCGACACGCTGGTGGTGTTCGAGAACTACCCGGTGGATGCGGCCTTGCGCGGCGACGCGGCGGCCGGCCTGAGCTTCGGCGCGGTGCATACGAAGGAAGAAACCTCGTACCCGCTGACGCTGATGGTGCATGACGATGCTGCGCTGCACATCGACCTCGTGCATGCGCTCGACGCGTGCGACGAGGCGCAGGCCGCGGCGCTCGTGGGCCAGTTGCGCGCGGCGCTGCTGGCGCTCGCCGGCGATGCGGCGCAGGCTGTGGGCCAGATGACGCTGGCCGATGCGGCCGAGCGCGAGCGGTTGTCGTCATGGTCGCGTGGTGCATTCGCACCGCAGGCGGTCGTGTCCGTCCACCACCTCATCGAACAACAGGCGAAGGCGAACCCCGATGCACTGGCTCTGATCACGGCCGAGCATCGCCTCACCTACGCCGCACTCAATCGCCTCGCCAACCGTTGGGCGCACCGGCTGATCGCGCAGGGCGTGCGGCCCGACATGCCGGTCGCGATCGCCGTCGATCGCTCGGCCGAGACTGTCGTCGGCCTGCTCGCCGTTCTCAAGGCCGGCGGCGCGTACGTGCCGCTCGACCCGGCGTTCCCGACCGAGCGGCTGGCCTACATGGTCGAGGACAGCGGCGCTTCGCTGCTGCTCACGCGCCGCGCGCTGATGCCGCGTTTGCCCGACGCAGCAAGCGTGCAGAGGCTGGCCTTCGACCTCGACGCAACCGACGACGGCATCGCCGACTGGCCCGACCACGACCCGGCGGTGCCGGTGCATGGCGAGCAGCTGGCCTACGTGCTCTACACCTCGGGCTCCACCGGCCGTCCCAAGGGCGTGGCGATGCGCCACGACGCGGTGGCGCGCCTCATCGCGTGGCAGCTGCAACGCCTGCCGGGCGCGGGCCGCACGCTGCTGTTCGCCTCGCCGTGCTTCGACGTGGCGTTCCAGGAGATGGTCAGCGGGCTGGCCGGCGGCGGCTGCCTCGTGCAGACCACCGACGCGCAGCGGCTCGACCTCGATGCGCTCGAGGCGTTGGTGCACGGAGAAGGCGTCGAACGCATGTTCCTCACCTTCTCGGTGCTGCAGCATTTCGCCGAGCAGTCGCTGACCTCGGGCCGGCGGTTGCCGGCGCTGCGGCAGATCCTCACGGCGGGCGAGCAGCTCAAGCGCACGCCCGCGCTGGCCGAATGGCTGGCGCGCGAATCGCAGTGCCGGCTCATCAACCAGTACGGGCCGACCGAGACGCACGTGGTGAGCGAGTTCGTGCTCGACGGCGCGGGCGATGAAGACCTGCCGCCCATCGGCACGCCCGCATCGAGCGCGTGCCTGCGCGTGCTCGACGCCAATCTTCAACCCGTGCCCGTCGGCGTGGCCGGCGAGCTGTGCGTGGGCGCCGAGGTGCTGGCGCGCGGCTACCTGCACCGCGCCGGCCTGACGGCGCAGCGCTTCGTCGCCGATCCGTTCGATGGGCATGGCGGGCGGCTCTACCGCACCGGCGACCTCGTGCGCTGGCGTGGCGACGGCCAGCTCGAGTACCTCGGCCGGCTCGACCACCAGGTGAAGGTGCGGGGCTTTCGCATCGAACTCGGCGAGGTCGAGGCGCAGCTGCTCGCGCAGCCCGGCGTTCGACAGGCCCTGGTGCTGGCGCAGGAAGGACCGGGCGGTGCGCGGCTGGTGGCCTATGCGGCCGGCGCCGAAGGCCAGCCGCTGCGTCCCGCGGCGCTGCGTGCGGGGCTGGCAGCGGCGTTGCCCGACTACATGGTGCCGAGCGTCATCGTCGCGATGCCGCAGGGGCTGCCGCTGAACGCCAACGGCAAGATCGACCGGCAGGCGCTGCCACCACCCGAAGCGGCGGAGCAGCGCGCCCACGTGCCGCCGCAGGGCGCCACCGAAACCGCGCTGGCGGGTCTGTGGGCGCAGGTGCTGGGGCTGTCGCGCGTGGGACGCGGCGACAACTTCTTCGAGCTCGGTGGGCATTCGCTCGCGGTGCTCAAGCTGCGCCAGCAGGTCAAGGCGCAGATGGGCATCGACCTGCCGCTGCAGCGCTACTTCGAACTGCCCGACCTGGCGGCGTGCGCGCAGGCGCTCGACGCGCAAGGGCCGGCGCAGGCGCAGCAGGCCGCGCAGGCCGAGAGCGATCTCGATCGCATGGATGCATTGTTGGAAAGTCTGGGGGGTTGAGTGAGCAGTAGCGAACGCAGTAGGGCCATCGCCCAACGGCTGGCGGGTTTGCCGCCGGCGCGGCAGAAGGAATTCATCGCCGCGTTGCGTGCGCAGGGCATCGATTTCGGCCGCCTGCCGATCGTGCCCGACCCGGCCGCCGTGCCCGGTGCGCCGCGGCCCGCCTCGTACGCGCAGGCGCGCCAGTGGTTCCTCTGGCAGATGGACCCCGAAAGCACGGCGCAGCACATCACGGCCGCACTCACGCTGCATGGCGCGCTCGACTGTGGGGCGCTGCGCGCGAGCCTGCAGGCGCTGGTGGCGCGGCACCCGTCGCTGCGCACGCGCTTCGGCGTGAGCGACGACGGCGTGCCGCAGCAGACCGTGTCGCCCGAGGCGGTGCTCGACCTGCGCGAAGCCGATCTGCGCGCCCACCCCGCGCAGGTGCGCGACGAGGCCGCGCGTCTCGTGCGCACGCCCTTCGATCTGTCGCGTGGCCCGCTGCTGCGCGTGGGCCTGCTGCGCACCGGCGAGACCGCGCACCTGCTGGTGCTGGTGATGCACCACATCGTGTCCGACGGCTGGTCGATGCAGCTGCTGGTCGACGACTTCGGCGCGCTGTACCAGGCGCACCGTCAAGGGAACGACGCCGCCGTGCCGGCCGCGCCGGCGCTGCAGTACGCCGACTACGCGGCCTGGCAGCGCCACTGGCTCGAAGCAGGCGAGGGCGAACGCCAGCTCGCCTACTGGACCGAACGCCTGGGCGGCGAACAGCCGCTGCTGCAACTGTCCGCCGACCGCGCGCGTCCGCCGCAGGGGCCGTACCTCGCCGCGCGCCATCGGCTCGACCTGCCGGGCGAACTGGCACAGGCGCTGCGCCGCCGCGCGAGCGCCGAGGGCGCGACGCTCTTCATGGTGCTGCTGGCCGGCTTCCAGGCGCTGCTGCACCGCTACACGGGGCAGGGCGAGATCCGGCTCGGCGTGCCCGTGGCCAACCGCGACCGGCCCGAGACGGCCGGCATCCTCGGCCTGTTCGTCAACACGCAGGTGCTGCGCGCCGAGCTGGCCGGTCACACCACGCTGGCCCAGGCGCTGGCGCAGGCGCGCGAGGCGGCGCTGGGCGCACAAGCGCACCAGGACCTGCCGTTCGAGCAGCTGGTCGAGGCGCTGCAGCCCGAGCGCAGCCTGAGCCACCCGCCGCTGTTCCAGGTGATCTTCAACCACCGGCAGCAGGACCTGGGCGCGCTCGACCGGCTCGAAGGCCTGCGCATCGAAGCCTGCGAACTCGACGAGCAGGCGGCGCCCTTCGAACTCGCGCTCGACACGCTGGAGCAGGCCGACGGCACGCTCGGCCTGAGCTTCACCTACGCCCGCGCGATCTTCGAGCCCGCGACCATCGAGCGCATGGCCGCGCACTACGTCGCGGTGCTGCGCCAGCTGGCCGACGACCCTACGCGCACGTTGCGCGAGGTGGCGCTGCTCGGTCCGCAGGAGCACGCCCAGTTGCGCCAGTGGGGCGAGGGCCAGGACACCGCCTGGGACGAGGTGCCCGTGCACCGGCTCGTCGAGCGCCAGGCCGCGCTGCGGCCCGAGGCCACGGCGCTGATCGTCGATGGCGTGCCGATGAGTTTTCGCGACTTCGACATGCGCGCCAACAGGCTCGCGCACGCACTCATCGCGCAGGGCGTGCAGCCCGAGGACCGCATCGGCCTCGCGGTGGAACGTTCGCCCGAGATGGTGGTGGCGCTGCTCGGCGTGCTGAAAGCGGGCGCGGCCTACGTGCCGCTCGACCCCGACTACCCGCCCGACCGGCTCGATTTCATGGCGGCCGACAGCGGCGTGCGGCTGCTGCTCACGCAGGCGCGTGTGCGCGAGCGGCTGGGCGCGTCGATGCAGGCGCTGCCCGCGCTGCTGCTCGACGGCGGTGTGCTCGACAGTGGCCCCGACGGTGCACCCGATGTCGCGGTGCATCCCGAGCACCTGGCCTATGTGATCTACACCTCGGGCTCCACCGGCCAGCCCAAGGGCGTGGCCGTGGCGCATGGCCCGTTGAGCATGCACATCCAGACCATCGGTCGCGCCTACGGCATGACGCCCGAAGACCGCGAGCTGCAGTTCGCGTCGATCAACTTCGATGGCGCGCACGAGCGCATCTGGACGCCGCTGGCCTTCGGCGCCACGCTGATGCCGCGCAGCCAGGAACTGTGGACCGTGCACCGCAGCTGCGAAGAGATGCGGCGCCACGGCATCACGGTCGCCTGCTTCACGCCGGGCTACCTGCAGCAGATGGCCGACGAGCTCGGCGAGGACGGGCGCGTGCCCACGCTGCGCTCGTACACCGTCGGCGGCGAGGCCATGGGCCGCGTGGCCTGCGAGCGCGTGATGCAGACGCTGCAGCCGCCGCGCCTCATCAACGGCTACGGCCCGACCGAGACGGTGATCACGCCAACGATCGCCAAGGCCTATGCCGGCACTGCTTTCGACGCCGCCTACCTGCCCATCGGCGCGCCCGTGGGCGACCGCCGCGCCGTGGTGCTCGACACCGACATGAACCTGGTGCCGCCTGGCATGGCCGGCGAGCTGTACCTCGGCGGTTCGGGGCTAGCGCGCGGCTACCTGAACCGCGCCGGCCTGAGCGCCGAGCGCTTCGTGGCCGACCCCTTCGATGCGAAGGGCGGGCGCCTGTACCGCACGGGCGACCTCGTGCGCTGGCGCGCTGACGGACAGCTCGAATACCTGGGACGGCTCGATCACCAGGTGAAGGTGCGCGGTTTCCGCATCGAGCTCGGCGAGGTCGAGGCGCGGCTGCGCGCGCAGCCCGGCGTGCGCGAGGCCGTGGTGGTCGCGCGCGAGCGTGCAGGCGGTGCGCTGTTGCTGGCCTACGTGTCGAGCCTCGACGCGCAACGCCCGGTCGAGGCCTTCACGCTGCGCGACGGGCTGGCGCAGGTGCTGCCCGAGTACATGGTGCCGTCGGCGATCACCGTGCTCTCGGCGCTGCCGCTGAACGCCAACGGCAAGGTCGACCGCGCCGCGCTGCCCGAGCCCGTGTTCGCTGCTACAGCCGACAGTTGGGAAGCGCCGCAGGGCGCGGCCGAGGAGGCGATGGCCGCCGTGTGGGCCGAGGTGCTCGGCGCGCCGCGCGTGGGCCGCAACGACAACTTCTTCGAACTCGGCGGCCATTCGCTGCTGGCCATGCAGCTGCTCGAGCGGCTGCGCCGGCAGGGCTTCGGCGCGCAGGTGCGCACGCTGTTCCAGAACCCGCGCTTTGCCGACTTCGCGCGCGCCACGCTGGAGGCCGGCGCCTCGCCGCGCCCGGCGCCGGTAGTGCCCGACAACGCGATTCACGACGGCTGCACTTTGCTCACGCCGCAGATGCTGCCGCTGGTGACGCTCGACGATGCGCAGCTGCGCCGCATCGAAGCCGCGGTGCCCGGCGGCGCGGCCAACATCCAGGACATCTACCCGCTCGCGCCGCTGCAGGAAGGCCTGCTGTTCCATCACCTGATGCAGGCCGAGGGCGACGTCTATGTGCAGTCGCTGCAGATGCGCTTCGACAGCGAGGCCCGGCTCCATGCGTTCATGGACTGCCTGAACCGCGTCATCGCGCGCCACGACATGCTGCGCACGGCGGTGCTGTGGGAAGGGCTGGCGGAGCCGGTGCAGGTGGTGCACCGCCATGCACCCGCCAAGATCGAATGGCTGGCTATCGACGCCGCCGCGGGCGATGTCGCCGCGCAACTCGAAGCCCATGTGCGCCCCGGCCACTACCGCCTCGACGTGCGCCGCGCGCCCATGCTGCGCGCCATCGCCGCGCACGATGCGGCGGGCGGCGGCTGGCTGCTGCAGCTGCCAAGCCACCACCTGGCGCTCGACCATGTCTCGCGCGACCTGCTGGTCGAGGAGATCACGCTGCTGCTGCAAGGCCGCGCCGACGCGCTGCCCCCGCCCGTGCCGTTCCGCAGCTTCGTCGCGCAGGCACGGCTGGGTGCCGACGTGGCCGAGCAGGAGTCCTTCTTCCGCCGCATGCTCGGCGACGTGCGCGAACCGACCGCGCCCTTCGACCTGTTCGATGCGCGCGGCGACGGCACGGCCGTGGAAGAAGCGCACCTTGAACTCGACGCGGCGCTGGCGCAGGCCGTGCGCACGCAGGCGCAACGCAGCGGCGTGAGCGCGGCCACGCTGTTCCACCTGGCGTGGGCGCTGGTGCTGGCCAAGACCACGGGCAAGGACGACGTGGTGTTCGGCACCGTGCTGTTCGGCCGGCTCGCGGGCGGCGAGGGCGCGGGGCGCGCGCTCGGCATGATGATCAACACGCTGCCGCTGCGCGTGACGCTGGGCCGCAGCCATGCACTGGCCTGCGTGCGCCAGACGCACGCCGCGCTGGCCGGCCTGCTGCACCACGAGCACGCGAGCCTGTCGCTCGCGCAGCGCTGCAGCGCGGTGCCCAAGGGCACGCCGCTGTTTTCGACGCTGCTGAACTACCGCTATGTGGCGCAGGCGCCCGAGGCGGGTGCCGGTGCCGGCGGCTGGGAAGGCATCGAGACGCTCGGCGCGCAGGAGCGCTCCAACTACGCCTTCGCGCTGTCTGTGAACGAACGCGCCGACGGCTTCGCGCTGACCGCGCAGGTCGATGCATCGGTTGGCGCCGCGCGCGTGTGCCAGTACATGCACGACGCGGTGCGCCGCGTGGCCGACGACCTCGCGCAGGCGGCCACGCACCCGGTCGTCGCCTTCGACCTGTACACGGCCGACGAGGCGCAGCGCCTGCAGGCCTGGGGCGCGAACACGCCGGCTTACCAGCACACCGCACCGGTGCATGTGCTGGTGGCACGCCAGGCCGCACTGCGGCCCGAGGCCACCGCGCTGATCTTCGGCGACCGCACGTTGAGCTACGCCGCGCTGGAGGCGCGCGCCAACCGGCTGGCGCACCACCTCGTGCGCGCGGGCGTGCGGCCCGAAGTGCGCGTGGGTCTCGCGGTGCGGCGCTCGGCCGACATGGTCGTGGCGCTGCTGGCGATCCTCAAGGCCGGCGGCGCCTACGTGCCGCTCGACCCGGCCTACCCGTCGCAGCGGCTGGCCTACATGGTGGAAGACAGCGGCGTCGCGCTGCTGCTGGCCGACGACGCTGTGGTGCTGGACCGCATCGGCCTGCCCGGTGTGAAGGCCCTGACGCTCGACACGCTGGACCTGTCGAGTGGCCCGTCACATGACCCCGGCGTGGCGGTGCACCGCGACCACCTGGCCTACGTGATCTACACCTCGGGCTCGACCGGCAAGCCCAAGGGCGTGGCCGTGGCGCACGGCCCGCTGGCCATGCATGTGCAGTCCATCGGCGAGGCCTACGGCATGACGCCGGAGGACCGAGAGCTGCAGTTCGCATCGATCAACTTCGACGGCGCGCACGAGCGCACCTGGGTGCCGCTGGCCTTCGGCGCGGCGCTGATGCCGCGCGACGAAGAGGTCTGGCCGGTGGAGCGAACCTGCGCCGAGATCGCGCGCCACGGCATCACCATCGCCTGCTTCACGCCCGGCTACCTGCACCAGATGGCCGAGCTGATGGGCGAGGCTGCGAGCCGGCTGCCCATTCGTTCCTACACCGTGGGCGGCGAAGCGATGCCGCGCACCAGCTTCGCGCTGGTGCAGTCGGTGCTGAAGCCGCCGCGCATCGTCAACGGCTACGGGCCGACCGAGACCGTGATCACGCCGATGATCGCCAAGGCCGCGCCGGGCGAGGGCTTCGACGCGGCCTACATGCCCATCGGCCGCCTCGTCGGCGACCGCACGGCCTACGTGTTCGACGGCGCCATGAACCAGGTGCCGCCCGGCGTGGCCGGCGAGCTGTACCTCGGCGGCGACGGCCTGGCGCGCGGCTATCTGCAGCGCGCGGGCCTGAGCGCCGAACGCTTCGTGGCCGACCCCTTCGGCGCGCCGGGCGGCCGGCTCTATCGCACGGGCGACCTCGTGCGCTGGGAGGCCGACGGGCAGATGGCCTACCTGGGGCGCATCGACCACCAGGTGAAGATCCGCGGCTTTCGCATCGAGCTCGGCGAGATCGAGGCGCAGCTGCTGGCGCTGCCGCAGGTGCGCGAGGCGGTGGTGGTCGCCAGCCAGGGCGCTGGCGGCGCGCGGCTGGTGGCGTATGTGTCGCCGCTGGCGGGCGAGCGCATCGAGCCGGCGCGGCTGCGTGCCAGCCTCGCGGCGCTGCTGCCCGAGCACATGGTGCCGGCGGCCATCGTCGTGCTCGACACGCTGCCGCTCAACATGAGCGGCAAGGTCGATCGCCATGCGCTGCCGGCGCCGGTGTTCGCCGGCGGCGACGGCTACGACGCGCCGCGCGGCAGCGCCGAGCAGGCGCTCGCGCGCATCTGGTCCGAGGTGCTGGGCGTGGCACGCGTGGGCCGCGACGACAACTTCTTCGAACTCGGCGGCGATTCGTTGTTGAGCCTGAAGGTGATGGCGCAGGCACGGCGCCTGGGCCTGCCGGCGCTCGATCTGAAGCTGCACGACTTCCTGCGCGCGCCGACCATCGCGGGGCTGCTGGGCGGGCGTGCCGATGCGCCGTCGCTGGTGGCCCTGAACGCCGTGGTGCCCGGTGCGCCGCCGCTGTTCTGCATGCACGCCGCCCTGGGCACGGTGTACGACTACGCGCCGCTGGCGCGCCGCCTGCAGGGCGTGCGCACCGTGTACGGCCTGCCGTGCCGCATGCTCGCCGATCCCGCGCACCGCGACGTGTCGCTGGCGCGCATGGCCGACGACTACGCCCGCATGCTCCGTGGCGTGCAGCCGCAGGGGCCGTACCACCTGCTGGGCTGGTCGCTCGGCGGCGCGCTCGCGGCGGCCGTGGCCGCGCGGCTCGAGGGCGAAGGGCAGGCGGTGGCGTTCCTTGGCCTGGTCGATCCCTACGTGCCCGAGCCCGACGCGCCCCTGCAGACGGTGGACGACGACGGCCGCCGCGACTTCGCCGACTTCGTCGCCTCGGCCTGGCCGGCGGCGCGCCTGGACGGGCTGCTGGACATCGACGACTTCGTCTGCGACGAGGCGACGGTGGCTGCGCTGATCGCCCAGGCGCGTGCCAGGGCGCAGGCCCGTGGCGATGCGCTGGAGATGCCGGCGCACGCGAACCTGCCCGACGACGAGCTGGCCCGCATCTTCCTCGTGAGCCAGCAGCTGAAGGCGATCGAGACCGAGGCGCTCGTGCCGCTGCGTTGCCACGCCGAGTGCTGGTGGATCGCGCGGCGCCCGGCGGCGGACCGCGCCGCGCTCGCGCTGCAACTGGGGCGGCCGGACCTCGCGAGCGCTGCGGCGCTCGACGAGGACCACCACGCGATCCTGCGCAGCCCGGTGTTGTTGACGCAACTGGTCGAGCGACTGGGCGAAGCCGAAGCCCTCGCGGCCTGAGGCCCGGGCATAAAAAAACGCACGACCCGGAAGCCGGGTCGTGCGTCAAGGGCACCTTCTGCCGGTGCCGCCCTAAGTCAATTCGTTGGTGCGTGTCAGAGCTTGTAGCTGAGCTTCAGCCAGGCGTTGCGCGGGTTGCCCTGCGTGTAGCCGTTGTAGGCGCCCAGGCCGTTGTAATAGCGCTTGTCGCCGAGGTTCTCGATGTGCAGCGAGGCGCTCAGGCGGTTGTTGATGTCGTAGCGCGCCATCAGGCCGAACAGCGTCAGGCCGCCTTGCGAGGCGCGGCCGAGTTCGTTGAACTCGTCGTAGTAGATGCCGCTCTGGTAGCTCACGCTGCCGCCGACGGTGAGCTTGCTCCACTCGCCCGGCAGGCGGTAGCTGGTGGCCACGCGCAGCAGGCGGCGCGGGTACTGCGGGTTCAGCAGCACGCCGTCGGCATCGCGCTTGGCGTGGTAGGTGTAGCCCGCGAGCATCTGCAGGCCCGGCAGCACTTCGCCGGCGGCGGTGAGCTCGAAGCCCTTGCTCTTGGCGCCCTGCACCGCGCGGTACGGAATGCCGCCGTCGGGCAGCAGCGAGCCGGCGCCGGTGTCGATCACGGCCAGGTTGGTCTCGCGCGTCTTGAAGATCGCGGCGCTGGTGTTGAGCTTGCCGCCGAAGTGCTCGCCCTTCAGGCCCAGCTCGATGTTCTTGCCGCGCTGCGGCGCGATGAGCGCGTTGTTGCGGTCGCGCACCGTGTTGGGCTGGAAGATGTCGGTGTAGCTGCCGTACAGCGAGAGCTCCTTGCTCACGTCGAACACCACGCCCAGGTAGGGCGTGACCACGCCGTTCTCGCGCATCGAACTCACGCCGGTGCGCCGCCAGGTGGTCCAGTCGAGCGTGGACGCATCGGACTTGTACCAGGTGCCGCGCGCGCCGACGATGAGCGACAGCGGCTCGGCCAGCTTCAGGCGGGTCGAAGCGTAGATGGCTTTCTCGGTGGTGTTCAGCGGCGCCGTGTACAGCGGGTACGAGAAGGAGGTCGGCTCGGGGAAGCTCTGCAGCTGGTAGAAGTTCAGCGGCCGGCGGTCGATCATGCGCGGCACGGCGCCGCGCGTGTAAACCGTGGCGTCGTAGGTGTTGTAGCTCATGCCCACCACGGCCTCGTGCGTCTGGCCGAAGGCCTCGAACGGGCCCTTCAGGTGCACGTCGAGGGCCTTGTTGGCGCCTTCGGCGGGGTTCTCGCGGATGTCGATGGTGGAGGCGCCGGTGCGCGCGTTGATCGCGCGGTAGATGCTCAGGTCACCCGAGGCGCGTTCGCGCTTGCTCTTGAGGTAGCTGGCGTCCACCTTCAGCTGCCAGCCCGCGCCCAGGCGCTGGTCGAGGTTGGCGAACAGCTTGTCGCTGTACATGTCCCAGTAGCTCCACGGCGCGCTGGAGTTGAACGAGCGCGGCAGGTTCGTGCGCTGGCCGTTGCTGAAGAACAGCGGGCTCTGGCCGTAGTTGGCGCCGTCGATGGCGGTCTTCTGGTGCTCGAAGCCCACCGACAGGCGCGAGCCCGCCGCGAGGTCGACTTCGAGAATGCCGTACAGCGCGTCTTCGCTGCGCTTCTTGTTCTCGATGAAGCTCTTGCCGTCGGTGCGCGAGGCCATGAAGCGGCCGCGCACGGTGCCGTCGGCGTTGAGGGGGCCGCCGACGTCGATCTCGGCGTTGTAGCGGCTCCAGCTGCCGATGCCGCCCGAGATGTGTCCTGCGAACTCGGAGGTCGGGCGCTTGCGCACGAGGTTGATGGCGCCGCCGGGCGAGCCCACGCCGTTGAGCAGGCCGGCCGCGCCGCGGATCACCTCGACGCGGTCGTAGAAGGCGGTGCTGATCATGCTCGACTCGCCGGCCACGCTGTTGAAGCCCAGCGTGGGCACGCCGTCGATCATGGTGCTCAGGGCGAAGCCGCGCGAGGAGAAGGTCACGCGTTCGTCGTTGCGGTCGGCCACGATGCCGGGCGTCTGGCGCAGCACGTCTTCGAGGGTGACGAGGTTCTGGTCGTCGATCTGCTGGCGGCCGATGACGCTGACCGACTGCGGCGTTTCGCGCAGCGACAGGTCCATGCGCGTGGCACCGGCGGCGGCGCGCGTGGTGTACGAGCCCGTGCCTTCGGTGGTGCCGTCGGTGGCAGCCTGCGCGGCCACGGTCACGGCGGGCAGCGTGGAAGCACTGGCCGCGCTCTGGCGCTGGATGGTGACGCGCGTGGGGCCGTTGCGCACCGCCACGAGGCCGCTGCCGGCCAGCAGGCGGTCGAGCGCCTGCTGGAAGCTCAGGCGGCCCGACACGGCCGGTGCGGCCAGACCCGAGACCACGTCACCGGCGGCGAGCACCTGCACGCCGGTCTGGCGCGACAGCTCGTTGAGCGCGGCGCCCAGCGGCTGGGCGGGGACGTTGATGTCGCGCGCTGGCGCGGCGGCCTGGTCGGTGCCCTGGGCGGCGGCGAGGCCGCTCCAGCTGGCAAGGGCGGTTCCGAAGGCGGCGGCAAGCGCGGCGCTCAGGAGTCGGTGGCGAGGCGAGAAACGCATGGGTGAAGGCTCCAGACAAATAAATCGGTGCGGCATGAAACGGGGGCGCGCCGCAGCCGTCGATCGGATGCGGGGTGCTTCTGGATGTAAGACGTTTGAACTCGAAAAAGAGAGACAGGCCCGTGACACGCCATCGGCCGTCGCGTCGATGCGGGCCGAAAACGAGCGGGAAAAGGGAGCGGCGCGCCGGCGGGCACGCCCGGGTCAGCGCGCCTGCAGGCGCACGCTGCCGTCGGGCCGGGCCACCGCCACCAGCGGCAGGATGGCCGGCAGCGCGTCGAGCAGGCCGGCCGAGTCGTTGGTGCGAAAGCGCCCCGAGAGCCGCATCGCGTCGATGCGGGCGTCGGCGCCGACGATGGGCGCGCTGCGGTAGCTGTTGACCGCGGCCAGCGCGTCGCCCAGCGGCGTGTTGTCGAACACCAGCCAGCCGTCGCGCCAGGCCGAGAGGGCGGCGGTGTCGGCCTGGCGCACCGGGTCGGCGTGGCCGTCGCGCACCTCGAGCATGTCGCCGGCGCGCAGGTCGACCACTTCGCCGCTGCGTTCGGTGCCGGCGTGGCGCAGCACCTGCACGCGCACATGGCCGTGCTCGACGCCCACGGTGATCGGGCCGCCGCGGTCGCGCACGGTGAAGGCGGTGCCGACCACTTCGATGATCGCCTCGCGCGTGCGCACCACGAAGGGACGCTCGGCGTCGGGGGCGACGTCGAAGCGGACCTCGCCGCGCGCCATGTCGATCATCCGGCGGCGGCGGTAGAGCGTGACGTCGACGGCGCTCTGGGGCGCCAGGTCGAGGCGGCTGCCGGCCGAGGCATCGGCGGCATCGGCCAGCGTGACCTTGAGCATCCGCGCGTTGGGCGTGCGATACGCGGCCTGGAACACGGGCTGCTGCCAGTACCACTGCACGCCGCGCCCCGCGACCACGCCGGCGCCGAGCAGCCCGGCGACCGACAGCAGCATCTTGCGGCGCGAGGGGTTGCGTGGGGCCGGTGCGGGCACGGGCTCGTCGAAGTGCGCGCGCAGGTCGTCGGCCATGCCGCCCAGGGCGTTCCAGCGCTCGCGCGCCTCGCGCACGGCGGCGGCGTGTTCGGGCGAGCGGGTGCGCCACTGGTCGAGCGCGAGCCGGGCGCTGTTGGCGGCCGGGCTCGGCGGCGCGATCTCGTCCTCGACGATGAGCGCGAGCGCGCGTTCGATCAGCCGTTCATGCGGAACGACCGCTGTGGCCGCACGGCTCATGAAAAGTCTTCGGCCAGTGCGGTGTCGAAACCGGCGTGGCTGTTCACCGCCTGCGGCTCGATCAGTTCATGGCGCAGCTCGGCGAACACGCGCGAGCAGTCGATGGTGGCGCGCAGCAGGTGCTTGGCGACCGCCATCTCGGTGATGCCCAGGCGCTGCGCGATCTCGGCGCGCGAGTGGCCGTAGGCGCGGAACAGCAGGAATACCTCGCGCCGGCGCGGCGGCAGCTGTTCCATGGTTTCCACCACGTGGCGCAGCACACGGTGCTGCGCCACGACGTATTCGGACGAGGGGGCCGTGAGGTGCGTGCCCACGACGGCATGCGAGACGGCCCACTCCTGCGCCACCTTGCGGTGGCGGGCTTCGTCGATGCACAGGTTGCGCGCCACGCGGAACAGCAGGGCGCGCGGCGACTCGATGGCGGCGCCGTCACGCAGGCCGAGGGTGTGCGTGTACACCCGCTCGAAGCTGGACTGCGCGATGTCGGCCGCATGGTGCGGGTCGCGCAGGTCGCGCGTGAGCTGCCGGCGCAAGTCCGCGTAGTGAGACACAAGTTCCTGGACGAGGTCGCGCATCCGGTCGCCTTCTCGCAAGCATCGACAAAGGACCCCAGGGCCGATGGCTGGTGCGCGCCGGTGAACAAGGAGGCGAGGGCGCTGGCTTCGGTGACCCCGGGGACGGGGTGAATAAGAACTATTCTTATTGAGTGTAGCACCGAAGCCTTGCGTTTCCGTGGCTAAACCACGGGCGCGGCGTGGGCGGGGCGCTCCGCGGATGGCATCTGCGGGGCCTGCGTCGTGTGCCGCGGCGTGGCGTTCAGCAGCGCCTGGCCGATCTCGTCGGAGCGGATGGCGGTGACCGACAGCAGCGTGTCGCTCAGGCCGTGGCTGGTCTCGCAGGCGCCCTGCAGGAAGATGCCCGGGCGCAGCGCCGGCGTGCCCTGCACGCGGTAGTCGCGGTCGACCGAGAAATCGCCCAGGTAGGGCGCCAGCGGTGCCAGCAGCGTGCGGTGCGCGTCGCGGGCGTAGCCGGTGGCGAGCACCACGGCGTCGTAGGCCTTGTCGTGGCGCGCGCCGGTGTTCAGGTCGTGCAGCGACAGGTGGATGCCGTCCTGCGCGGCGCGCACGGCCGACACCTCGTGCCGCCGCAGGAAGCTGTGGCGCGTCGAGCCGGCCACGCGCTGGCGGTAGAACACGTTGAAGATCTGCTGGATCAGCTCCAGGTCGGGCGCGGCGTAGTTGGTGTGCCAGAACTCCTCGAGCAGCTCGGCGCGCTCGTTCACCGAGCGGTTGAACACGAAGTCGGTGAAGTCGGTGTTGAAGATCTCGTTCACGAACGGGCTGTCGTCCGAAGGCTTGATGGAGCGCGCACGCATGATCAGGTCGACCTGCGGCTTGGCCGGGTGCGACTGCAGGTCCATGAAGATCTCGGCCGCGCTCTGGCCCGCGCCCACGATGGCGATGCGGTCGGCGCCGGGGTGGCGGGCAATGGCCTCCAGGTAGGTGCTCGAATGGAACACGCGGCCGTCGTCGCGCAGCGGCTGGAAGCGCGCCGGGATGTTGGCCACGCCGCCCACGCTCACCACCAGGTTGCGCGCCAGGCGCTCGCGCACCGCGCCGTTGGCGTCGCGCGAGCGCACGCGCAGCAGCGAGACCTCGTTGCCCTTCATCTCGGGCACCACCTCGAACACGGCCTCGCCGTAGGCGCAGCGGTCTTCGAACTGCGCCGCGGCCCAGCCCAGGTAGTCGTTGAACTCGTGGCGGCTCGGGAAGAAGGTCTTGAGGTTGATGAAGTCCTGCAGGCGCTGCTTTTCGTGCAGGTAGTTCAGGAAGGTGAAGCGGCTGGACGGATTGCGCAGCGTGGCCAGGTCCTTCAGGAACGAGATCTGCATGTGCGCGTTGTCCAGCAGCATGTTGCGGTGCCAGACGAAGCCAGGCTGCTTCTCGATGAACAGCGCGTCGACGAAGTGGCCCTTCTGGCGTTTCTCGTCGAGCGCGATGGCCAGTGCGATGTTGGACGGGCCGAAGCCGACGCCGATCAGGTCATGGATTTGCATGGATGTCCTCCAGGGATGGCTCGTGTCGACGAACCGGGGCCGGCGAAGCGGCGGTGGGGTCGGCGCGCGGAATCCACAGCGCCTCGCCGAAGAAACGCTCGCGCCACAGCACGCCCAGCAGGGCGCGCTTGTGCGGAAAGTCGAACTCCTTCACATGGGCGTAGCCGCAGCGGCCCAGGCTCCGGATCATTTTTTCGTTGTCGGCGCGCGGCTCGATCACCAGGCGCTGCGTGCGCGGGTCGTCCAGGAAGAGGTAGTGCGACACCGACGGCATCCAGGCCGTGAGAAAGGGCTTGCCGCGAAAGCGCGCCTCGCCCACCAGCGCATGCCAGCCGCGGTCGTGGTCGGCCGCGTCGTAGAAGGGCGCGATGCGGTCTTCCCTGGCCCAGTAGGCCTCGAAGTAGCCGAAGGGCTCGCCGTCGAAGCGGCCGACGAGGCCGGTCACGCGCGGGTCGGCCGCGATGCCTTCCAGGTACTGGCGGTGGCGCGCGAGGTCGCCTTCCTCTTCCCAGAAATGGGCGACCACGGGATCGTTCATCCAGCGATGGAAGGCGGGCAGGTCGCGTTCGATGTCGACCGTGTCGAGCGTGAGCGTCTTACCCAGCCACGGGATGTGCCGGCGGTACACGGTGCCTTGCGGCTTGGCGGGGCGCAGCGGATGGCGCTTGCCCTGCGTGACGATGAAGCGCTGCGCGAAGGGCTCGCGCGGCTGCGGCAGCCAGGCGCGCGGCCATTGCCAGAAGGCTTCGCGCGCGACCGTGGGCAGCGCGCCCTCGGCCGGCGTGACGATGCCCGCGTCCACCAGCCGCGTGCCGGTCGGCAGCGGTGATTGCAGCGCGAGCTGCCGCGCGGCCGGGTGGCGCTGGAAGGCCGCCTCGATCGCCGCCAGCAGGTGCGCTTCGTCAGGCTCGCCCGCGCAGGCGCCCAGCCATTCGAGACGCGGCGTGCCGGGCTGCGCGCGCAGGGCCCAGGTGCTGCCGTGGCGGTCGCCGTCGTGCGGCGTGACCTTGAGCACGGTGCCTTCCAGCCGGACGTCCAGCACCCGGCCTTCGGGATGCGCGTGAAAGCGCCATGCAGTGTCGTGGGCGGTCAAGCAAAACCTCCGGGGTGTGGTCGATGTGTGGGATGCAGAAGGAAGACGCGGGCTGCGGCCGGATGTTTAGTCGGCGGTGCTTGCACAGCGCTCCCGCTCGAACTCGGGCGAGAGCGGACACGCGCCGCAGTAGCCCAGCCGTGGCACGAGGTAGTAGAGGCAGCACTGGCGGTGCAGCGTGACCGGCGGCGCGCTGCGGTCGGCCACGCGCACGCCGCGGCGCGCGGGCATGAACATCGGGTTGTCGCGCGCCTGGCCGCACGGTTGCGGCCAGGTCGGGCGGTGCAGCAGGTGCTCGAGGTCGGCGGCCACGGCGGGCGCCTGGCCGCTCATGCGCAGGCCTTCTTCCAGCACCGGCTCGAGGTAGCGCACGGCGTTGCCCCAGAGGATCTTGGGCGCCAGCCGCGTGAGCTGCGTCAGCCGCGCGAACAGGGGCGCCAGGTGCGTCCACAGCAGCACGTCGTAGCGCGCGGCCGTATCGGTGCCGGGGCGCGGCATGCCGAGCTCGACGATGTGGAAGCACTCCGGGTCGCCGTCTGCGTCGTCGAGGCTGACCCAGACCTGCTCGGGCCCGATCGGAAAGCCGTGCTGCAGCAGGCTCGCCGCGGCGGCCACGGGCGGCAGCAGCGCGTGCAGGTAGTTCATGCTCCAGGCGGACGCGACCGCGCGCAGGTCGCGCTCCGGCATGTTCAGCGTGCGCGCCTTCAGGCGCAGCAGCGCCAGCAGGCGCGGCGGATCGGCCAGCAGGTCGGCCACGCGCACGGCGTCGGGCGGTGGGTGCGGGGCGCAGGCCAGCGTTTCGCCGTAGGGCGCCCACTCGCCCTGGAAGATCGGCGCGAGCAGCGGGATCACGGGGCGAGGCCGAAGGTGGCGTGAAGAAGAAGACGCACAGGCATGCAGCAGAAGACGCGCCGGCGAGCCGGAAATTTAGTCCGCGCAGGCCCCGCGCCTAAACAGCCTGCCCCACGGAGCGTCTACTCACTCATCGACAGCAGTGCAGGCGTGCGAATCCCCATGAGCTTCCCGAGACACCGTCCCTCCGATCCGGCCTTCAGCATGGCCTGGCGGCTTTTTCGCGAGCTGCACGACGCACCGTCGCCCGAGCGCGCCGAACAGCTCGTGGCCTGGCTCGGCCAGGACCCGGGCCACGTGCGCGCGCTCGACGAGGCCCTGACGCTGTGGGCGCTGGCCGGCGCCTCGGTGGTGGAGGCCGCGCGCGAGGCGGGCGCGCAGCCGCTGCTGCAATAGGCGCCGCGTCTTCCTGCTAAACAAGCAGGCGCGCCGAACGTCATTGCAGGGAGCCCGTCTCCCTTTGCAACGAACCGTCCGCCGCATGAACCTCACACCCGCCAGCGCCCCCGCGTCCGAACTCGTCCGGCTGTTGCGGCCCTACTTCCCGTGGATCGCGCTGTCGACCGTGACCGGCATCGGCGCGGGCATCGCGACCGTCGCGCTGCTGGCGACCATCAACGAGGTGCTGCATCGCCCCGGCGGCCTGGCCGGCGGGCTGCTGTTGACCTTCATCGGCCTGTGCGTGGTGGCGCTGGTCGGCCGCGCCACCTCCGACATGTCGAACAACGTGGTCGGCCAGCGGCTCGTGGCGCAAGTGCGCAAGAGCCTGGCGCTGAAGATCCTCGCCGCGCCGATCGATGCGCTCGAGCGTTACCGCATGCACCGCCTGATGCCCGTGCTCACGCAGGACGTCGACATGATCAGCGACGTGGCCTTCATGCTGGCCTCGACCATGATCGCGCTGGCCGTTTCCCTTGGTTGCCTGGGTTACCTGGCGTGGCTTTCGCCGCCGCTGTTCGGCCTGCTGCTGGCGGCGCTGCTCGTGGGCATCACCGTGCAGAGCCTGGCGCATGCGCGCGGCATCTCGGGTTTCTTCAAGGCGCGCGAGCAGGAAGAGGCGCTGCACAAGGCCTACCGCGGCATCAGCGAAGGCGCGAAGGAGCTGCGCATGCACCGCGCGCGCCGCGCCAAGGTGTACGAGCAGCAGGTGGCGCACACGGTCGAGCGCATCCACGACATCAACCGCCGCGCCATCAACATCTTCGTGCTGGCCTCGTCCTTCGGCTCGGCGCTGTTCTTTCTGCTGATTGCACTCATCCTCGGCTGGGCCGCATTCCGCGACACCGCGCCGGTCGTGCTCAGCGGCTTCGTGCTGGTGCTGCTGTTTTTGAAGGGGCCGCTCGACCAGGTGGTGGCGGCGCTGCCGCACCTGGGGCGCGCGAAGGTGGCCTTCGAGCGCATCGGTGACCTGTCGGCCCGCTTCGCCACGCCCGAGCCGCACCTGGACCTGCACGCGCCGCCCGCCACGCCGGTGCTGCACGACGCCATCGAGCTGCGCGGCGCGCGCTATGCGTTCCCGGCGGTGGAGGGCGCGGAGCCCTTCGTGCTCGGCCCGGTGGATTTGCGCATCGGCCGCCGCGAGATCGTCTTCATCGTCGGCGACAACGGCTCGGGCAAGACCACGCTCATCAAGCTGCTGCTGGGCCTGTACGCGCCGGTCGATGGCGAGCTGCTGCTCGACGGCCAGCCCGTGACGCCGCAGACGCGCGACGACTACCGCCAGCTCTTCACCACCGTGTTCTCCGACTTCTACCTGTTCGAAGACCTCGTGGCCGGCGAAGAGGGCGGCCACCAGGCGCTGCCCGAAACCGCCTTGCCCTACCTGCAACGGCTGGAGATCGCGCACAAGGTGTCGGTGAAGAACGGCGCCTTCAGCACCACCGACCTCTCGACCGGCCAGCGCAAGCGGCTGGCGCTGGTGCACGCGTACCTCGAAGGCCGGCCGGTGCTGGTGTTCGACGAATGGGCCGCCGACCAGGACCCGGCCTTCCGCCACCTGTTCTACACCGAGCTGCTGCCCGAGCTGCGCGCCAAGGGGCACTCGCTGGTGGTCATCTCGCACGACGACCGCTACTTTCATGTGGCCGACCGCATCGTCCACATGAAGGCCGGGCGCATCGCGCAGGCCACCGAGGCGCCGGCGCCGAGCCTCGCGGCTTGACCCGTTCGCGAAGCGGGTGCTAGTGTGGGGTTCGCTTCGAACGAACCTCCACAACAGAAAGAACAGGCTTCCTCATGCACCTTCGCTCCACCCCGCGTTCATGGACGCGCGCCGCCTGCCAAGGCGCCGTGCTGGCCAGTGCCTTGCTCGCCGTCAACGCCATGGCCCAGAAGCCGCACCAGGGCGTGCTCGACGCCGCCACGCAGCAAAAGGACGAGACGCTGCAGCTGCTGGAGCGCATGGTCAACATCGACTCCGGCTCGACCAACACCGAGGGCCTGGCCAAGGTGCGCGAGATGGTGGCGGACGAACTGCGCAAGCTCGACGCGCGCATCGAGAGCTTTCCCGCCGAGCCGCACCCGGGCACCAACCTGGTCGCGACGCTGACCGGCCAGGGCAAGAAGAAGATCCTCATCCTGGCCCACATCGACACCGTGTTCAAGGACGGCACGGCCGCAGCCAAGCCCTTCTACATCAAGGACGGGCGCGCCTACGGCCCCGGCGTGATGGACAACAAGGGCGGCGTCGTGGCCGGCCTGCAGGCGCTGAAGATCCTGCAGAAGATCGGTTTCAAGGACTACGGCCAGATCACCTTCCTGATCGACACCAACGAAGAGACGGGCTCGGTCGGCACCAGCGCGCTCATCGAGCGCGTGGCCAAGCAGCACGACGTGGCGCTGAACCTGGAGCCAGGCCGCCCGGCCGACGGCCTCGTGGTCGAGCGCAAGGGCTCAGCCACGGCGCTCATCGAGGTGAAGGGGCTCGCGTCGCACGCGGGCGTTGCGCCCGAGGCGGGCCGCAACGCGGCCATGGAAGTCGCGCACCAGGTGCTGCAACTGTCGAAGGTGGCCGATGCGGCGAAGAAGACCACGGTCAACTTCACGGTGCTCACGGCCAACGGACCGACCAACGTGATCCCTGCGTCGGCCAGCGCCAAGGGCGACGTGCGCGCCGCCACGCCCGAGGAGCTCGACCGCGTCGAGAAGGACCTCACGCGGATCGCGCAGAACAAGCTCATCCCCGAGACAGAGGTGCGCGTGCGCCTCGTGCGCGGCCTGCCGCCGATGCCGCGCTCGCCCGCATCGGACAAGCTCGTGCGCATGGCCGAGGGCATCTACGGCGAGATCGGCAAGAAGCTCACCATCGAGAGCAGCGGCGGCGCCGCGGACGCCAGCCTCGTGGCCGGTGTCGGCGTGCCGGTGCTCGACGGCTTCGGCATCGTGGGCGGCGGCATCCACACGCCGGAGGAATACGCCGAGGTCGAGAGCGTGGTGCCGCGGCTTTATCTGCTGTCGCGGATGCTCATGGACTTGAGCGCGAACTAGGGCCTGCTGTCGGGGCCTCAGCCCCGCTTCGGAATGCCCAGGCCCTTCACCACCGCCGGCCGCGCCACGAAGGCCTCGAGCACGCGCGCGACGTTCTTGAACTCGCTGAAGCCCACGAGGTCGCCGGCCTCGTAGAAGCCGATCAGGTTGCGCACCCACGGGAAGGTGGCGATGTCGGCGATGGTGTAGCTGTCGCCCATGATCCATGCGCGGTCGGCGAGGTGCTTGTCGAGCACGCCGAGCAGGCGCTTCGACTCGGCCACGTAGCGGTCGCGCGGGCGCTTGTCTTCGTAGTCCTTGCCGGCGAACTTGTTGAAGAAGCCGAGCTGGCCGAACATCGGGCCGATGCCGCCCATCTGGAACATCACCCACTGGATGGTCTCGTAGCGGGCCGCCGCATCCTTGGGGATGAACTGGCCGGTCTTCTCGGCAAGGTACAGCAGGATCGCGCCCGATTCGAACAGCGCCAGCGGCTGGCCGCCCGGGCCGTTGGGGTCGAGGATGGCGGGGATCTTGTTGTTCGGGTTGAGCGACAGGAACTCCGGCGACATCTGGTCCTGGGTCTCGAAGCTCACGAGGTGCGGCTCGTAGGGCAGGCCGGTTTCCTCCAGCAGGATCGACACCTTCACGCCGTTGGGCGTGGGCAGCGAGTACAGCTGCAGGCGCTCAGGGTGCTGCGCGGGCCATTTCTTCGTGATGGGGAAGTGCGAGAGATCGGTCATGGGGAAAGTCCTTGGAAGGAGGTCGACAACGGCGAGCGCCGGATTCTGCACGGGTCAGGCTGGCGGCGTGCGCGCATGGCCTTGCAGGCGCGGCAGCACCTCGTGGCCGAGCTCGTCGACCACGTCCTGCGCGGGCCGCCGGCTGCTGCGCGCGAGGTTCAGCAGCACGTGGGCGACGCCGGCGTCTTCCATGCGGTCGAGGTAGTCGATGAGCGCATGGCGTCCGGCGCGCAGACCGAGTTCGATGGGCTCGGCGGGCGCGTCGGCATCGTCCAGCAGGTCGAGCTGCAACGACTGAACGAAGGGCTTGGCCTCGCCGCCCGCGCGTTCGCGCAGCGCGGTCTGCCACAGGCCGATGCGGCCCTGCTGGCGCGCCTCGTCGCGGTGGTAGGTGGCCCAGCCGTCGGCGTGGGAGGCGGTCCATTGCAGCGACTGGCGCGCCGAGCCGACCACCAGCATGCCGATGCGCGCGGCGGGCGCCGCCATGAGGTCGTGGCCGCCGGTGGCTTCGTGCAGCGCGGTGCGCTCCTGCGCATCGGGCGAGAGCGCCGAGCGCACGAGGTTCCAGCGTTCGCGGAAGACGTCGCCGCGCAGCGCGATGTCCTGCTGGAAGATGGCGAACTCGGCCTCGCGGTCACCCGAGCCCAGGCCGAGGATGAAGCGGTCGTTCGACAGGCGGTTGAGCGAGAGCGCGGCCTTGGCCACGTGCAGCGGATGGCGCAGCGGCAGCACGGCGGCGGCGGTGCCGAGCGCGATGCGCTGCGTGGCGGCGGCCAGCGCGGTGAGCCAGATGAAGGGCTCGTCGAGCACCGCAGTCTCTTCGCCCTGCGGCAGCATCACGGGCACGTCGCGCGTCCACAGCGCGGCAAAGCCGAGCGTGTCGGCCAGCCGGGCCAGATGCAGTTCGATCGCGGGGTCGGCCATCGCGCCGGGCGGGCGCGCCAGCGGCGTCATCAGGCCCAGGGTGAGGCGCCCGGCGAGCAGCGTCTGCCGGTAGGCGGTGTTGAACGGCGCCATGGCGGCGTCAGGCGCGCCGCTTGCGGGAGGCCGGCGCGGTGGTTGCGACAGGGGCGGCGAACAGCCGCTCGATCGATTGCCGCACGTCGGCCTGCATGTCGGCGATGGCCTTGGTGTCGCCCGAGAGGTGCTTGAGCAGCGCCTGCAGGAACAGCCCGTCGAAGAGGGCGTAGCAGGCCGAGGGCGGCAGGCCGGGGGCTTGCCCGGAGAGTTCGGCGAAGCGGCTCATGATGCGCCAGATCATGTCTTCGAGGCTCTTGTCGATCTGCACCACGTCGTCGTGGAAGGCCGCTTCGAACAGCGCCTGCGAACGCAGGTCGTACCAGAGCCGGTGCACGTGGCCTTCGCCCAGCAGCGTGTCGCCCAGGCTCTGCAGGAAGCCTTCCATGAGCTCGTCATACGTCGTGGCGGTGTCGACCGCGTGGTCGTAGCGCGTGACGCAGCGCGCCTTGTACTGCTTGACGCTGCAGACGATGAGGTCGACCTTGTCGCTGAAGTAGTAGTGCAGCACGCCGTGCGAGAACTCGGAGTTCTGCGCAATCTCGCGCAGGCTGGTGCGCGCGTAGCCGAGCGTGGCCAGCGTGGTGAGGGCGGCTTCGCCGAGCTCGGCGCGGCGCTGCTCGAACTTGTCGGCCGGCGCCTTCTGCACCCGTCCGGCGTGCTTCTTTACCCGTGAATGAGTGGTCATTTCTAGCCAGGCCGCAGAGTGCCGGCCGCTGTGTTTCCTGGTGATTGCAAACCATAGCACGCGGCGTGGGAAATCCCTCGTACGTGCATTCCAGAGGCATTTTACGAAATTTGGGCAGTCGTCAAAAAAATTCTTGACACTCGTCAAGTCGATTCCTAGCATGGCCGCTCCATCTCATACACATATCCACAGGAGACAAGTGATGGCCAAGTTCGACTTGACGGGGCGCAAGGCCCTGGTGACAGGGGGTGCGCGCGGCATCGGCGCGGGCATCGCCCAGGCGTTGGCGCAGGCGGGTGCGTCGGTGATGATCGGCGACGTGCTCGCCGACCTGGGCCGCGAGACCGCACAGCGGCTCTCCGCCGAAGGGGCGAAGGTGGGCTTCGTCCCGCTCGACGTCACGAAGGACGGCGATTGGGCCTCTGCCACCGACGCCACGGTGAAGGCCCTCGGCGGCTTCGACATCCTGGTCAACAACGCCGGCATCGAGATCACCTCGCTGGTGGTCGATGTCGACGGCGACGACCTGCGCCGCATGCTCGACGTGAACGTGGCCGGCACGCTGCTGGGCATGAAGCACGCCTTTCGCGCGATGCGCCCCGGCGGCAGCGCGGGCGGCGGCGGGGCGGTGGTCAACATCGCGTCGGTCGCGGCCACCATCGCTTTTCCCGCCATCGCCGGCTACTCGGCGACGAAGTCGGCGGTCGACCGCGCCACGCGCGTGGCGGCCATGGAGTCCGGCAAGCTGGGCTACGGCGTGCGCGTCAACTGCATCTACCCCGGCCTCGTGCCCACCGACATGGGCATGAAGCTCGCCAACGACATCGTGGCCGTGGGGCTGGCGCCCAGCGTCGAGGCCGCCGTGGGCGACGTCATCGGCCAGACGCCGCTGGGCCGCCTCGGCGAGATCGGCGACATGGCCGACGTGGTGGTCTTCCTCTGCTCCGACGCCGCCCGGTTCATCACCGGCGCGGGCCTCGCGGTGGACGGCGGCATGGGCATGTGAGCGATCAACAAGGAGCAAGAAACATGAGCAGCAAGAAGAAACCGGTCATCGTCTACGGCGCCTCCGGCTACACCGGGCGCCTGGTCTGCGAGTATCTGCGCGAGTACCACATCCCCTTCATCGCGGCAGGCCGCAGCGCGGAAAAGCTCGAAGCGGCGATGAAGTCGAACGTGCCCGGCATCGAGACCGCCGACTACGAGGTGGTCGAGGTCGCGCACACGGTTGAAGCGCTCACCGAGCTCTTCACCGGCGCCTCGGTGGTGCTCAACACGGTGGGACCGTTCGCCAAGTTCGGCCCCGAGGTGGTCGATGCCTGCCTGGCCGCCGGCTGCCACTACACCGACACCACCGGCGAGCAGGACTGGCTCATCACGCTCGACCAGAAATACGGCGCCAAGTTCGCGGCGGCCGGCCTGCTGCTGTCGCCCGGCCTGGCGCAGATGTACACCACCGGCGAAATCGCGGCGCAGCTGTGCCTGGAAACGCCCGGCCTGGACACGCTCGACATCGCCGTGTTCTGGGGCGGCAGCCCGACCATCGCGTCGACGCAGACCATCCTGGTGAACGCGGCCACGTCCAAGGCCTTCTACCTGGAGCAGAACCAGTACGTCGAGTGGCAGCCCGACGCGGGCCTGTACCACCTGTCGATTCCCGGCCAGCACGAAGCCGCATTGGCATTGCCCTGGGGCGGCACCTCGCACCCGGTGTGGTTCAAGCGCGACCCGCGCGTGGCCAACGTGAAGGTGCTCGGCGGCGTCTTCAACAAGCCGCTGATGCTGGGCGTGCCGCAGATCGTGGCCGCCGCGCTCAAGGCCACCGAAGGCATGAACGACGAAGACCGCTATGCGGCGCTGGCCCAGACGGCCGCGGGCGTGATGAACACCATGCCGCCGCGCGAGAACCCGCGCATCAACAAGTCGGTCGACTCGGTGCATGCCTCCGGTCCGCTGGGGCGCGCGCATTGCGTGATCTTCGGCAACTGCAACTACAAGCAGACCGGCCTGCTGCAGGCCTATGCCGCGGCCTCGCTGCTGCAGCAGGCGCCGCGCCGCGCCGGTTTTGCCTCGGGCTGCCAGGCCTTCGGGCACCGCGAGCTGCTGGGGGCGCTGCGCAGCTTCGGGCTGGTGCAGGAACCCGTGCTCACGCGGATGGGCTGACGCGCATGCGCCTCGTCGACTACCTCGACAAAGGCGCCCAGCAGGGCGCCGATTCGCCGTGCCTCACCATGGGCGACGCCGACCTGAGCTACGGCCAGGTGCAACGCATCAGCTGGCGCGTGGCACGCGGCCTGCAGCGCGCGGGCATCCAGCCCGGCGACAAGATGGCGGTGCTCTCGAGCAACGACGCCCTGGCCTTCGCCACGGTGTTCGGCATCTCGCGCGCCGGTGGCGTGTGGTGCCCGATCAACCCGCGCAACGAAGCCAGCGAGAACGCTTTCGTGCTCGATGCCTTCGATTGCGCGTGCCTCGTGTTCCACAGCAACTACGCGCCCATGGTCGAGCAGATGCGCGCGCAGCTGCCGAAACTGAAGGCGCTGGTGTGCCTCGACCAGCGGCAGGTCTTCGCGCCCGCCATGGACGAATGGCTCGACGGGCTGGACGATGCGCCGATCGACATCGCGCCGCCCGACGACGTGGCCATGATCGCCGGCACCGGCGGCACCACCGGCCAGCCCAAGGGCGTGATGCTGTCGGGCGGCAACCTGGAGGCCATGTCGGCGCTGACCCTCATGGGCTACCCGTTCGAGGGCCGGCCCGTGTACCTGGCGCTCGCGCCGCTCACGCATGCGGCCGGCGTGCTGTGCCTGCCGGTGATGGCGCTGGGCGGGCGCGTGGTCATCATGCCCAAGCCCGACCTGAGCGAGTTCCTCGCGCTCATCGAGCGCCGGCGCGTCACCCACACCTTCCTGCCGCCGACGCTGATCTACATGCTGCTGCAGCACCCGGAGCTGGCACAGACGAAACGCGATTCGCTGCAGTGCTTTTGGTACGGCGCCGCGCCCATGTCGGCCGCGCGGCTCGAAGAGGCGCTCGACAAGATCGGCCCCGTCATGGCCCAGCTCTTCGGCCAGACCGAGGCGCCGATGATGGTCTCGATGATGCCGCCGCGCGATCACTTCAATGCCGACGGTTCGGTGGCCCGCCAGCGCCTGGCCTCGGCGGGGCGGCCCGGGCCGCTGGTGCAGGTCGGCATCATGAACGGCGAAGGTGCGCTACTACCCACAGGTGAGAGCGGCGAGATCGTGGTGCGCGGCTCGCTCGTGATGCGCGGCTACTACAAGGACCCGAAGGCCACGCAGGAGGCCTCGCGCCACGGCTGGCACCACACGGGCGACATCGGCTACCTCGATGCAGACGGCTTCCTGTACATCGTCGACCGCGCGAAGGACATGATCATCTCGGGCGGCTTCAACGTCTACTCCGCCGAGGTGGAGCAGGTGCTCATGCAGCACCCCGACGTGCAGGACAGCGCCGTCGTCGGCCTGCCCGACGAGAAGTGGGGTGAGCGCGTGGTGGCCGTGCTGCAGCTGCATGCGGGCCGCAGCGTCGATGCCGAGGCGATCAAGACCTTCGTCAAGTCGCGCATCGGCAGTGTGAAGGCGCCCAAGCAGGTCGAGGTGTGGGCCGACCTGCCGCGCTCCAAGGTCGGCAAGGTGCTCAAGAAGGAAGTGCGGGCGTCGCTGCTGCAGAAGCTGCAGTCGCCCTGATGCGGGTTCAGTCGCGCTGGTAGTGCCCCTGGTGCGCCTGGCGCAGCTCGAACTTCTGGATCTTGCCTGTCGAGGTCATCGGCAGCGCGGGCAGGAAGACGATGTCCTTGGGCACCTCGAAGCCGCCCAGGTGCTCCTTGCAGTGCGCCGTGAGCGTGGCCTCCGAGAACTCTGCCGGCGCATCGGGCCGGCGCGTGACGAAGGCCGTGATGGCCTCGCCCCAGCGCTCGTGCGGCAGGCCGACCACCGCCGCGTTGAGCACGCCCGGGTGGCGCAGCAGCACCTCCTCGACCTTGAGCGAGGGCACGTTCTCGCCGCCCGACTTGACCATGTCCTTGAGCCGGTCGAGAAAGATCAGCTGCCCGTCGTCGTCCAGCTTGCCCAGGTCGCCCGAGTGGTGCCAGCCGAAGCGCTGCGCGTGCGCCGTGGCCTGCGGGTCCTTGTAGTAGCCGAGCATCACGTTCGGCCCGCGAAAGACGATCTCGCCGACCTGGTTCGGCGCCAGCAGCTCGCCCTCGTCGCCCATCACCGCGACCTCGTTCACCAGCGTGCCCACGCCCCAGTACGAGCCGAAGCGCTCGCGCTGCTGGTGCGTCTCGAAGATGGTGGCGCCGGGGTACATCTCGGTCTGCCCCGAGGCCAACGCGAAGTTCGGACACAGCGCGTCGAGCAGGCGCAGCAGCAGCGTGCGCGACATCGGCGCCATCGCATACACGCACAGCCGCAGGCTCGACAGGTCGCGCGACTCGCGCTGCGGGTGGGCCAGCAGCGCGCCGTACATCATGGGCAGCCCGACCGTCACGGTGATCCTGTGGCGCTCGATGGCGGCGAGCATCGCGCCGGGGTCGAAGCCGCGCAGGATGACGTTCGTGCCGCCCACCGCGAGCGCCGACATCAGCACCGTGTGCTGCCCGCAATGAAAGAGCGGCAGCACGTTGCTCCACACGTCGTGGTGCGCCGGGCCGCCGCCCCATTCGAGCATGTTGCTCTGGAGCACCGAGTGCACCGAGGCGTGCGAATGCATCACGCCCTTCTGCCGGCCGGTGGTGCCGCTCGTGTACATGATGAGCGCGAGCTGGTCGCTGTCGATGGCCACGTCGGGCAGCGTGGCGGGGCCCTGCGCGATGGCCTGCGCCACGGTGGGCACGCCGGGCGGCGGCGTGTCGCCGTCGAGCACGCACAGCAGCGGCGAGACACCCGCTGTGTCGAGCAGCTGGCGCAGTTCGGGTTTGGCGTGCAGCGCGGTGTCGATCACCAGGTGGCGCGCTTCGGCGTGTTCGAGGATGTAGCTGATGGCGTCGACCGCGAGCGCCGTGTTGATCGGCACCCACACGAGGCCGGCCTTCTGGATGCCGAGCAGCGCGACCACCATCTCGATCGAGTTGTTGCACAGCATGGCCACGCGCTCGCCGCTTGCGAGGCCCAGGCCCAGCAGGTGGTGCGCGAAACGGTTCGATGCGGCGTCGAGCTCGCTGTAGCTCATGCGGTGCTCGCCCTCGATCAGCGCGGTGCGCGCGCCGAAGCGCCGCGCGCTGCGGTGGATCACATCGCCCAGCGCAATGCGGGCGATGCGCTGGAAGGAGGAAGGGGAGGGCTCAGGGCGGGCGGCGGGCATGGCGTCGTGTCTCCGGTCGTTGGGGGTGTCGATCGGAGCGCAGACTAAGACCGGCACCGCCTGCCGGTCTTGCGAAGAGTGGCTATGCGGCGCCGGCCGCCCGCCGGGGCCGCGTCAGAAGCGGGCCTTGAGGAAGGCCGAGGGCCCCTGCAGCCGCACCTTGAGGCGCGAATCGGCAAAGCCGCCCTCGCGCGTGAGGTCGATGTTGGTCACGCCATACGACAGCACCAGGCCCACGTTCTTCACCGGGAACCACTCCACGCCGGCTGCGGCGTTGTAGATGTTGCCGTGGAAGCGGCCGCTGCTCTTCCACACGCCGGAGGCGTCGGCGAACAGCCGAAGGTCGGGCGTGATCGCGTGGCGCACGCCGACCTCGAGCAGGGGCGCGATGGCGTTGTCGCTCGAGCGCTCGCTGACCGAACGCACCTGTCCGTTCACGCCGACCAGCGCGCTGGCACCGAGCGTCGCGCGGTAGTAGGCCGCGCCGGCGCCCAGGCCGAAGACGGTGTTGCCCGAGCCGAGCCACCACTTGTAGGCGAGCTTGGCGAAGTCGAGCTGGGCCGAGAGGTTCGCGTTGCCGATGGCATTCAGCGAGCCGAAGCTGCCGAACGAGGTGTTGCCCGCCACCTGTCCTTCGTAGTCGCGCTTGTAGCGGTAGTAGTCGAAAGACAGGCCCTGGCTGTCGCCGATCAGCACGTCGGCCGAGATGCGCGGCATGGTCACGCGCCCCGGCTTGAGCTCGTTCGAGCGCAGCACGCCGTAGGGGGTTTCGACCGAGGCGCTGAACTTGGGGTCGGCACTGAAGGCCCCCACCGAGAAGCTGAATCGGTCCAGCGCCGGCGAGGGCTCGGCCGCAGCGGAGGGCGCGAAGCAAAGAAGGGAAAGGGCGCCGGTTCCGGCCAGGGCGCCCAGGGCGCCGAATCTCGCGGTCCGGTCGAACGGACGCGCACGAAGCAACAGCATGAAAGAAATCCTTCGGGTGAAAGATGCCTCGGGCATGTGCATGGCGCGATGCCTCCGGGCTGAGGCTCCCTGAAACCGCATCACCTTAGTGACGGGGCACCGCGCCGCGCATGCGCCGTTGGCCGATGTGCCTGTAGGAAATTGCCGATCACACGCCGATGCATGCCGCGGCGCTACAGTCCGCTCATGCGTGAACACCTTTCCACCACCACCGGTCCTCAACGTCTTCTCTATGGGGCTGCGGCGGCCGTCGCGGTGGCGCTCGTGCCCTGGCCGATAGGCCTCACGGCGCGTGCGCTGGCCGGCTGGTGCGCGGGCGTGGCGGTGTACCAGGTGCTCAGCTGGTGGCTGGCCGAGACCTTCGATGCCCAGCGCACGCGCGAGCGCGCGCAGCAGCTGGACCAGCCCAACGTCGTGATCCTGGTGTCGATGCTGGTGGCGGTGGGCGTGAGCGTGGTCGCCATCGCGATGCTGCTGCAGCAGGTGCGCCAGCTCAGCGGCTGGGCGCGCGGCGCGCACGTGGCGCTGGGGCTGGTGGCGCTGGCGGGTTCGTGGCTGATGATGCACACGATCTACGCCTTCCACTACGCGCACCGCTACTACATCGACCGCAAGGACAGCGCCTCCGACGGCGGGCTCGACTTTCCGGGCAAGGAAGCGCCCGACTACTTCGACTTCATGTATTACGCCTACGTGATCGGCATGACCTCGCAGGTGTCGGACGTGCAGGCCACCTCGCACGAGATGCGGCGCATCACGCTGGTCCACAGCGTGCTCGCCTTCGCCTTCAACATGCTCGTGCTGGCCCTGTCCGTGAACGTGGTCGCCGGGGTGGTCTGAAGAAAACTCAGCCCGCGGCCTTGCGCAGCGACGGCAGCTTGACGACGCCGGTCGACAGCGCCACGCCGCACACGATCACGAAGGCGCAGATCAGCATCCACTGCGTGATCTGCTCGCCCAGGAACACGGCGCCGTAGAACAGCGCGAACACCGGCACGAGGAAGGTCACGGTGAGCGCGCGCGCCGGGCCGGCGCGTTCGATGAGGCGGAAGAACAGGATGTAGGCCACGCCCGTGCAGGCGATGCCCAGCGCCAGCAGCGCCAGCCATGCGCGCAGGCTGGGCATCTGCGCGGGCCAGAGCCAGATCGCGGGCAGCGCGAGGAACAGGCTGGCGCCGATCTGGCTGCCGGTGGCCGTGGTCAGCGCGGGCACGCCCGACAGATGGCGCCGCGTGGCGCTGGCCGAGATGCCGTAGCAGAGGCACGCCGCCAGGCAGGCCAGCACGGCCCACAGCGCGGCGTGGTTGCTGGCGCCGGCATGCAGGCCGGCGCTGCGGCTGGCGAGCATCGCGACGCCCGCGAAACCGATCACCAGGCCGACGAGGCGCGAGCCGTTCGGCCGCTCGCGGAACCAGGCCCAGGCCACCAGCGCGCCGAACATCGGCGTGGTGGCGTTGAGCACCGCCGCCAGGCCGGTGTTGATGGTCAGCAGCGCGAAGCAGAACAGCGCGAAGGGCATGCCCGAGTTGAAGATGCCGACCGTGAGGCTGGCCTTCCAGTGCTTCGCGATGGACGGCCCCTGGCCGCGCAGCAGCGCGATCGGCAGCAGGAACAGCGCCGCGATGACCACGCGCACGGCGGCCGTCGGCAGCGCGCCGAACTCCGCCGCGCCGATGCGCATGAACAGGAAGGAGGCGCCCCACAGCGCGCCCAGCAGCACGAGATCGACGAGCCACGCCTTCGGTGCGAGCGCGGTGGGAGCGGGCGAAGGGGAGGGCGAAGGCGAAGGAGCGACGGTGGTGTTGTTGTTCGTTGTGGTCATGCGTCTCTTTGAGGAATGGCGCGTTACGCCATCGGCGGTGTTTTCTTCTGTCTTACTTGCCGGTCTCGAGTTCGAGCAAGGCGGTCTTGCGCTCGAGCCCGCCAGCGTAACCGGTCAGCGAGCCGTCCGCACCGAGCACGCGGTGGCAGGGCACGATCACGCTGATCGGGTTGCGTCCGACCGCCGCGCCGACCGCGCGCACCGCGGCCGGGTTGCCCACGCGCTGGCTCAGCGCGCCGTAGGTCGTGGTCTCGCCGGCCGGGATGGCCAGCAGCGCCTGCCACACGCCCTGCTGGAAGGCGGTGCCGTGCGACAGGTCGAGCTGCATGTCGAAGTGGCTGCGGCGGCCCGCGAAGTAGTCGCGCAGCTGCGCGGCGGCCTCGACCAGTGCGGGGTGGTCGTCCTTGGTCTGCCAGCCCGTGGTGTCGGGCCAGTGGCGCTGGTGGTCGAACCAGACGCCGGCCAGGCCCTGGTCGGTGGCGGCCATCGTGACGCCGCCCAGCGGTGTGTCGGTGTGCGAGGTGTAGATGACGGTGCGTTTGAATTTCATGGTCCTTCAGGCACGGGGCCTGCCGTTGCGAGGTCGGAAAAAGAGGCGGTCGGCGGTACAGCCGATGCCGGTTCGGGTGGCGCGGGCGGGGTGTGCCACGCGCGCAGCACCGCGTAGCTGCGCCAGGGCCGCCAGGCCTGCGAGGCCTCGCCCGCGGCGCGCGCGGTGGTCACGCCCAGCGCCTTCTGCAGGGCCACGTCGCCGGCGGGAAAGGCGTCGGGCCAGCGCAGCGCGCGCATCGCGATGTACTGTGCGGTCCAGGCGCCGATGCCGGGCAGTTCCTGCAGCGCCGCCAGGGTGGAGGGCACGTCGGCGCCCGCATGCAGCGCCAGCCGGCCCGAGGCCACTTCGCGTGCGATGGCCTGCAGCGCGGCCTGCCGCTGGCGCACGATGCCCAGCTGCCCGAGCGCGTCGCCGCTGGCCGCTGCCAGCGCGGCGGGCGTGGGGAACAGGCGGGTCAGGCCGTCGATGGGCGTGTCGATCGGGTCGCCGAAGGCCTCGACCAGCCGCGAGCCCAGCGTGCGCGCCGCGGCCACGGTGATCTGCTGGCCCAGCACCGCGCGCACCGCGAGTTCGAAGCCGTCGACCGTGCCCGGCACGCGCAGCCCGTCACCGTGCGGAAAGGCCGCATGCAGCGCGGCGTTGATCGCCATCGGCTCCGCGTCGAGGTCGAACAGCGCGCGTGCGCGGCTGATGACGATGGGCAGCACCGCGGCCAGCGAATCGCTCACGGCCAGCAGCACCTGCTCGCGTTCGAGGTCGAAGCGCAGCTGCAGCCAGCCGGCGTGCGTCTGCCCGCCCTGCTGCACGCGCAGGGTGCGCGCCAGGCGCACATAGGTGGGCGTGCTGCCCTTGGCGGGCTCCTTGCCGTCGGCGGTGTGCACGGCCTCGACGCCGCGCAGCGCGCGCCGTGCGAAGAAGCCGAGCATGGCGTTGGCGTCGTAGGGCGGGCGAAAGCCCAGCCGCACCTCGATGGCCTTGCCTTCGCCGCCCTCGGTGCCGCCCGCGCGGCGCAACGCGCTCGGGTTGAGCCCGTAGTGCTCCACGAAGGCCGCATTGAAGCGCCGCACGCTCGCGAAGCCGCTGGCCAGCGCCACCTGCGTCATCGGCAGGCGCGTGTCGGCGATGAGCTGCTTGGCGGCCAGCAGGCGGCGCGTCTGCAGGTACTGCAGCGGCGACACGCCGAACTGCGCCTCGAAGATGCGCCGCAGGTGGCGGTCGCTCACGCCCAGGCGGGTCGCGATCTGCGCCGCGCCGGGGCCTTCTTCCGACCAGGCATCGGGCTCGTCGATCAAGCGCGCCGCCTGCAGCGCGAGGATGCGCGAGGCATCTTCGGTCGACCAGCTGGCTGCGCGCGGCGCCAGTTCGGGCCGGCAGCGCAGGCAGGGCCGAAAGCCTGCGGCCTCGGCCTGGGCCGCGTGGCGGAAGAAACGGCAGTTCTCGCGCCGCGGCAGCTTCACGCGGCACACCGGCCGGCAGTAGATGCCGGTGGAGGTCACGGCCGTGAAGAACGAGCCGTCGAAGCGCGCGTCGTGCGTCTTCATCGCCAGGTAGCAGGCGTCGCTCTCGAGCACTTCGGAGGGGGCGTGGGCGGTAGACATGGGGAAATGATACGGTTTCGACTCGTTTCAACTGGCCGTTTTCGGACATCGATGTCTACAACGCGTTGCCTACAATGCCCGACTCCGAACCAACAGTGACCCCGCCCTTCATGCAGCTCAGCGCATCGATCTTCAAGGCCTATGACATCCGCGGCGTCGTGCCCCTCAGTCTCGATGTCGAAGTGGCCGAGGCGCTGGGCCGTGCCTTCGGCAGCGCAGCACGCGCGGCCGGCGAGACCGCGGTGGCCGTGGGCCGCGACGGCCGCCTGTCGGGCCCGGCGCTGGTGGACGCGCTGATCGACGGCCTGGTCGCCACCGGCGTCGAGGTGATCGACATCGGCGCGGTCACGACCCCGATGCTGTACTTCGCGGCCCACACGCTGTGCACCAGCGGCATCCAGGTCACGGGCAGCCACAACCCGAAGGACTACAACGGCTTCAAGATGGTGCTGGCCGGCCGCGCGATCTACGGCGACGAGATCCAGGGCCTGCGCAAGACCATGGAAGACGGCAGCGCCACGCTGGCGCCCGGCGGCAGCGTGCGCAAGGTCGACGTGACCGACGCCTACGTGCAGCGCATCGTGGGCGACATCAAGCTCGCACGACCCATGAAGATCGTGGTCGATTCGGGCAACGGCATCGCGGGCGCGACCGCGCCGGCCATCTTCCGCGCCATCGGCTGCGACGTGGTCGAGCTGTTCAGCGAGGTCGACGGCAACTTCCCCAACCACCACCCCGATCCGAGCAAGCCCGACAACCTCCGGGACCTGATGGCCGAACTGGCCAAGGGCCAGGCCGAGCTGGGCCTGGCTTTCGACGGCGACGGCGACCGGCTGGGCATCGTCACGAAGGACGGCCAGAACATCTTCCCCGACCGCCAGATGCAGCTCTTCGCGCAGGACGTGCTCTCGCGCGTGCCCGGCGGCACCATCGTCTACGACGTGAAGTGCTCGCAGCGCCTGGCGCCGGCCATCGAGGCCGCGGGCGGCACGCCGATGATCTACAAGACCGGCCACTCGCTCATCAAGGCGAAGATGAAGGAAATCGATTCGCCGCTGGGCGGCGAGATGAGCGGCCACATTTTCTTCAAGGAGCGCTGGTACGGCTTCGACGACGGCACGTACGCCGGCTGCCGCCTGCTCGAGATCCTGAGCAAGCACCCGGACGCGAACGCCGTGCTCAATGCGCTGCCCACCAGCTTCTCGACCCCCGAACTGAACGTCGCCTGCGCCGAAGGCGAGCCGCACGCGCTGGTCGCCCAACTCGTGCAGAACGCGCGCTTCGACGCGCCCGCCCAGGTCTCGACCATCGACGGCCTGCGCGTGGACTGGCCCGATGGATTCGGGCTGATCCGCGCTTCCAATACCACCCCCGTGCTGGTGCTGCGCTTCGAAGGCCAGACCGAGGCGGCGCTCCAACGCATCGAGACCGAGATGCTTGCGGTGCTGCGGACGGTCAAGCCCGACGCCACGCTGGCCGCTGCTGCCCACTGAAGAACCTGTGCGTTCCCTGCTGCTTCGCCTCTACGGCGTCTTCACCACCGCCGTCCAACCGCTGGTCCGCCGCAAGCTGCGCCGCCGCGCCGTCGCCGAGCCCGGCTATGCCGTGGCCGTCGAGGAGCGCTTCGGCCATTACGACGACGCCACCACCGGCTTTGCCCAGTGCTGGGTGCACGCCGTCTCGCTGGGCGAGACGCGCGCCGCCGCCATCCTGATCGCCGAGCTGCGGCGCCAGTACCCGGGCATTCCGATCCTGCTCACGCACGGCACCGCCACGGGCCGCGAAGAGGGCGCCAAGCTGCTCGAGCCGGGCGACACGCAGGTCTGGCAACCGTGGGACACGCCGGGCGCCGTCGCCCGCTTTCTCGACCGCTTCCAGCCGCGCATCGGCGTGCTGATGGAAACCGAGGTCTGGCCCGAGATGGCCGCCGCCTGCGCCGAGCGCCGCATTCCGCTGGTGCTGGCCAATGCGCGGCTCAACGAGAAATCGCGCGCCGCGGCCGAACGGCTCAGCGGGCTGGCGCGGCCGGCGTACTCGGCGCTCACCGCCGTCTGGGCGCAGACCGAAGCCGACGCGCACCGCCTGGTGTCGCTCGGCGCCAAGGTGGCCGGGATCTACGGCAACCTCAAGTTCGACGCCACGCCCGACGCGCGGCAGCTGGCCACGGCCGTGTCGCTGCGCGAGCGCCTGCCCCGGCCGATGGTCGTGCTGGCCAGCTCGCGCGACGGGGAAGAACGCCTGCTGCTCGAGGTGCTCAAGCGCTTCGGCGCCACCTCGCCGGTGCCGCCCGAGCAGGGCGCGATCCGCTCGATCGCCAAGCGCGTGCACGACGTGCAATGGATGATCGTGCCGCGCCATCCGCAGCGTTTCGACGAAGTGGCGGCGCTCATCGAGGCCGAGGGCTTCGCGGTGGCGCGCCGCAGCGCGGCCGGCCAGCCGGCCGAGGCCGAGATCTGGCTCGGCGATTCGCTGGGCGAGATGGCGCTGTACTACGGCCTGGCCGACGTGGCCTTGCTCGGCGGCAGCTTCGAGCCGCTGGGTGGGCAGAACCTCATCGAGCCGGCGGCCTGCGGCTGCCCGGTGGTCATGGGCCCCTCGACCTTCAATTTCGCCGAGGCGGCGCAGCTGTCGCTCGCGGCGGGCGCGTCGCTGCGCGTCGAGGGCATGGAGCAGGCCGTGACGGCGGCGCTCAAGCTGGTCGAGAACCCCGAGCGTCGTGCCGTGATGGCGCAGGCCGCACTGGCGTTTTCGTCGTCGAACCGCGGGGCGGCCGAACGCACGGCGGCGGCGGTGCTGGCGATTGCGCAGGCGGCGGAGCCGGTGACGACGCCGGTGGCCGGCGACGACAGCGCGCCGCCCGAAGCGACGCGGGCCGAGCCGACGCTGGATTGAATCCGCATTGGCTCCTTCCCCTTTCGGGGGAAGGCTGGGATGGGGGCAAGCGCCCAACGAGCGTTGTTGTGGGTTCGAGGCCGTCGTGCCCCCACCCCGACCCTCCCCCGGAAGGGGAGGGAGAAAAACCAGAAACCTCTCTCAGCGCACCGGCGGGTTCAGGATCACCGGCGGCGGCGGTGCCGACGGCATCGTCGGCGCGGGCGGGTTGAACGGCTGCACCGGCACCGGCGGCACCACCGGAATGGCCGGCGGCGTCACGGGCACCACGGGCGCACCCGTCGTCGCGGCAGGCACCGCAGGCGTGCTGCCATTGCGCGCCAGCGTCGCGTTGATCGCGTTCATGTCGTCGGTGGTCAGCGTGCCGTTGGCCTGGCGCAGCTTCAGGTTGCCCAGCAGCACGTTGTAGCGCGCCTGCGCGAGGTCGCGCTTGGTCTGGAACAGCTGGCTCTGCGAGTTGAGCACGTCGATGTTGATGCGCACGCCCACCTGGTAGCCCAGCTTGTTGGCGTCGAGTGCGCTCTGGCTGGAGGATTCGGCGGCTTCGAGCGCCTTCACCTGGCCGGCGCCCGACACCAGCCCGAGGTAGGCCGCGCGCGTGGCCTGCGCCACGCTGCGGCGCGTGCCCTCGAGCACGCTGCGCGACTGGTCTTCGAGGGCCAGCGTTTCCTTGATGCGGTTCTCGGTGGCAAAGCCCGCGAACAGCGGCAGGTTGAAGGTGACACCGACCGTGGCGGCGTTGACGCGCGTGCCCACGGTGCTGGTGCTGGTGCCGGTCGGATTGCGGGTGACGTTGTAGCCGAGGTTGGCGTCCAGCGTAGGCTTGTGGCCGGCCTGCGCCTTCTGCACCTCGAGCCCGGCCACGTCCAGGCCCAGGCGCGCCTGGCGGATCGCCGGATGCACCTCGTCGGCCTGCGCCACCCAGGCGTTGATGTCGGCGGGCTGCGCGGTCGGCAGCACGACCGGCGCGGCCAGCGGCACGGGCACGCTGCCCGGGCGGCCGACCAGCTGGTCAAGCACCACCTTCTTGACCTGCAGGTCGTTCTCGGCGGCGATTTCCTGGGCGATCACGAGGTCGTAGCGGGCCTGGGCCTCGCGCGAGTCGGTGATGGTGGAAGTGCCGACCTCGAAGTTGCGCTTGGCCGAGGCCAGCTGCTCGGCCACGGCCACCTTCTGCGCGCGCACCAGGGCCAGGCTGTCCTGGCTGGCGAGCACGTCGAAGTAGGCCTGGCTCACACGCACGATGAGGTCCTGCTCGGCGATGGTGAGCACCGCCTGCGCCACTTCGGCCTGGCGCTTGCCTTGCTCGTAGGTGGCCCAGTTGGCGGGGCGGTACAGCGGCTGCGTGGCATTGATGCCCACGTTCTGCGTGGTGAAGTCGCGCGAGGCGCTGCTGCCGCGGCCGGTGCCGGTCAGGGTGTCGATGTCCAGGTTGCTGCGGTTCACGCCCGCGGTGAGCCCGACGGCCGGCAGGATGCCGGCCTTGGCCTGCGCGGCGCGCGCCAGGTTGGCCTCGTACTGGGCCCGCGCGCCCTGGTAGGTGGCATCGAAGCCGCGCGCGGAATCGTAGAGTTCGTTCAGTGTCTGGCCCTGGGCCGGCAGTGCGAGCAGGCTCGCAATGGCGCTTGCGAGGGCTGCGGAAAGAGGCAGAAGCCGGGGCCTGGGAGGCATTGAACGTCCTTGGGAGGGAAAGAATCAGTAGCGCGGCACGTTCGGGTCGTGCTGCGCGGACCAGGCGTCGATGCCCCCCGCCACGTTGGCGAGCGAGTCAAAGCCGTTCTGGTGCAGAAAAGCGGCCACGCGCTGGCTGCGGGCGCCGTGGTGGCACAGGCAGGCGATGCGCGGCGCGGGCTGTCCGTCGCCGGCGGCGAGTTCGGCCAGCCGGCCGGGGATCTCGTTCATCGGGATCGCGACCAGCGTGAAGCCCTGCGGCGCGACGTTCGCCGTCTGCAGCTCCCAGGGCTCGCGCACGTCGAGCAGCACCGGGGCGGCGTCGGCGTCCTGTGCGAACCAGGCGGCCAGGTCGGCGGGGCGGACTTGATCGATCATTCGGTGGGCCGCTCGATCAGAACGCGAAGCGCGAGGGCTCGGGGAAGTTCAGCAGGCGCGGCGCCACGGTGTCCCAGGGCTGGATCGTTTCCCACTTGCTTTCGCTGGTGCGGGTCACGAAATGGGCGCGCATCATGGGCTCGTCGCCGACGATGGCCGACAGGCGGCCGCCGACCTTGAGCGAACCGAGCAGGTTCTGCGGAATGCGCGCGACCGAGCCGCTGAGCACGATCACGTCGAAGCTCGGGCCGCTGGCCAGGGGCACGGCGCCGTCGGCGTGGCGCACTTCGACGTTCGTCACGCCGTTGCTGCGCAGCGTCTCGGCGGCACGGGCGGCCAGCACGGGGTTGATCTCGAGCGACAGCACCTGGGCCGCGCGGGCGCCGAGCAGGGCGGCCATGAAGCCGGAGCCGGTGCCGATCTCGAGCACCGATTCGTGCTTCTGGATGTGCAGGTCCTGCAGGGTGCGGGCCTCGACCTTGGGCGACAGCATGAATTCGCCGGGCACCGAGCCGTCGAGCAGCGGCAGTTCCATGTCGAAGAAGGACAGCGTGCGGTGCGCGTCGGGCACGTAGTCTTCGCGGTGAATCTCGGCCAGCAGCTCGAGGATGTCCGACTCCAGCACGTCCCAGGGACGGATCTGCTGTTCGATCATGTTGAAGCGCAAGCGCTCGAGGGTGGGCGTGGGGTTCATGGCGTGGCTTTCCTTGAAGGCTCTGGACGGGACAAACCTTCAATTTTAGGTCGCGTCGATGACGCCACCGCGCCAGTCGGCCATCGGGCGGGCGTCATGCGGGGCTCCCGGGGCGCACGCACAGGCCGTAAAGCACGGTTTCGCACTGGGTGGCGATGAATTTTTCGGGGTCGAGCGTGCTGACGCCGTCGACGCAGACCATGGCCGAATGCTTCCAGAGCATGAGGAACACCATGGGCGCAACCACCGAATAGATGGCGTGGTCGATGTCCATGGGCACGAACTCGCCGCGGTCGATGCCGCGCTGCAGGATGCGGCGCAGCAGCTCGTGGCCGGGGCGCACCACCTGCTCGCGGTAGAACTCCGCCAGCTCGGGAAAATTGCCGCCTTCGCTCATCATCAGCTTGGTCAGGCCCGAGGCCTTGGTCAGGCCGACGCGCTCCCACCAGACGTTCATGCAGTAGCGCAGCATCTCGGCCGTCGTGCCCTCGAAGGCCTCGAACTCGGCGTTCCACTCTGTGAAACGGCCGCCGAGGTTTTCGATCACCACGGCCTTGAACAGCTCTTCCTTGCTCGGAAAGTAAAGAAAGAGGGTGCCCTTGGACACGCCGGCGCGGGCCGCCACTTCTTCCGAGCGGGTGGCGGCAAAGCCCTTTTCGACGAACAGGTCGAGCGCCGCCGCCAGCAGTTCGCCCGGACGCGCTTCCTTGCGCCGCTCGCGCTTGGACGGCAGCGGGCAGAACTTGTCGACGAGGGAGCGGGGCGAGGCCATGATGTTAATGACTGACGGGTTAGTAATGTAGTGACCGGCATCCGGCCCGTCAAGCCGCGACAATACCGGTCCCCGCTTTTTCCAACCCACCCGGAGCCGCGCCATGTCTTCCTCACCGTCGCCCACCGAAACCATCGTGCTCGGCGGAGGCTGCTTCTGGTGCACCGAGGCGGTGTTCGACCGGGTGCAGGGCGTGCTGGACGTCGAATCGGGCTACAGCAACGGCCAGACCCTGAACCCGAGCTACGAGCAGATCTGCACCGGCCGCACCGGCCATGCCGAGGTCGTGAAGCTCGAATTCGACCCGTCGCAGATCAGCCTGCGCGAGCTGCTCGAGATCTTCTTCGTGGTGCACGACCCCACCACCCTCAACCGCCAGGGCAACGACGTCGGCACCCAGTACCGCAGCGGCATCTACACCACGAGCGACGCCCAGAAAGAAGTGGCCGACGCTGTCATCCGCGAGATCGAGGCCAGCAAGACCTACAGCTCGCCCGTGGTGACCGAAGTGGCGCCGCTGGCCAACTACTCGACGGCCGAGGCCTACCACCAGGACTACTTCCTGAACCACCCGAACCAGGGCTACTGCGCGTTCGTGGTCGGCCCGAAGGTCGAGAAGTTCCAGAAGACCTTCGCTTCGCGCGTCAAAGCCTGAGTCCCTTCTTTCACGCCCCGTGTCCACCACCCTGCGCCAGACCCCGACCCGCATGACGCGCGCCACCCGCGCGCTCGTCGTCGCGCTGGCGTTCGCGCTCTGGTTCGCCGGCACGATGGGGCTGATGCACCGTTCGCTGCACGTGCCGGGCCTGCCCGCCGCTGCAGCGGCGGCGCAGGCGCAGGCCGCGCACCGGCACGACAGCGGCCACACGCTGGCCAGCCTGTTCGGCGTGCACGACGACGCCGACTGCCGCCTGTACGACCAGCTGGCGCACGGCACGGGCGTGCCCGGCGTGCCGCTGGTGGTGCTGCCGATGCTGTTGCCGGCGGCCACGTTTGCTTATCTGCAGGGCGAAGCCATCGCCCGCTGGGTCGCGCTCTTCGACGCGCGCGGCCCGCCGTCCACTCGCTGAATCCCCCGTGTTCCGGTTGCCGCACCCCTTCGGGCGGGTGAGGGCGGCCGGTCGTTCCCCGATTCAACGAGTGTTCCTTCTTCATGACCCCCCAATTCCGTCGCAACGCCATCGGCGCTGCCGTTCTTTCGCTCGCCTCGGTGGCGAGCCTGGCCCAGACCGCCGACACCGCCGCCGCCCCGGCTGCTGACTCAGCCAGCCTGCGCGAGGTCACCGTCACCGGCAACCCGCTGGGCGCGAGCGACCTGATCGCGCCGACCACTTCGCTGTCGGGCGACCAGCTGCTGCTGCGCTCCGAATCGACGTTGGGCGAAACGTTGAACAACCTGCCCGGCGTGAGCAGCAGCTACTTCGGCCCCAACGCCAGCCGCCCCAGCATCCGCGGGCAGGACGGCGACCGCATCCGCATCCTGCAGAACGGCGGCGGCGCGCCCGACGCCTCGGCGCTGAGCTACGACCACGCGGTGCCCGTCGATGCGCTGGTGACCGAGCGCATCGAGGTGCTGCGCGGCCCCTCGGCGCTGCAGTACGGCGGCAGCGCGGTGGGCGGCGTGGTCAACGTGATCGACAACCGCATCCCGACCGAGCCCATCAACGGCTTCGGCGGCCGTGCCGAACTGGGCTACGCCAGCGGCAACAAGGAAAAGAGCGGCGGCGTGCTGCTTGAAGGCGGCAACGACCGCTTCGCCCTGCACGTCGACGCCTTCAACCGCGATTCGAAGGACGTGGCGGTGCCGGTCGACCTCGAATGCAGCAAGCCCGGGCGCCTGTCGCTCGCGCGCCGCATCTGCAACTCGCAGAACGAGGCGCACGGCGGCGCGGTCGGCGGCACGCTGTTCTTCAGCCAGGGCTGGATCGGCGCCTCGGCCAGCACCTACCGCAGCAACTACGGCACCGTGGCCGAGGACGACGTGACCATCGGCATGAAGTCCGACCGCTACGCGCTGGAAGGCGAGTGGCGCCCGGGCGGCTTCATCCGCAGCATCCACGCGAAGGTGAGCCGCACCGATTACCGCCACACCGAGTTCGAGGGCCGCGAGGCCGGCACCACTTTCTCGAACCTGAGCAACGACCTGCGCATCGAGGCGCGGCACGAGAAGATCGGCAACCTCGAAGGCCTGGTCGGCTTCAGCCGCGAGACCAACCGTTTCGCCGCCGACGGCTCGGAGGCTTTCGCGCCGCACAGCCGCACGCGCTCCAACGCGCTGTTCCTGCACGAAGAGCTCGGCACCTCGTGGGGTCGCCTGAGCTTCGGCGCGCGCACCGAGAAGGTCACGGTGCGCTCGCTGGGCTACCCCGACGACCTGTCGGTGACGCGCTTCGCCATCGGCGAGCGCAGCTTCAACCCGCACAGCGCGGCGTTCGGCGCGCTGGTCAACCTCACGCCGCAGTGGCAGCTGACCTCGAACCTGGCCTACACCGAGCGCGCACCGAAAGACTACGAGCTGCTCGCCAACGGCCCGCACGTGGCCACGGCGGCCTGGGAAGTGGGCGACCCGAACCTGGGCAAGGAAAAGTCCACCGGCTTCGACCTGGGCGCGCAGTGGAAGTCGGGCCCGAACACGGCCCGCGTGAACGCGTATGTCACGCGCTTTCGCAACTACATCGGCCTGACCGCGTCGGGCCGCACGCTCGATGAAGAAGGGCAGGTCGTCACCGACCCCGAAGTGACCGACACGCTGGCCGAGTACCGCTACGGCGGCATGCGCGCGCGCTTCACCGGCATCGAGGCCAACGGCAACCTGCGGCTGCTGGGCACCGACGGCTTCGCGCGCATGGCCGACGCGGGCACGCTCGACCTCGAATGGCGCGGCGACATCGTGCGCGCGAAGAACCTCGACACCGGCGAGCCGCTGCCGCGCATCGCGCCGCTGCGCCTGGGCGCCACGCTGGCCTACGGCAACGGGCCGTGGACCGCGCGCGTCGGCTTCGACTACAACGCGGCGCAGCGCCGGGTGCCGAGCGTGGGCGCGCGCGAGACGGACGCGTACACGCTGTGGAACGCGTCCATCAGCTACCGCATGAAGGTGCAGCGCGCCAACCTCACCTGGTACGCGCGCATGGACAACATCGGGAACACGCTGGCCTACACGCCGACCTCGATCCTGACGACCACGGTGTTCCCGAAGGCGCCGCTGCCGGGGCGTTCGCTGAAGGTGGGCCTGCGCGTCACGTTCTGACGTTCCGATCTTTTGAGCGACGGGCGCGCGCTATCCTCGCCGGGTGAATTCGTTCGTCATTTCTTCCCTGCTGCCCGTCGTTCTCCTCATTGCCGCCGGCTACCTCGCCGGACGGCGCCGGTGGATCGGCGGCAATGCGGTGAAAGACCTGTCGAACCTCATCTTCCTGCTGCTCGCGCCCGCGCTGCTGTTCCGCGCCATGAGCACGGTGCACGTGCAGGAGTTGAGACTGAAGCCCGTGGCGGCGTACTTCATCGCCTCGGGCCTGCTGTTCGCGGCCACGCTCGCGTGGCGCGGCTTCAACCGCACGGGCGCGGTGCTCGCGCTGGCCAACACCTACAGCAACACTGTGATGATCGGCATCGCGCTGATCGGCCTGGCCTACGGCGAGCCCGGCATGGTGGTGCTGCTCACGCTGATCTCGCTGCATTCGCTCGTGCTCATGACCAGCGCCACCGTGGTGCTCGAGCTGGCCGTGGCGCGCGAGCACGCGGCGGTGAGCGGCGCCGACCGGCGCTCCATGGCGCGCACCGTGGGGCGCGCGTTGCGCAACGCCATCATCCATCCGGTGCCGCTGCCCATCATCGCGGGCCTGCTGTTCGCTCAGACGGGGCTCGTGATGCCCGAGGTGATCGACAAGCCGATCCAGCTGCTGGGCCAGGCCTTCGGGCCGGTCGCGCTGGTGATGGTGGGCATCACGCTCGCGCTCACGCCCATCGGGCGCCACTGGCGCGGCGCGCTGGTGCAGGCGCTGGTGAAGAACCTCGTGCACCCGCTGCTGGTGGCGCTCATCGGCTGGCTGCTGGGCGTGCGCGGCATTCCGCTCACCGTGATGGTGGTGGCGGCGGCGCTGCCCATCGGCGCCAACGTGTTCCTGTTCTCGCAGCGCTACCGCAGTGCCGAAGACCTGGTCACGGCCAGCGTCGCCGTGTCGACCGTGCTGGCGCTGGGCACGCTCACCCTGGTGATGACCTGGGTGCAGTGGTTGCCCTGACGGCCCCCATTTCTCCCGCGCTTTTCGCGAACTTTTGCCCGACTGAGCGACAGCGCTAGCCCTATGCCGTTTGGCAGGGGTGGCCGTTTGGTGGGCTGGCGAGCGGCGTTCGCGCCCCTACATTTGCCGGCTGATGACGATCTACCCGGCGCGTGTTTCGCCCCTTGCCCTTGCAGTGACGGCGGTGGTCGCGACGGTGATCGCGCTGCACGGCGCGCGCGCGCATGCGGCGGGCGAGGCCAAGCCATGCCGCACGCCCTGCCTGGCCGTTCCC
>NZ_BCUS01000003.1 GCF_001591345.1 Variovorax boronicumulans NBRC 103145 | reverse complement strand
AAAAACTGGTGGGCATCACCTCCGGCGGCGCCTGGCTGGTCGAGCGCCTGCAAAAAGACCTGGGCCTGGCCGGTGCCCCCGGCGTGATTTCGTCGGCCATGCACCGCGACGACTTCGCGCGCCGCGGCCTCTCGGCCAGCGCGCAGACCGCGCTGCCCTTCGACGTGAACGGTGCCGACGTGCTGCTGCTCGACGACGTGCTCTACACGGGCCGCACCATCCGCGCCGTGCTCAACGAGCTGTTCGACTTCGGCCGCCCCGCCTGCGTGCGCCTCGCCGTGCTGGTCGACCGTGGTGGCCGCGAACTGCCCGTCGCCGCCGACTTCGCGGCAACGACGCTCAAGCTGCCCGACACCCAACTGCTCGCTCTCGCACGCGCCGACGACGGCGCCTTCAGCCTCAAGGTGGAGGACAACAAGTAATGCTCTACAAGCGAAACCCGCAGCTCAACAAGAACGGCGAGCTGATCCACCTGCTGTCGATCGAGGGCCTGCCCAAGGACATCGTCACGCACATCCTCGACACGGCCGCCAACTTCACGAGCGTGAGCGACCGCGAGGTGAAGAAGGTGCCGTTGCTGCGCGGCAAGAGCGTGTTCAACCTGTTCTTCGAGAACAGCACGCGCACGCGCACCACCTTCGAGATCGCGGCCAAGCGCCTGAGCGCCGACGTCATCAATCTCGACATCGCGCGCTCCTCAGCCACCAAGGGCGAGTCGCTGCTGGACACCATCGCCAACCTGAGCGCCATGGCCGCCGACCTGTTCGTGGTGCGCCACAGCGAGTCGGGCGCGCCCTACCTGATCGCGCAGCACGTCGCACCGCACGTGCACGTGGTGAACGCCGGCGACGGCCGCCACGCGCACCCGACGCAGGGGCTGCTCGACATGTACACGATCCGCCACTACAAGAAAGACTTCTCGAACCTCACGGTCGCGATCGTCGGCGACGTGCTGCACTCGCGCGTGGCGCGTTCGGACATTCATGCACTCACCACGCTCGGCTGCGCCGAAGTGCGCGTGGTCGGCCCGAAGACGCTGGTGCCCGCCGACATGGCCGGCATGGGCGTGCGCGTGTGCCACACGCTCGAAGAAGGCATCAAGGACTGCGACGTCGTCATCATGCTGCGCCTGCAGAACGAGCGCATGAGCGGCGCGCTGCTGCCCTCGTCGCAGGAGTTCTTCAAGACCTTCGGCCTCACGCAGGAAAAGCTGCAGCTGGCCAAGCCCGACGCCATCGTGATGCACCCGGGCCCGATCAACCGCGGCGTGGAGATCGACTCCGCCGTGGTCGATGGCAAGCAGAGCGTGATCCTTCCGCAGGTCACCTTCGGCATCGCGGTCCGCATGGCCGTGATGAGCATCGTGGCAGGTAACGAAGCATGAACATCCTCATCACCAACGGCCGCGTCATCGACCCCGCCTCGGGCACCGACAAGCCCACCGACATCGCCATCGCCGACGGCAAGATCGCCGGCATCGGGCGCGCACCGGCCGGCTTCAAGCCCGAGCGCACCCTCGACGCCACGGGCTGCATCGTCACCCCCGGCCTCGTCGACCTCGCCGCGCGCCTGCGCGAGCCGGGCTACGAGCATGAAGGCATGCTCGAAAGCGAAATGGCCGCGGCCATCGCGGGCGGCGTGACCAGCCTCGTGTGTCCGCCCGACACCGATCCCGTGCTCGACGAGCCCGGCCTGGTCGAGATGCTCAAGTTCCGCGCCGAAAAACTGCAGTGCGCGCGCCTGTTCCCGCTCGGCGCGCTCACGCGCAACCTCGCCGGCGGCGTGCTCACCGAGATGGCCGAGCTCACCGAGGCCGGCTGCATCGGCTTCGGCCAGGCCGACGTGCCGCTGGCCGACACGCAGGTGCTGCAGCGCGCGCTGTCGTACGCCAGCACCTTCGGCTACACCGTGTGGCTGCGTCCGCAGGACCGCGACCTCGGCAAGGGCGTCGCGGCCAGCGGCGCGCTCGCCACGCGGCTGGGCCTGGGCGGCGTGCCGGTGGCGGCCGAGACGATCGCCATCTTCACCATCATCGAGCTCATGAAGAGCACCGGCGCGCGCGTGCACCTGTGCCGCATCTCCAGCGCCCGCGGCGTGGCACTGGTGCGCGAGGCCAAGGCGCAGGGCCTGCCGATCACCTGCGACGTCAGCATCAACTCGCTGCACCTGGCCGACACCGACATCGGCTTCTTCGACAGCCGCGCGCGCCTGAACCCGCCGCTGCGCCAGCAGGGCGACCGCGACGCGCTCTCGGCCGCGCTGGCCGACGGCACCATCGACGCGCTGGTGTCCGACCACACGCCGGTCGAGGCCGACGCCAAGACGCTGCCTTTTGCCGAAGCCGAACCCGGCGCCACCGGACTCGAACTGCTGCTGCCGCTCGCGCTGCAGTGGGGCGAGCGCAGCGGCGCGGGCCTGTCGCGCGCCATCGAGGTGGTCACCTCGGCGCCGGCGCGCCTGCTGAACGCGGCCGACGCGGCCAGCGGCATCGGCCGCATCGCCGAGGGCGGCGTGGCCGACCTGTGCATCGCCGATCCGTCGCTCGAATGGCAGGTGGTGCCCGAGGCGCTGCGCAGCCAGGGCAAGCACACGCCGTTCTCCAGCTACCCGATGCAAGGGCGCGCGCGCCACACGCTGGTGGCCGGTCGCGTCGTGCACGGCTGAGCGACAGCCGCCCGCCACACGGCACGCCGTCAAAAAAAAGAAGAGGGCCCGCGTCCAGATGCTGCACTCGTTGAAGGCCGGCTGGCGCCTGCTGCATGCGGCCTCGCATGCGCTGTCGGGCTGGTGGACGATCCGCTTCACCTTCCCCCGCCTGCCGCAGGACGAGCGCAACGCGCGCGTGCAGGCCTGGTCGCAGCGCATGCTGCAGATCATGGGCGTCACGCTGCGCGTGCAGGGCGAGCCGCCCGCGCACGGGCCGGCGCTGCTCATCTGCAACCACCTGTCGTGGCTCGACATCACCGCCATCCATGCGGCGCGCCATGTGCGCTTCGTGTCGAAGTCGGACGTCAAGCAGTGGCCGGTGATCGGCACGCTCTCCACGGGCTCGGGCACGCTCTACATCGAGCGCGAGCGCCGGCGCGACGCCATGCGCGTGGTGCACCACATGACCGAGGCGCTGCGCGGCGGCGACCTGATCGGCGTGTTCCCCGAAGGCACCACGAGCGACGGGCGCGGGCTGCTGCCGTTCCACGCCAACCTGCTGCAGGCCGCGATTTCCTCGGGCGCGCCGGTGATCCCGGCCGCGCTGCGCTTTGCCGATGCCGCCACCGGCGAAACCAGCCAGGCGCCGCGCTACATCGACGACGACAACCTGCTGGCCTCGGTGTGGAACACGCTGCGCGCGCCGCCGCTCTTGGCCATCGTGCGTTTCGGCGAGCCGCAGCCTTCGTACAGCCGCGAACGCCGCAGCTGGGCCCATTCGCTGCATGAAGACGTGCAGCAGCTGCGCCGCGATACCCACTGAGCGGCACTGATCGGATCGATCCGCAAAAAAAAAGCGCCCCGGGAGGGGCGCTGTAACGACGCAAGAAGCGCCGTGAGGAGGAAGCGGGATCGTTCGTCGTGACTCGTGGCCGGTCAGAGAATGCCGAACACCTTCAGCCCGATGATCACGATCAGCGGGACGCCGCAGAGCCAAAGGATGATGCTTTTCATGACCAGTCTCCGTGAGGTAGGTAGGCCTCTACGGTGGCCGCGTCTGCGGCCCGCGCGTGCGGGATAAGGCAAACCAAGCGCGTGAGCGCCTGCCTACACGGCACGGGCCGGCGGTTCAGCCCGCTTCGTCGGTGGGCACGAAGCCCAGGCGGCGCGAGATTTCGAGTGCGCAGGCCTTCAGCGGCGCGGCCACGCGGCCGTTCCAGTCGCTGTCGAAGGTGGCCTCGGGGCCCATGGCCGTGATGCCCAGCACCAGGTTGTTGGTCGAGTCGAACACCGGCGCGCAGAAGGCGTCGATGCCCGGAATCGGCTGGCCCAGCGTGCGCGAGATGCCGTGCAACCGCGTCTCGACCAGGAGCGCCTCGATCTGCGACTTCGACAGCTCTTCGCTGGCGCCGCGCCCGTCGGCCGGACGCGTGCGCGCCAGGTCTTCGAGCATCATCTTTTCCACCACCTTCGGTGGCAGGTAGGCCGCGAACAGCCGGCCCGTGGCCGTGTAGGCCAGCGACATCACGGTGCCGGTGCGCAGGTTCACGTGCAGCGGATGGATCGGTTCTTCCAGCCGCACCACGGTCGGCCCAAAGTTGCCCCAGACGGCGACCGCGATGCTCTGCTCGGTCTCGGACGCGAGCGCTTCGATGAGGGGCGAGGCTTCCTTGATCGGGTCGAGCCGCTGCAGCTTGGCCAGGCCCAGCTGCAGGGCCAGCGGGCCCAGCTCGTAGCGGCCGGTGCCGTCCTGCACCACGAAGCCGACCTTCAGAAAACTCACCAGGTAGGGGTGCGCCTTGCCGACCGGCACGCCGGCGGCCTTGCCGAGATCGCGCAGCGCCATGGGCGCCACGTGCCGGCCGAGCGCGACCAGCAATTGCGTTCCGATTTCGACGGATTGAATGCCACGTCTTGGCTTTTCCATGGGGCGCCCGGCGTGGGGGTTGAGAGTGGGAGCGAGTATAGCCATCAGGGTTTCTACTGATATTGTCGTGTTCAATCGACGATGACTGATCATCTGATAGTAACTAAACGACTTGACCATATCAACATCGCTGCCTACACTCCGCCGCAACTTAAGTCGTACACACAACACGAGAGCGAACAGAGGCAGAGATGGAACAGAACACGTGGGAATGCGATGTCCTCGTCGTCGGCAGCGGCGCGTCTGGCATGGCCACCGCCGTCACGGCGGCGTCGCAGGGTTTGAAGGTGCTGGTGGTCGAGAAAGAGCCGCGCTTCGGTGGCACCACCGCGCGCTCGGGCGGCTGGCTGTGGATTCCGGGCACGCGCCTGGCCACGGAGCAGGGCATCCATGAGCCGCCCGGCGCGGCGCTCGACTACATGAAGCACGAGACCACGACGCACTTCGACGCGGCGCGCGTGGGCGCCTTCCTCGACATGGGCCCCAAGGCGATCGACTTCTTCACGCGCAACACCTGCGTGCAGTTCGACATGCCGGCCGTCTTCCCCGACTACCACGCCGAAGCGCCCGGCGGCCAGCCCGGCGGGCGTTCGATGGTCACGCGCCCGTTCGACGGCCGCGAGCTCGGTGCGCGCATCAAGCACCTGGCGCCGCCGCTGCCCGAGCTCACGGTGTTCGGGATGATGTTGGGCTCGGGCCCCGAGATCAAACACTTCATGCGGGCCTTCAAGTCGCCGACCTCGTTCTGGTACGTGACCAAGCGCCTGACCCGGCACTTCCTGGACGTGGTGCGCCACGGCCGCGGCATGACGCTGACCAACGGCAACGCGCTGGCCGGCCGCCTGGCCAAGGCCGCGATGGACCTGGACATTCCCGTGTGGCTCTCGTCGCCCGTGAAGAAGCTCGTGGTCGAGTACGACGGCGTCTCGGGCGCCGTGGTGCAGCACGAAGGCAAGTCGGTGCGCATCACCGCCAAACGTGGCGTGGTGCTGGCCTGCGGCGGCTTCCCCTACGACGTGGAGCGCCGCAAGCAACTGTTCCCGCACGCACCCACTGGCAAGGAGCACTACTCGCCGTCGCCTTCCACGAACACCGGCGACGGCCTGCGCCTGGCCGAAGCCGTGGGCGGCCGCGTCGACGGCACCATCCCGCACGCCGCGGCGTGGGTGCCGGCCTCGGTCACCACGCGCCCCGACGGCAGCAAGGGCGTCATGCCGCACTTCATCGACCGCGCCAAGCCCGGCGTGATCGCGGTCACGCCCAAGGGCAAGCGCTTCGCCAACGAAGGCAACTCGTACCACGATTTCGTGCAGGCGATGGTCAAGGCCTGCGAGGGCGAGCCCGAGGTCACGGCCTGGCTGCTGTGCGACCACAAGGCACTGCGCGACTACGGCCTGGGCTGCGTCGCGCCCGCGCCGCTGCCCATCGGCCGCCACCTGAAGACCGGCTACCTCAAGCGCGGCGCGAGCATCGGCGAGCTGGCCAAGGAAATCGGCATCGCCCCCGCCGCGCTCGAAGCCACCGTGCAGGAGTTCAACCAGGGCGCGCGCACCGGCGACGACCCCGCCTTCGGCAAGGGCAGCAAGGCCTACAACCGCTACCAGGGCGACGCCAACGTCACGCCGAACCCCTGCGTCGCGCCGCTGGAAAACGGCCCGTACTACGCCATCAAGCTGGTCATCGGCGACATCGGCACTTTCGCCGGCCTCGTCACCGACGAGAAGACCCGCGTGCTCGACGCCGACCGCCAGCCGATCAAGGGCCTGTACGCCGTCGGCAACGACGCGGCCAGCGTGATGGGCGGCAACTACCCCGGCGCGGGCATCACGCTCGGCCCGGCGCTCACCTTCGGCTACGTCGCGGGGCTGCAGGTCGCGCAGGCCGAAGTGGCTGTGCCCCTGCACGTCGAACAGCGCGAAGCCGTGGCCGTGCCGCGCGGCGCTTGATCCCCGTTCCGATAGTCAACCCAAGGAGCCGACCATGCCCTTTCCTCCTCACGTCGCACCGCGCCTGCTCGAAGGCCGCCTCGCGCTGATCACCGGCGCCGGCCAGGGCAACGGCCGTGCGCTCGCACTCGGCCTGGCCCAGGCGGGCGCGCGCGTCGTCGTCACCGACATGAACGAAGCCACCGTGGCCGAGACCGCACAACTGGTGCGCGCCGAAGGCGGCGAGGCCTGGTCGTTCGTGCTCGACGTCACCGCGCCCGAGGCCTGCCAGGCACTGGCGGCGCGCGTGGCGCAGGAGGTCGGCCACGTCGACCTGCTGGTGAACAACGCCGGCATCATCATCCGCGAGACCACCAGCAGCCCGAACGCCGCGGCCAACTGGAAGAAGACCATCGACGTGAACGTGCACGGCACCTTCAACACCACGCTGGCCTTCATCCCCGTGCTCAAGCAGACGAAGGGCTCGATCATCAACATCGCCTCCATCGCTGCCTATGCAGGGCAGGCCGCGAGCCTGGGCTACTCGCCCTCGAAGGGCGCCATCAAGATGCTCACGCAGTCGCTGGCGCAGGAGCTCGCGCCGGCCGGCGTGCGCGTGAACGCACTGGCCCCCGGCGTGATCGAGACGCCCATGACCGCCGCCACGCGCGAGAACCCGCAGCGCCTCGAGTCGTTCATGACGCGCATCCCGCTGGGCCGCGTCGGTCAGACCGAAGACCTGGTGGGCCCGGTGATCTTCCTGGCCAGCGACATGTCCCGCTACGTCACCGGCATCACGCTGCCGGTGGACGGCGGCTTCCTCGCCGTCTGAGCCACGCCTCTTCCTTTTCGATTTCCCGTTCCCCGTCCGTCAACCCTTAGGAGACAAAGAATGAAAACGATCCGTCTGTACAAGACCCTGCTCGCGACCGCCGCCTTCGCTGCGTTCTCGGCAGGCGCGTATGCGCAAGACATCAAGCTCGGCTACAACGGCGACCTCTCGGCGTCGCCTTCGGCACAGAGCGGCCAGGCCGCGGTGCTGGGCATGGAAGCGGCCATTGCCGACCTGAACGCCGCCGGCGGCGCGCTCGGACGGAAGTTCACGCTGGTCACGCGCGACGACGTCTCGGCGCCGCCGAAGTCGATCCAGAACATGAGCGACCTGGTCGACAACGAGAAGGTCGTCGCCGTGTTCGGCCCCACCAACTCGGGCAACGCCATGGCCTGGAAGCACATCGCCAACCAGAAGAAGATTCCGGTGCTGGGCAACGTGGGCTCGGGCACTGACATCACCAAGCCGATGAGCGCCGGTGCCGACAACTACATGTTCCGCGTCTCGATGGTCGACCGCGAACAGGTCGCCGCGCTCATGGCCTACGTGAAGCGCAACACGGCCGGCTCCAAGGTCGTGGGCCTCATGGCCGAGACCACCGGCTACGGCCAGGGCGGCCTGAAGGACATGGAAGAAATCGCCAAGCTGCAGGACATCAAGATCGCGGCCACCGAGCGCTTCGGCGTCGGCGACACCGACATGACCTCGCAGCTGTCCAAGATGAAGGCCGCCAACGTCGACACCGTGGTGGTGTGGGCGCAGGGCACGCCGATCGCGCAGTTGGTGCGCAGCATGGAGAAGATCAACTACTTCCCGCTGACGCTCACCTCGTGGGCGGCCGACAACATCACCTTCTACGACGCGGCCGGCAAGGCGCTGGCCGAGAAGCCGATCTTCATGCGCACCGTGAGCGAGACGCGCACGCCCGTGCAGCAGAAGCTGTTCGACCGCATCGGAAGCAAGCTGAAGGCACCGGGTTCGTTCTCGTTCGCGCTGCACGGCTACGACTCGGTGCTGCTGCTGGCCCAGGCCATGAAGCAGGCCAACAGCACTGACGGCGCCGCTGTGCGTGCTGCGCTCGAAGACCTGAAGACGCCGGTGCAGGGCGTGCTCAAGACCTACGAGAAGCCTTTCAGCAAGACCAACCACGAAGCCCTGACGGCCAAGGACCTGGTCTGGATCCGCTGGAAGGACGGCAAGCTGCTGCCCTACAGCGACGCGCTGATCGGCGCGCTCAAGCCGGCCGACTTCAAGCAATAAACGTCTGAGACAAAAGGAACGGGGCACCGCCTCGTTCCGCAACGGAGATACACACCATGGTTGAAGCGCTCCTGCAGGCGCTCATCAGCGGGCTCGCCGTCGGCGGTGCCTATGCGCTGGTGGCCCTCGGATTCAGCATCACGTTCACGACGACCAAGACGCTGAACTTCTCGCACGGCGAGTTCGTCTCGGCCGGCGCGTTCATCGGCATGAGCGCGCTGTTCCTCGTGCTGGGCAAGCCGCTCAGTTCCACCACCTTCGGCGACGCCGTGCCCGGCGCGGGCGCGCAGCTGTTTGCGCTGGTCGCCGCGCTCGGCGTGATGGGCCTCTTGGGCTGGCTGCTCTACGTGCTCGGCGTGCGCCCGTTCGCGGGCCGCCCGGGCATGGCCTGGGTCATGAGCACGCTGGGCTTCGGCGTCATCCTGCAGAGCGTGGGCCTGGCGATCTGGGGCCCGAAGCCCGTGGTGGTGCCCGCGCCCGTGGGCGACACCGTGATCCGCATGTTCGGCGTGGGAGTGCGCCCGCAGGAACTGCTGACGCTCGGCGTGGCCGTGGTCGTGATGATCGGCTTCGACCGCGTGATGAACCGCACCATGATCGGCAAGGCCATGCGCGCCGTGGCGCAGAACGGCAACGTCGCCAGCCTCATGGGCATCAACACCAACGCCATGATGATCGGCGCCTTCGTCGTCAGCTCGGCGCTGGCCGGGCTGTCGGGCTTTCTGCTTGCGCCCATCGCGCAGGCCTCGCTCTTCATGGGGCTGACCGTGGGGCTCAAGGGCTTCTCGGGCGCCATGATCGGCGGCCTGAGCAACCCGCGCGGCTGCGTCATCGGCGGCTTCCTGCTCGGCGTGCTCGAGTCGATGGTGAACCTCTGGCAGGCGCAGTGGCGCGAGGTCGCGGTGTTCGCGCTCGTGATCCTGGTGCTGGCCTTCCGGCCCACGGGCCTGTTCGGCCGCTCGACGGTGGAGAAGGTATGAAGCGCCTCGCCCATCCCGCCGCCGTGGTGCTGGTGGCGGCCGTGCTGTGCGGCCTCGTCTCGCTGTCCGGCAACGACTACTACCTGCGCATCGCCTTCATGATGTGCGTCTACTACCTGTGCGCCGCCGGCATGAACGTGCTGGTCGGCTATGCAGGACAGAAATCGCTGGGCCAGGCCGGCCTGTTCGCGGCCGGCGCCTACGCGGTCGCGCTCATCACCTCGCGCACCGAGCTGAGCCCGTGGCTCGCGCTGGTGATCGCGGCGGTGGTGTCCGGCGTGTGCGGTGTGCTCATCGCGCTGCCCTCGCTGCGCGTGAAGGGCCCGTACCTCGCGATGGTCACGCTGGCCTTCGGCATCGTGGTCGAGAAGCTCGTGGGCGAATGGACCGACGTGTTCGGCGGCGCGCAGGGCATCTACGGCATCCGCCCGCTGACCTGGAACGGCCAGCCGCTGAGCAGCGTGCAGTGGGTGATTTTGGGCATCGTGCTCAGCGCCGCGCTGCACCTGCTGCTGCGCAACCTGCTGCAGGGCCGCTTCGGCCGCGCGCTGCTGTCGCTGCAGGCGGACGAGATCGCCTCGTCGTCGGTGGGCGTGCGCGTGTACCGCGCCAAGGTCATGGCCTTCGTGGTCGCGGCCGTCACCTGCGGGATCGCGGGCGCGCTCGTGGCGCAGCAGAACCAGTACATCAACTCCGACTTCATCACCTTCCACCTGTCGATCTTCATCCTGCTGCTGGTGCTGTTTGGCGGCGCGGGCTCGATGTACGGCCCCATCGTGGGCGCGGTGCTGCTCACGGCGACCGACGCGCTGCTCGCGCGCTGGCCCTCGGCGCAGCACTTCCTGTACGGCTTCCTGCTGCTGTTCGCGCTGTACGTCATGCCGGGCGGCGTGGTGGGCCTGTTCAACAAGTGGTTCCTGAAGTCGCGCCACCGCGGCGAAGGGGCGGCCGGCAACGGCGTGCCGGGCCAGATCGGTCCCGGCGGCGAAGGCGAGCTGCTGGTGGTGCAGGGCGTGACCAAGTCGTACGGCGGCGTGAAGCCGGCGCAGGATGTGTCGTTCCGCCTGCAGCGCGGCCACATCCATGCGCTCATCGGCCCGAACGGCGCCGGCAAGAGCACCATGATCAACATGCTCACCGGCGTGGTCGAACCCGACGCGGGCGTGATCCGCTTCCTGGGCCGCAACATCGTGGGGCAGCCGGCGCACACCATCTGCTGCCTGGGCATGGGCCGCACCTTCCAGAACCTGCGCCTGTTCGCCGACCTCTCGGTGCTCGACAACGTGATGCTCGGACGGCACAGCCGCATGAGCAACGGCTTCCTGTCGTCGCTCGTGGCCTGGCCCACGGCCGGCAAGCAGGAGCGCGCCACGCGCGAGCGCGCGCTGCAACTGCTCGACCTCGTGGGCCTGGGTCACCTGGCGCACTGGCCCGCCGGCAGCCTGCCCTACGGCCTGCAGCGCCGCGTGGAACTGGCGCGCGCGCTGGCCACCGAGCCGCAGCTGCTGCTGCTCGACGAGCCCGCCGCCGGCCTCAACCCCCAGGAAACCGCCGAGCTCGGCGAATTGCTGGTGCGCATCGGCAAGTGCGGCGTTTCCATCCTTATGGTGGAGCACCACATGGACCTGGTGATGTCGATCTCCGACCACGTGATCGTGCTCGACTACGGCGTGAAGATCGCCGAGGGCAAGCCCGCCGAGGTGCAGTCGAATCCGCGCGTGGTCGAGGCCTACCTGGGCGTGGACGACGAAGAAGACATGGCCGCCGTGCCCGCCTGAGCCAGAGGACCGAAACCATCATGTTGAAAATCGAATCGGTGAAGGTCTCGTACGGCGCCATCGAGGCCGTCAAGGGCGTGAGCCTGGAAGTGCGCGCGGGCGAGGTCGTCACCATCATCGGCGCCAACGGCGCCGGCAAGAGCACGCTGCTCAAGAGCATCGTCGGGCTGGAGCCCGTGGCCGAAGGCCGCGTGCTCGTCGACGGCAAGGACTGCACGCACGTGCCCGCGCACCAGCGCGTGGGCCTGGGCGTGGCGCTGTCGCCCGAGGGGCGCGGCGTGTTCCCCGACCAGACCGTGCGCGAGAACCTGATGCTGGGCGCCTACTCGCGCCGCAACGACAAGGCCTTCGTGGAGCGCGCCATCGAGCGCGAGTTCGCGCGCTTCCCACGCTTGAAAGAACGCGCGCATCAACTGTCCGGCACGCTGTCGGGCGGCGAGCAGCAGATGCTCGCGATTGCGCGCGCGCTCATGAGCGAGCCGCGCCTGCTGCTGCTCGACGAGCCCTCGCTGGGCCTGGCGCCGCTCATCATCAAGGACATCTTCGATGCCATCCGCCAGCTGCGCAGCTCGGGTCTCACGATCCTGCTGGTGGAACAGATGGCGAAGCAGGCGCTGGGCGTGGCCGACCGCGCCTACGTGCTCGAAACCGGCTGCATCACGCTCGAAGGCTCCGGCCGCGAGCTGCTCGACAACCCCAAGGTGAAGTCCGCCTATCTCGGCACGCACTGACTTTTCCTCTCCTTCAAAGGACCATTCATGACCACCAAGAAATTCGCCAGCCAGGCCGACCTCGAAGAAAAGAAGGTCTCGTTCACCCGCCTCTCGGAGAACGCCTACGCCTACACCGCCGAGGGCGACCCCAACACCGGCGTCTTCATCGGCGACGAGGCCGTGATGGTGGTCGACACCCAGGCCACGCCCGCGATGGCGCAGGACGTGATCCGCCGCATCCGCGAAGTCACGCCGCTGCCCATCAAGTACGTGCTGCTGAGCCACTACCACGCGGTGCGCGTGCTGGGCGCGTCGGCGTACTTCAAGGAAGGCGCCGAACAGATCCTGGCCAGCCGCGACACCTACGACCTGATCGTCGAGCGCGGCGAGCAGGACAAGGCCAGCGAGATCGGCCGCTTCCCGCGCCTGTTCCGCAACGTCGAGTCGGTGCCCGCCGGCCTCACCTGGCCCACCATGACCTTCGACGGCACCATGAGCGTGTGGCTCGGCAAGAAGCTCGAGGTGAAGATCGCGCAGGTCGGCCGCGGCCACACCAAGGGCGACACCATCGCCTACCTCGAAGACCAGAAGATCTGCTTTGCCGGCGACCTCGTCGAATACCAGAGCACCGCCTACGCGGGCGACTGCTACTTCCGCGACTGGCCCACCACGCTGGACCGCCTGGCCGGCTTCGGCTTCGAGAAGCTGGTGCCCGGCCGTGGCGCCGCGCTGGAAAACGCCGCCGACGTGCGCAAGGCGATTGCCTCCACGCGCGCCTTCATCTCCGACGTCTACACGCTGGTGAACAACGGCGTGGCCGAAGGCAAGTCGCTCAACCTGATCTACAAGGAAACCGTGGCCGCGCTGCGCCCGACCTACGGCCACTGGGTGATCTTCGACCACTGCATGCCCTTCGACGTGACCCGTGCCTACGACGAAGCCACCGGCCACGTGCACCCGCGCATCTGGACGGCCGAGCGCGACATCGAAATGTGGAACGCGCTCGAGAGCTGAGGTGAACCAACCCGCGCCCTCGCACGGCGCCACGCCCGCGTCCGTGCAGGGCTGGATGCTGCTCGCGATGCTGGTGTGGGGCGTGAACGTCTCGGCCGTGAAGGCGCTCACCGCGTCCTTCGAGACGCTGCCGCTGGCGGCGCTGCGCATGGGCGTGGCGTGCATCGCGCTCAGCGCCATCGTGCTGTGGCGGCGCGGTGGCGTGCCCCGGCTCACGGCGCGGCAGCTCGCGGTGATGGCGGGCTGTGCGTTCCTCATGGTCTACGGCAACCAGATCCTGTTCGCGCAGGGGCTGCTGCGCTCCACCGCCACCAACGGCGCACTCATCATGGCGCTGAGCCCGCTGGTGTCGGCGCTGATGGCCGCGCTGGTCTTCGGCGAGCGCTTGACGGCGCGCCGCATGGTGGGCGTGGCGCTGGGCTTCGCGGGCGTGGCGGCGGTGGTGCTGAGCCACCCGGGTGCGGGGCTGTCGAGCGCCGGCATCGGCGACCTGATGCTCGCGCTGTCGGTGGTGAGCTTCGCGGTCGGCGGCGTGGGCGTGCAGCGGCTGGCGCGGCAGGTCGATCCGCTGTCGATCAGCTGGGTCATCTACCTCATCGGCACGTTCATGCTCGTGGTGCACACCCTGCTCGGGCCGTCGCGGCTCGGCGCGGCGCAGCTCTTTCCCGGCCTGTGGCCGTGGGCGCTCGTGCTGTTCTCGGGCAGCGCGGCCACTGCCGCGGGCAACCTCATCTGGAACCGTGCGATCTCCGTCATCGGCGTGGCGCGCACGGCCGTCTTTCTCTACTGGGTGCCGGTGTTCGGCGTGCTGTTCGCGGCGCTGCTGCTGGGCGAAGTGCTCACGTGGTGGCACCTGTTCGGCTTTGCCGCGGTGATGACCGGCACCTGGCTCGGCACGCGGCCGGTGGCTGCGCCGGCCCCTTGATTCCTTCACATGCCTGATTCATCTCTTCCCCTGCTGTTCCAGCCCGTGCAGCTGCGCGAGCTCACGCTGGCCAACCGCATCGTCATCTCGCCCATGTGCCAGCACGCCGCCGAGCGCGGCCATGCCACGCCGTGGCACCTGGTGCACCTGGGCAAGTTCGCGCTCGGCGGCGCGGGCCTGATCCTCACCGAGAGCACCGCCGTCGATCCGCGCGGGCGCATCGGCACCGCCGACCTCGGCCTGTGGAACGACAGCCAGATCGCACCGCTGAAGGCCGTGGTCGACTTCGTCCATGCGCAAGGCAGCGCCATCGGCGTGCAGCTGGCGCACGCGGGCCGCAAGGCCGGCAGCGAGCCGCTGTGGGAGGGCGGGGCGGCCATCGACCCGGCGCGCATGGCGGCCGATGAAGAACCCTGGGAGCGCCTGGCCCCCAGCGCGCTCGCGGCCGGCCCCGGCTGGTCGGCGCCGCGCGCACTCGATGCGGCGGACATGGCCGAGGTCGTGCAGTGTTTTGTCGATGCCACCGTGCGCGCCGACCAGGCCGGCTTCGACGTGGTCGAGCTGCACTTCGGCCACGGCTATCTGGTGGCGAGTTTCCTGTCGCCCAACGCCAACCACCGCGACGACGCGCTCGGCGGCAGCCGCGAGAACCGCATGTCGCTCGCACTGGAAATCGCGCAGCGCGTGCGCGCCGCATGGCCCGCCGGCAAGCCGCTGTTCTGCCGCCTCTCGGCCGTGGACGGCACGCTCGACGGCTGGAGTCTCGACGACTCGGTGGTGCTTGCGCGCGAGCTGAAGCGCTGCGGCGTCGACGTGATCGACTGCTCCTCGGGCGGCCTCACCGAAGAAACGCGCGCACTGCCCGTGCCGCGCGGCCTGGGCTTCCAGGTGCCGTTCTCGCAGCGCATCCGGCGCGAGGCCGGCGTGGTCACGCAGGCCGTCGGAATGATCGTCGACGCGCAACAGGCCGAGGCCGTGCTCGCCGCCGGGCAGGCCGACCTCGTCGCGCTCGGCCGCGAAGCCCTGTTCGACCCTTACTGGCCGCACCACGCGGCCGCCGCGCTCGGCGCCGATCCGCAGTACCAGCGCTGGCCCGTGCGCCACGGCGTGTGGCTCGCCAAGCGTGCGCCCGGCCTGGCGCGTGCGCGCGCCGAAGCGCAGAACGCGCAAGCCCACAAGGAGACCGACCGATGACCGACCCCACGACGACGACCCTGCGCATGGGTCTGATCCGCAAGCAGCCCGGCTGGACCGACGAGGCCTTCAGCCGCCACTGGCGCGAACGCCACGGCCCGCTCGTCGCGCGGCTGCCCACGCTGCGCGCCTACCGCCAGAACCGCGTGACCGACCGGCTGCAGCGCGGCATCGACTTCGCGCGCGGACCGTGGGACTTCGATGGTTTCTCGCAGCTGCAGTTCGACGCGGCGGCGCAGGCCGATGCGGCCTTCAACACCGGTGAGCTGGCGGCCCAGATCCGTGCCGACGAGCGGCACTTTCTGGGCGGGCTGCACATCGTGACGGTCGAGCAGACCGAGGTCATTGCACCGCCGTCGCCCGCATCGTCGGCGGGGCCGGCGATGCTCAAGCGCATCTCGACCCTGCGACGCCCGGTCGCGCAGTCGGAAGAAGATTTCCGCCGTGAATGGAAGGTGCACGCCGACCACGTGCGCCGCATGCCCGGCGTGGCCGGCTACCGCCAGAACGTGGTGGTCGCGCGCGAGTTCGAGAAGGGCACGCCCTGCGGCTACGCCGAGCTGCCGATCGACGGCATCGTGGAACTGTGGTTTGAGAACACCGACACGCTGAACGCCGCCTTCGCCTCGCCCGAAGGCCAGCGCACCATGGCGCACGCCAAGACCTTCCTGGCGGAGATCACGGCCTTTGTGGTGGAGGAGTTTCGGGTGGTGTGAAGGCCGACGCGAGCCCGTAGTGCACCGAGGTGCTCAGGGCCGGGATCACCGGGTGGTGCGAGACAGGGTGCGATGCGCGCGCGGGCACCGTGCCGATGGGCGCGATCTCGCGGGGCCGCTGCACCGGCGCAGCCTCCGCTTCGTCGCTGCGCCCGGGCGGCTCGGGCAGGAACACCCCACGCCGCAACGACCAGATGCAGGCGCCGAGGCGCAGCAGCTTTTCGACCTTCACGTCATGCGCCGGATCGTCCGGCGACTCCTGCGCGATCAGCTCGCCCAGCTGCTTGAGTGCGTCGGCGGGCGTCATGCCGCGCCCGATCCGTGCCACTTCCACCATGGCCGCCAAGGCCTCGGTCTTGTTCATCGCTTGCCCCCTGTTGCTTGTCTCTTGCTACGAAGGACAGCATGCCGTTACGCGGTGCATCCAAAAGTAGTCCGGCGCGCCGTCGGGTCGTCGATTGAAATCTCGTCGCTGCGCGGGGCGGGGCGTACGCGGGGTGCCGCTGCCTTAGCATCGCGCGGCACCACAAGACTAAGGGGAGCGCCGCACCATGTCACCCAGAGCGATTCGCCCGTACGCATTCGCCATTGCCGCCGCTGCATTGCTGAGCGCCTGTGAAACACCGTACCGTTTGCCGACCGAGCAGGAAAGCCGGGCACAGGTCACCGTCGAGTCGAAGGACGACGTGGTCATCAACAACCTCAATGCAGAGGGCTGCTACCGCGGGCGCACCGAACTCAAGGGTGCGATGTTCATCCGCGCGGGAGAAGAGGCGCTCATCGAGTACCACGGCCGTGCCGCGTGCCGGATTTCGTTTTCGTTCCTGCCCGAGGAAGGCAAGCGCTACCGGATCGTCGGCCAGTCGTTCCGAAACCTGCGCGAACGCTTCGAGGCGCGCCGCGAGATCGAGAGCAAGCAGGGCATCGCGTACGAAGCCTGCGGAGTGAACCTCTATCGGGAAGAGGAGAACGCGCAGCTCGTTCCGATGAAGCTGCAGCGGCGCGTCATCAGCGCACTGCCGACCTGCGCGAAGTTCATCACGCCGGAGGAGTGGCAGAAGATCCGGGTGCCGCCGCCGTTCAAGTAGGGGGTCGGCGAAGGCTTCGACTGGAAGGCAAACAAGAAACCGCAAGGCCATGGGGCGTGTGGGTTTCTGAATTTGTGTGGGATGCCGTGATCAAGGTGCGTTGTGCCCGAGAGGGGTCGAGCACGTCCCGTCAGATCACATGGATGCTGGGTTTCTTGACTTCTCGCTTGAGCAGTACCGGCGAATTCGATGCGCCCGACTTTGTGTGCATTCGACTCAACGGCCGATTGGTCCCGGGCCAGTGAATGTCCTTCAGCCTCAAGCTTTCATCACGATCGATTTGGCACCGGATTTCGCAATTGCTGGCGCTCAATCGCTCTCGACCATGCGATCAATTGCGCCAACTATGTTTGTGACAGTGGAGAGCAAGCTGTCGATCTCGGAGATAAAAAAATCAAGCTGCCGAACCATCTCGCGCTTGGCTTGGTTGATCTCTTTGCTAAGGCGTGGCAACGAATCTGTCGAATGCCTCAGCCCCAAGACGCTGTCCTTCGCAGCCGCAGCACTTTTGAGCATCGTGGTGATAGCAGTTCGTAGCTCTAGCAGTGCGGAATCTCCCGAGGTGAAATCTCCCCGCAGAACCAGCGCTTTGCTGAGTGCACCATATGCCTTTTCTCTCGCGTGAGATATGGCAGGCAGTTCTTTCGAGACTGTGTCTGAAAAGTTGTTCAGGTCATCGGCTGCCCGCTTGACCATCCGTCTGACGTTCTTTGCGTCGGTCGTGGACGTTGGAGCCATCTCCTTGCTTCGTAGTGTGATCTGTTCTCCGACGCGCACCATTGCTTCATTGATTACACCCATCGCAACGGTCATCTCTGCTTGGCGAGACTCATAGATTTCTATGTAATCCATGAACCCAAAGTCGTCTTCGTCGCTGACAAGGAATGCCTCTACAGCAGGCGTCGCGACATCTATGAGACGGATCCCACTCTCTCGCCGTTCTGTGGAAAACTTCTGGGCGATGGCGGCTAAATGCGACCGCAACGACGATTCGAACGAAGAAAGATCGTCGAAAGAAAAATACAAACCTCCTCTGGGAGCCAATGAGCCCTTGAAGATCTGGACGCTTTCAAGTTGCTTGATATCGATCTTTGAAGGCGCTATCGGAGCATCTTTGAAGTACAAGAGAATTTCCGGGGACCCGCCGGTTGCAACAAACCGCTTGTGCGCTCGCTCAAATTCCTCAACTGAACCGGACGATGCCCGCGGCGTCGCTGTGCCCAATCGGCCCCAGAAGATCCCGACGAAAACGTCATAGTCTTCGCCAATCTGTTCGTTGATTGCGGCTTGAGGGTCTGATGAAAATGCGGGGCGCACGGAGGTCTCCCACTTCACCAACTCGAACATGACGCCTAGGGTTTGACTCCAAGCTTGGTTCAATTCCCTCAACACGCTTTCCAGCAAGCTGCGCTCGGACCCTACGTCCGAGGGCGACGCCACGAAAACGCGCAGCACGATGGTCTGTCTTGGCATTTTTTTCCAGTTGCTAGGTGATGGCTTGGCTTGATTGCCGCGTGTCGGCCGACCATGGGTGCGTGCGACATTGGCGAGCTTACCCTTGGGGCCAAGGCTGTTGCCAAGCACCGCAATACGCACTTAGCTCACCGACGCGTAGCCTAGGTCTAGGAGGCCATCCGCGCTCGAAATTCTTGCAATACCGAGATCAGCGCAGCTTCTGCTCGGCACTGTGAGGAACGATCGGGCGCTGCTGGGGACCGTAGTGCCGCCGACTATCGGAAAACCGCGTTCAAACAGTGTCCTGTCGTCACATTTTTCTCCAAGCAGCGTGCTGCCTGGCAATAGTCCGAGCACATCTTGATCGCGTACAGCTCCTCTTTCTGATTCTGGCAATATTTGTCCGATGAGAGCGACGGCTTGCACGCATGACTTCTTACGTGCTCCGCTTTGGCGTCGTAGCGACGTTGCAGTTCGCCGGACTCGAAGCAAGTGCTAGCGGAGCAGTAGAAGGCCGTCTGACCGTCTTTGCGCTCGATCGTAATGGACCTTTTTTGCGCATGGGACGCCGATGCTGCGAGCAATAGCAGGCCGAGAAGCGCCGTCACAATCAGTTGAAATTTGCGCATCTTTCCTCCAGGGACGTTGGTTTCGGTGCGCAGAATCTAGCTTCGAGAACTACAAACCAAATACCGCATTTGTGGGAGCCCACGGAACCCGGTGGTCACAGTGCCTGAGTCAAGAAAAAGCCAGCGCGAAGGCGGGCAAGGGGGCCTCCAGGAGGCGGTTCAGATGAGGGCGCTAGACGAGGCCCAAGGGATTAATTGTTGACAAGAGTAATGCAAATTACTAATGTTCAACGATGCGCGAAGCCGCCGGCTGTTTCCTCCGACCGTATCGGGTGCAGAGATGACTCGCACGGATGTGGCGCTGCGTCTCTCCGAGTTGACTGACCTGGACCTGGCCAAGCTGCCGGACGATGCCGTTTCGCAAGTCTTGCAGATGATCGGTGAACTGAACCCGAGTAGTAGCTGCTATGAGTCCAACGTGGAAACTCTTCTGAGCTTGGGTGCTGCAATCTGGACGTCTAGTCGGCAGTAGGCTAGAAAAAGCCCTCAACAGGCGCGCAAGCATGGCGATTGCCTCGGCGTGGTACGGACGTTGAGGACTAAGGTGGTTTAGGCGTCCAGCTTCACCAAGGCGCTGATGTCTTTCGCGCCGGCAAGGTGCTTCGTTGCGGCAACCTGGGCCTGATGATCGGCGCGAATCCATGCGCCGGACTCTGCGTCTTCCCGGCTGGTCAGGATGCGACCGGCGATCACGATGGGGCTGGTGGGCTTCCACATGTCCTGGTACATCGTGCAGGTCAGGAGCCTGGCGATGCTGCAACTTCAAAGCTCGCGTTAGCGCCCGGCCCGGGCCGAATGCGACGCGGGCAGCCTGGGCGGGCGCATCAGCCTCACCCAAGACCAAAAGCTCGGACTTCCGCCCCCAACGATCCGTAAAGCCAATCGCGGTGGTACAGCAGACCACCACCGTTGCCCTTGCTCATCTTGAGTGCGGAGAGCCGATTCCCTGCGGCCGGATCGAGAAGGACAATGCCCTCTTCCTGCGAGAGCACAGCCACGGCGTTCCCGGTCATGGTCGGCCGTCCACGAATGCTGCCTTCGAAGGCAGCGAACCACCCGCTCTGGAGCGAGTGCTTGACCTTGAAGAAAGATCGTTCGCTCTGCAACGAAGCGCAACCAACGCGTCCGGAATCTGTGCTGAAGTAGATGCGATCGCCCGCGCTCAGCATCTGACCATCGATCGCCTCCTGATCCTCAAGGTCCAACCGTGCCAGCAGATCGCCCGACTGCAATGAATAGGCTCGCAGAGATCCCCTCGCACCGATAAGGACGGCCTGGTCTTGCACAATCGGCTGAAACAGCCACTCTGCGCTGTCGGCGGCCCAGAGCGAACGGCCGCTTGACGTCTCTACGCAATGCAGGCGAACCCCTGCGCCCTCTGCGAGCACCGTGGCATGGACGACGCGGCCGTTGTTCGTGGCAAGGCCATAGCTGTGCCCATGATTCTCGAAAGCCCAGGCGATCGAGCCCGTGCGCAGATCGAGGCACCACGTCTTCGACGCACCGCCACCCGTTTCCGCGACTGCGAGGCGATCGCCTGCGACGAGGCAGGGCTTGCCCATGTTGCGATCACCGCACCGGCAGTCCCAAAGTTTCTTTCCGTTGCTGTCGAAGGCGTGGACCGTTCCGGAGAAGCTGCTTACGTACACGGAGCCATCTTGTGCCAGCACAGGCTCATTGATCACATGGGGGATGGTGGTGCGCCAGCGCTCCTCACCGGTCATGCGCTCGAATGCAACGAGCGTGCTCTCGAAAAAATCCGCCTTGTCGTAGTGAAAGGCGACGAGCACCGTATCGGCAGAGGCGACAGGGGCTCTGGTGCCGATCTGGCGCTCTTTCGGCAACCGATATGACCAACTCAATTTCATGCGCACGTTCTCGCGAGTGCATTCAAGATGTCGCCTGCTCGCTTGGCAGCGTCGCTCTGGGCGGTGCTCCAGTATGCCCGAGGCCCAAGTCTGCCGAGGAGTAGAAGATGGCTCACGACGAGCGACTTCTATCGTCGAGGCCGAGAGGCGCCCCTGCACTGATTCGACCATGGTCGGCGCATATGTGCTCTGCGCGCCGCACTGCCGGGTTTCGAGCTTTGGAGCCCAAAGACAGCATGCGCCAGCCTGGCGATATGTCGAGGGTCATCATTGAGGGCGATGGGGTGGACGACGTTGCAGACCGTGGTGAACCAATCGCCGTCGAGCTTGCCGTTGCACTGATCGAGAAGCTCTTCTCGAAACTCGTGCCACCACGCGTCCTGATCGGTCAGGGGGTGGCCGGCGATCACGATAGGGCTGGCAGGCTTCCACATGGGCGGGGCGCGCATTACCGAGGCGCAGCATTGTTGAAGACTTTATCGAAAGTCACAAGTAGAGACATTCCCAGCATCGAAGGCCGCTGTCCCCCATAGCATGGGCCAACGAGGATGTTCAACTCCGGATCGAATTCCAGTTCCAGCGCCTTGAAGCGTTTGAAATTCTTGAGCACCAATCGCCGTATTGTCCCCACGCCCTTTTCTCCTATTCGGTATCGAACTAAGTCGGCAATGCTTGCGATGCCGCCTTGCTTGGCACGCTATCGGATCTACACAGCCCAGGATGGTACCCGCGATGAATTCCGACGATGTTCGCCAACGGCTTGGCGACGCTGCAGCGAATGCTTAGCCAGTTGCGGTTTCCAGAGCGGCCATCCATGCGGAAAGCGTGACGGACCGCAACCGCTGCGAGAGGGACTGGGTCAAAGTTTCGCCTCGGTCGGTCGATTCACTCAGTGGCCGTTGCTGTCTCGCTAGAAGGAAGTGAGAGTCGTCGCAGCAGCCGCAAACCCGAGAGATGAGGTGTCCATATAGCCTCCAAGTATTGAAGAAAACGATGCTGTGTGGTAATTGTCGACCCCCTCAACTTCAAGGGGTGTGGCGATTGACTTGAAGGCCAAATTGCCACGTAAGAACTTATCCTGGGGGAGACCAAGCGGTGCCACAAGAAAAGAAAGTCAACCATCTCAGCATCTTCCTCATCAAGCAGCAATTCACGGCCAATCACGAAGTCATAAAGCTCGAGGCCTGCGACGCGCCTACTGAGGTTGCCATCGCGGGCCACGGAGCCGGACTGCTTTTCGTCAGGAAGAATCCCCCGTCGCCGCCGAAATGGTCTGCGCTGTTCAAGGAGTTCATCAACCCCAAGGATCTAGCCGTCGAGGGCGTCGCTGCTGCCTTTTTCATCAAGATCAATGAACGTTGTTTTGTCCTTGCCTTCGGTCAGGGCGGACGCTTTCTTCTGAGGGATGATGTGATCGAAGAGCGATTCGGACTTCTTTGTGCTCTCAATGCCGTTGACCCGAAGACGTTCCGCTGCGTCGATGTTCAATCGCTGAATGCCATTGAAAGCCACATGCGTATCCAGTCCGGTCAGGAGACGACGCCGGATCAGTTCGGCCTGAGTGTTGAGCAGGACATGCTGAAGGCCATCGTCGGCGCGCCCAAGAATTCAATCCTCGGCAACCGCATGGCAGGCAGCGACGCGCTGGCTGTCTCGGTCAGGTTGGATCTTTCCGACCTACCGTTTCTGCTCGATCAGTACCGGCAACTTTTCGAAGCCGAACTGAACGCAGAAGACTATCAATGGGTCAACAACATCTCGACCACTAAGAGTGCGGCGGTCATAAGCGCCCTTGAGAACGCCCTCGAAGCAAGAATGGCCGCGGGCCAATTCGATGGCATCTGGCTGTCGATTCCGGAAATCATCGAATGGACGATGGTCAAAGGGTTCATGTATTCACCGTACGGCGGTGGCATTCTTCACCCTGACATCAATATGGAAGGGTTTCGCGATACCGTCGATGGACCGATCACTCTTGAAGTACTGCGCGCGCGCCATGTTCATTGCGCCGACGCGGACCACATGAAGGTTTTCAAGTCGTGGCCAGTGTTCAAGTGCCTCTATGCGGAGATCGAACTCGACGGTGTCACACATGTGCTAAACGACGGCAAGTGGTTCAGCATCGCCAAGGATTTCGTCGAACGAACGAGCCAAGACTATGCGGCGATCCCGCTGTCGAGCGTCAAGCTCCCCGAGTACCAGGGTGGCGGAGAAGGGGTATACAACGCACAGGTGGCTGCGCTCGAGCCGGCGATCTACGACCTGCTCGATGACAAGAAGAAAGTCATGCACGGCGGCGGCCATGGACAGGTCGAGATCTGCGATCTTTTCTCGTCCAAGCGCGAACTGATCCACGTGAAGATGTACGGCAAGTCCAGCGTCTTGAGCCACCTGTTCGCTCAAGGCTTTGTCTCCGGTCAACTCATTCAAATCGACCCTAAATTTCGTGAGAAAGTCCGAGCACAGCTTGCACCGACCCACCGCGAACTGCTGAAGATCGAGCCGAAGCCGGAACATGAGTCGTTCACAATCACTTATGCCGTTATCAGCGATGCGCCTGGCGCTGATCTGCATTTACCCTTTTTCTCCAAGGTCAATCTTGTCAATACGCGCAAGGTGCTTCTGGGCTTTGGATACAAGGTCGAACTTCTAAAGATCGCCGTGAACGACGTATACGCGAAGACCGTCACGATCCCTCCGAAAAAGGGAAAGAAAAAGGCGTAGCGCGTTCATGCTCTATCGACATCCACGACGTTGCGTCAGGACCTGGACAGCATCGTTTGGCAACGATGAATGCCGGGAGAGCGCCAAGTCGCCGTCATTCTCATTTACCTTGCCTAAGGACGGCTTACGCTGCATGGCTGTCCTTCGTGTACGCCCCCTCCAATCTGACGGTCGAGTGCGCCGTATGGTGGATCATTGAGGCGACGGAAGAGTCGCGATCAACACTGGCCCCAGCGTTCCGCCGCAGGGGCCAGTGGATTCAAAAATCCGGCCGGCGGTGGCCGCGCCCGGTGCCGAACGAACAGCCTAGACACCATGCCGTCGCCCTCGCTCTAGCTCGGACGACAGCCTTGTAGGCATCGCGTGTTGCGCGATGTACGAACGCGCTCATCGGATCATCGGCGCGTTGAGCGGCTCACGCAACGAAAGCGCCAGGCCTTGCCAGGGCTGGCTACTTTTTCAGGAGTGCGCCGAAGCGCTCGATGCTTCGGGTGACGATGGCCTGCGCGCCCGGCGACCAGCGGCCCATGTCGAAGAAGCCGTGAATCATGCCTGGCCCCTCGATCAGTTCGGCCTGGTTGCCTGCGGCGCGCAGCGCCTGGGCGTAGGCCGCACCCTGGTCGCGCAGTGGGTCGAATTCGGCGGTCACGATCACGGCGGGTGGCAGGCCGGCCAGGTTGGCGGCTTGCAGCGGGGCCAGGCGCGGGTCCAAAGTGTTCGCGTAGCCGCCCGCGTAGTGGTTGTAGAACCAGGCCATGGTGTCCGCTTCCAGGAAGTAGCCCCTGGCGTTCTGCTCGGCGCTAGGGTACGCAGCTGCCACGTGGTCTACCGCAGGGTAGATCAGAAACTGCGCCGCCAGCGGTGTGCCCGCGTCGCGCAACTGCTGTGCCACCGCGGCGGAGAAGTTGCCGCCCGCGCTGTCGCCAGCCACGGCCACGATGCCATTGCCGCCCAGTTCGCGCGCATTCGCCACGATCCATTTCGCGGCGGCCACCGCATCTTCGATTCCGGCGGGGAAGGGGTGCTCGGGCGCAAGGCGGTAGTCCACCGACACCACCGCAGCCTGCGCAACGCGACAGATCTCGCGGCACATGTTGTCGTGCGTGTCCAGGTTGCCGATGACGTAGCCGCCGCCGTGGAAGTACACCACAGTGGGGAACGGGCCCGCGCCTTCGGGCTGATAGATGCGCGCGGGGACCCAGCCGGCCGCGCCGGGCACGGTGGTGTTCTGCACGCTGCCCACCGGCACGCGCTGCTCGGGGGTGAGCGAGCCTGCGGTCAGGGCCAGGTAGCCGCTGCGGCCTTCCTCGGGGGTGCCTTCGGCGACCGGCTTGGCACCGGAGCCAGCCATCATCTGAAGGACGCCGGCAAGATGAGGATCGAGAGGCATGGTCGAAGTCTCCTGGAGTTGTGAATGAGGAAGGGTTCAGCGATAGGCCAGTGCCGTGTCCAGCGGGGAGGCGGCGGGCAGAGTGATGCGCTCTTCGGCGTGCTCCATGCCGTGCTTCCATGGATGGCGGTCGCCCTGGCCGTACATGGCGCCCAGCGAGCGCACGACGTAGCCCGCGTTGAAGTTGTCGGCCTCGATCCAGGATAGGCGCTGCATCCCGACGTCGGCGCTGGGCACGGTGGGCTGCACCACGCTGTGGCCCTGTTCGCGCATGTGGGTGACCAGGCGGCACACCCAGTCGCACACCAGGTCGGAGCGCAGCGTCCAACTGGAGCGGAAGTAGCCCTGCGTGTAGGCCATGTTGGGCATGCCCTCGATCATCATGCCCCGGTAGGTGACGCGCTCGTGCATGTCCACCGGCGCGTTGTCCACGCTGAACGGAATGCCGCCGAACAGCTGCATGTTGAAACCCGTGGCGGTGACGATGATGTCTGCATCCAGGCGCTCGCCACTGACGAGCTGGATGCCCCGGGTGTCGAAGCGCTCGATGGTGTCCGTCACCACCGAGGCCTTGCCGTCGCGGATGGCGTGGAACAGGTCGCCGTCGGGCACGTTGGCGATGCGCTGCTGCCAGGGGCGGTAGCGGGGGTTGAAGTGCTTGTCGACGTCGAAGCCCTCGGGCAGTCGCGCGCGGGTTTCGCCGATGAGGTAGGCGCGCAGGTCTTCGGGGTGCGAGAAGGCCAGGCGCACCACCTCGTCGGTCTTGGCGATGAAGGCACGGCGCATGATTTCGTGGAACCACTCGTCAGGCAGATTGAGCGGGCGCAACTGGGCCTCCAGCGGATGCTCCCAGGGCTCGGCCGCGAAGAAGGTGGGCGAGCGCTGCAGCATGGTTACGTGCGCCGCGGCGTCCGCCAGGCTGGGGATCAGCGTGGCGGCCGTGGCGCCGGAGCCGATGACTACCACGCGCTTGTCTGCATAGGAAAGGTCCTGTGGCCAGTGCTGCGGATGTACCACCTGGCCCTCGAAGTCTTTCAGCGTGGGCCACTCGGGCGTGTAGCCCTGGCCGTGGTCGTAGTAGCCAGCGCAGATCCAGAGGAAGCCGGTGGTGAAAGTCAGCACCTCGTCCGATCCGGTGCGGGAGACTTCCAGTGTCCAACGCTTGTCCTCGGACGACCAGCGGGCTGCCTGCACCGTGTGGCCGTAGCGGATCAGCGGCGCCAGGCTGTTTTCGTCAATCACTTCGGCCAGGTAGTCTCGAATCTCGTCGGCCGTGGCAATGGCGCGGCCGCGCCAGGGCTTGAAGCTGTAGCCGTAGGTGAACAAGTCGCTGTCCGAGCGCGCGCCGGGGTAGCGGTGTGTCCACCAGGTGCCGCCAAAGCCATCCATGGCTTCGAGCAGGGCGAAGCTGCTGTCCGCGAAGCGCTGGCGCAGGTGACAGGCCGCGCCGATGCCGGAAATGCCGGCGCCGATGATGAGGAAGTCGAAGTGCTCTGCCATGGGGGCTGTCTCCTGTGGTTATCTCCGGGAGATGCTAGGTTCAACCCTCTGGCGAAACTTGTGTTTGCGCGACAGAATTTTGACTCTGTACGACACGCCATCCATGCCTCGATGTCCGCTGATTCGCCTTCCCTGAGCGTGGTCCGCGCTGCCGCGCTCGCGGGTTTCGAGGACCTGGTGCGTACCCACGGGGGTGATCCCGCTGGCATCCTGCACACCTGCGGCTTGGCCTTGGACGATCTGGGCGACCCCGACCGCTACCTGCCCAGTCAAGGTGTGGCCCGGGCTATCGAAGAAGCCGCTCGAGTGCTCGGCGTGCGCGACTTCGGCTTGCGTCTGTCCGCTCAGCAGGGCGTGGAAACCCTGGGCTTGCTGGGATTGGTGATCCAGTCCGCGCCTACCGTACGCGAAGGGATGATGCAGGGCGCCAAGTACGTCCACTTCCACAACCCCACGCTGGGCTACCGCACTTTCATGGATGCCGGCACCGGGCTGGAATGCCTAGAAGTATTCCAGCGCCAGCACGCGCCGCCCGATGTGCCGCAGGTCGCGGAAATCTGCGTCGCCTACATGTGCCGGCTGGCCGACGTGCTATCTGACGGCGCACTGCGTCCCGCCACCATCCATATGCGCCATGCGCCCGTGGGCAGCAGTGCGCAGTACCGGCGGCACTTGGGACAGTTGCCACGCTTTCATGCCGCGTTCGACGGCATCGCACTCGATCCGCTGGCTTGGCGCCAGCCCATGCCGCGTCACAACCGGATGTTGCGGAAATTCGTCGAACGCTTTCTGCTCGGGTCGTCGGTAGGGCCGGACGCCAGCGCAGCAGACCAGGTGCGCGGTGTGCTGAGCACCCTGATGCCCGCCGGTACGGCAGATCTGGGCGCCGTGGCGCGTGCTTTGGGGCAGCACCCGCGCACCTTGCAACGCCGGCTGCAGGCTGAAGGTGTCGTGTTTGAAGCACTGCGCGACGTCGCCCGCAAGGCCTGGGCCACCCAACTGCTGGAACAGCACCGCTTGAGCCTGGGCTGCATCGCGCAATTGATGGGGTATGCGGATCAGTCGGTGTTCACGCGCGCCTGCCAGCGCTGGTTTGGCGTCGCGCCCCGGCGGCTGCGCCGGGAGAGTCCAAGAGCAACTCTGGCCCCTGGCAATCAAGGGGGGCAGGTTGCTAGTGTTATTAACTTGGGTGAGCCCTCGGTTACGGCACCACGCAGCGCCAGATTGCTGCCGTGAGGTCGCGGCGGCTCGGCAAGTTGGGCAAGTGCCGTAACTGATTGCACGCCTGCATTCGAGCCTGCTCGATCGCCGCCGCCAAGACGATCACTGCGGCCGGTAGCGTGCGGGTCGGCCAGCGCACGACCAAGAGCGAGCGGCCGCTCACCCTCTGCGCGGTGTCCCTCACGATCTCAATGGCTCGATTGCGAGCGGGTGCTCTTGCCGCACGCTGTCGTTGCCGTTCGACGAATTGAAGGTTCTGACCAAGCCTGCGATCTGGCTGCAATGCGTAAACAGCATAAGGACTTCAACATCAAGTTACTGATCGTCAGGTGATTCAGGCCGGTCGATCCTTCGACGGATTTCAGTGCGCCATGCTGCAGCATTTTCCTGTTGCCTGTTGAGAACGATGCCCAAAATGTAGGCAGTCAGGGCCGCGCTGACGAGCGCCACGCCACTCTCGTAAACGATATCAATCGTGAATTCCCTGAAGCCTTCCGATAAGAAGGACAGCGTCGCAGAGTACTTCAGAGCCTTGGAGACACCGACAAAGACAACTCCCAAAACTGCGCAGACCCAAAGGAATATTCTGTGGATGTTGACTGGTGCCGTGATCTCGTCAATCTGATCGGGGTGCTCGCGAAAGTACGAAACATCCCCGTCCGTGATTTCCTCTGAACTGCCAAAAAGCAGACGGAAGAAGAAGGAGTCGCTGTCTCTTTTATTGGCGCGATTTCTCATGGTGGGCCTTCAATGTAGAGAGATGGAGGCTGCACGCACTCAGGGGAACACCATGTGCATCCGCTCCAGGAACGAAAGCCCCGCAAACATGATTCCGCAGATCAGCAATGTGTTCGTTGTGAGCGTTCTCGCCTTGAACTGAGGCTGGCGAGACAGGCGGATTTCAAGCATCTCATCCAATTGCCGCAGGATTTGATGCTCATCTGCATGAGTATCTCCGGCTAACCCTGTCATGACTGTTTCCGCATCGGGAAACGGATCGCGCAGGAAATTCGATGAACTGGCGCTCGCCCGTTGGAGTCCGATGGCTGACAGCAGCGCAGATGCGACCACCAAAGCGAGAGCGGTCACGGCGAAGTCGACGCTCAAGGGATCGTTGGGTGCCCCCGAGACCGCACTACCGAAGCGAAGCACCGATGCGTACAGGGTGATGAGACCTGCCAGCGCTCCCAGTGACAGGGTGAACATCATGCGCAGGTGGCTGATCACTAGCAACCGCGAACCCTCGATATGCTCCAGATGGATCTTCACTAAGGTTTCAATCGAGAAGCGGTGGGCCTCGAAGCGAAGTCGGCGGTCCTCGGGCGTGAGCTGTGTACTCATGCGTCTGTCCTCAGTTCTTCACGCATCGTCCGTTTCCGAGCTAAACAGTCCCTGCGAAGGCGCGGCGCAGGCCCACTGCGGAAGACCAACGCGCTCCTTCCGCTTGGCTGACCGCGTCTTGCGCGCGCAGCCGATTGCGCCTTGCGTCCAATACTGCGCTCAGATCGACCAGACCCGCGTCAAACAAGCGCACGGCGCGCTGTGTCGCCACCTCTCCAGCACGCAATGCACGTTGCCATTCCTGCAGCGAGGCTTCGGCGGCGTTCCATCGGGTCAGCGAAGCGTCCGCATCGGCCAGGGCTGTCAGCATCGTCTGCTCGTATGCCGCCATCGCTTCTTGTACCTGAGCTTCCTGCACGGCGACGTTGGCGCGGATCCGACCGCCGTCTAGGATGGGAAGAGAAACGGAGATGCCATAGGCTGAAACAGCCATTGGCGAAGCCGAGTCGCCAATGGGCGTCAATCGCTGACGAGATCCCGTCCAGTCGATCTGCAGCCGAGGGTAGATCTCGCGGCGCGCCACTCCCACGCGCGCAAGCGCAGCATCTAGTGCGCGGGCCTGGCGCTGGACGTCCGGGCGACGTTCCAGCAGTTCGCCTGGCAAGACGGGCGTCGGCGCTGGCGGAGCTTCGATGGCACCGCCTAACTTCAGTACAGGCGATTGAGCGGTGCCTAGCAGGACGGCCAACTGACGCTTCCGAACGCGCAAATCGCCTTCCAGTTGTTCGGACGTGGCTCGCTCTTGTGCCAGTTCGGCCCGCCACCGCTCGACATCCAATGCCGTGGCTTGGCCTGCGTCGAATTTGCGCTGGGTCACTTCTGTCTGGCGTTGCGCGAGCTGTGTTGCATCGCGTGCGAGTCTCGCGCGCGCATCCAAGGTGCGCAACTCGAAATAAGCCGAGGCCACATCCGCCGCGAGCGTGATGCGTGCTGCTTCCAGTGCATGGGCTGCGCCCTGTGCGTCAGCCCGAGCCGCGTCAACGGCCAGCGCGCCTCGGCCGAAGACATCGATCTCCCAAGCGGCTCGCAGCCCGAAGGCGCTCTGTTCGGTCTTGGGGTCGGCATTGCTGTCGCGACCGCGCCGCGCAGCACCCGCTGCGCTCAGTTGTGGCCGACGATCCGCTTCAGCGCCGTCGGTCAGCGACCTGGCCTGCTCTAGACGCGCAACCATGACCTTCAGATCCCGGTTTGCATCCAGAGCCGACCGGATCAGGCTGTTGAGCTCTGGGCTGCCAAGGTCTTTCCACCATTCGGAGGCGAGGGTGCCTTGGCTTTGTGTCGTTTCACTCCATTGGCTCGGGATCTGGATGGACGGGGCCTGGGATTGGGTGCCGAGCGGCGCTGAAGCGCAGCCCGCCAGTCCTAACAGGAGCAGGCTGCTTGCCCCAAGCAGGGTCCGCCGGGGTAGGAAATGACGGGCGGAAGAACGTATGTGCATGCGAAGAGGTTCCAGGTGTTGACGGGATGATCTTAATTACTTTACTATACGTACAGTCAAGTTTCAAGATCAAGGCAATATTCATGTCCACTTCCGTAAGACGTCCCAGTTCACGAGACAAGCTTCTTGATGCCGCCGCTTCCCTGGTGGCTGAGCACGGCGTGCACAACCTCACGATCGAGGCTGTCGCGGCGACTGCAGGTGTCACCAAGGCCGGGTTGATCTATCACTTCAAGACCCGTGACGACCTATTGAGCGCGCTTGTCGAACGCATGATGCAGGAAGTTGATGTCCTGAGCCGGCACATGAGCTCGCCCAAGGAGCCGACCGTGTCGCTTCAGGCGTCGCTTCGGCAGCTCATCGACATGACCTTCGACATGCCCGAGCGCCAAAAGACGCTGCTCAAGAACCTCTTGCAGGCCAATGCGTCGCATCCGCACCTGATCGAGCCGGCTCAAAAGCTGTTCATGCGCAGCTACGCCGAATTGGGGCGTGGCACGGAGTCTGGCTTGGCCCTGCTGTTGGCTGTGGCCATGGACGGGCTCCTTCTGATCGACCTTCTCCAGCTACACCAGTTCACAGCCGCGCAGCGCAAGGTCTTGCGCAAGTCAGCGCTGGAACTGGCCCAAAAACTCTCTTGATTGCCCGGAACACCGAAGCTCCCATGCCTACTCGACTCATATGCCTCCACAGCACAGCGGCCTTGGCCGCTGTGCTCTGCGCCGTCATGCTCGGCGCCTGTACGCAATCCGCTGAACTCCAGGCGCCACTGCCCAAGCCCGTCAAGGTCGAAGTGGTCGGTCAAGCCGGCGCGGCCGGCCAGACGGACAGCTTCGTCGGTACATTGCGGGCGCGCCAGCGCAGCGATCTCGGCTTTGAGGCTGCCGGAAGGGTGGTTGCAATCCACGTGGAAGTGGGCGATCAGGTCAAGGCCGGCCAGGTGCTTGCACGCCTGGATGAATCGCCTGCACGTTGGCGTTTGAACAACGCGCAGGCCGAGAGTAAAGCGGCCGCTGCGGCGCTGACAGAGCGCAGCACACAACTCAAGCAACAGGAGGCGCTCGCGGGTGACAAGATCATCTCCGCCACAGCGCTGGAGTCCGCGCGCGCAGCCCATCTGCAGGCGCGCAGCCGGCTGGAGTCGGCTGATGCAGCATTGGCCACTGCCCGTCGAGACTTGGCACTCGCGCGCATCACTGCTCCCTTCGACGGAGAGGTCGTTGCGCGCCTGACTCAACCCTTCTCCGACGTTGCCTCCGGGCAGGCCGTGCTGCAAGTGCAGGCCGGTCGCACACTCGAGGTGGTGGCGATGCTGCCCGATGCCGTTGCTTCGGCGCTCGTCCCTGGCGTCAAGGCACAGGGGAAAAGTGGTGCGCAGACCTTCTCATTGATTCTCGAGCGCCTGTCCGCGCGCAGCGACAACGGGTCCTTGGCGCAGGCGATCTTCCGCGTCCAGGTCCCCCCGGCGTCAAGTGGGGAAGCCGCGAGCTCTTTGCGCAGCGGGAGTGTCGTCTCCGTGGAACTGCATCGAACCAAGGTCGCTGCGTCCATGACGCTGCCCATGACGGCCGTGATGCCGGGTACGAAGCCTGGTGAAGCCAGCGTCTTTGTGCTGGACGAGGACAGCAAGATCGCACGGCGTGACATACAGACCGGAAGCACCCTGCTGCCCGAATCGCGCGTCGCCATCTCCCATGGCCTGAAGCCGGGTGAGCAGGTTGTTGTGGCGGGAGCGGCCTTCCTGCACGAGGGCCAGTCGGTGGCTGTCCATCAGCCCGAGACCGTGCTGCCCGGGGGCGCACGATGAAACTCACCGAAGCCGCGCTGAAGTCGAGCCGCCTGACGATATTTGTTGCGCTGATGGTTCTGGTGACTGGCGTACTCGCGTTCCTCAATTTCCCCTCGCAGGAGGAGCCCTCCACCACAGTGCGCGAGGCCGTGATCTTCGTCTCGAACCCCGGGCTGCCGGCCGAGCGCATGGAGCAACTCGTGGCGCGACCGATGGAGGAGCGGCTGCGCCAACTGTCCGAGCTCAAGCACGTGGTCAGTACCGTGCGCACCGGCAGCGCCATCCTGCAGGTCACATTGCGCGAAGATGTTCAAGAACTGAAGCCGGTGTGGCAGCGCATGCGTGCTAAGGTTGAAGAGGCGGTGCCCCTGTTTCCCGCCGGCACGCTGCCGCCACAGATCAACGATGACTTCGGCCGGGTTGCGATCGCATCCATTGCCGTCACCGCGCCGGGCTTCTCGATGAGCGAGATGCGCGAGCCACTCAAACGTCTGCGCGAAGGAATCTACGGCGTGGAAGGCGTGCAAAGCGTGAGCTTTCACGGCCTGCAGGATGAACGCATCTACATCGAATTCGACCGGACACGGCTGGCCGGACTTGGCCTGGGCGCAGCTTCCGTGCTGCAGCAACTCCAGCAGCAGAACGTGGTGCTCTCGGGCGGGCAGGTGGTTTTTTCGGGCCTGAACAGCGCTGTGGTTGCCTCAGGGGAGATTCGCACGCCAGATGCGTTGCGCGATTTCGTACTGGCCGTTCCACTAGGTAGTGGCTCTGCTGCTCGCGCACCAGCGACCACCGTCCGTCTTGGCGATATCGCCCAGGTACGCGTGCTGCCGGCCGATCCGCCGGATACGGCGGCCATATATCGCGGAGAGAACGCCGTCGTGCTGGGCGTGTCGATGCAGTCCGGTCAGAGCATCGCGAAGGTGGGCAAGGCCCTGAAGGCGCGCGTGGCGGAACTGGAGCAGCAGCTTCCAGCCGGCTTCTCGCTGGACTACGTGACCTTCCAGGCCGATGTGGTCGAGCGCGAGATGGGCAGCATGAACCAAGTCATGGGCGAGACCATCGCAGTCGTGATGGCGGTGGTGGTGCTGTTTCTCGGCTGGCGCGCCGGCATCATCGTCGGCAGCATCGTCCCCTTGACGATCCTGGCTACGCTGCTGGCGATGAGCATGCTCGGCATCGAACTACACATCGTCTCCATGGCTGCGATCATCATTGCGCTGGGCCTGCTGGTCGATAACGGCATTGTGATCGCCGAGGACGTCGAACGCCGGCTGGCCGTGGGAGAGGATCGCGCAACGGCGTGCATCCAGGCGGGGCGAACGTTGGCGATCCCGCTGCTGAATTCCTGCCTAGTCATCATCCTGGCGTTCTCGCCATTCTTCTTCGGCAATACCACCTCCAATGAATACCTTCGCCCCCTGGTGGTGGTGTTGGGACTCTGTCTGCTGGGCTCTTGGCTGTTGTGCCTGACGGTCACTCCGCTACTGTGCTATCTGTTTCTCAAGGCCGGGCACCACGATGCCGATGAGACGCCGAAGAACAGTCGCTTCTATGGTGGCTACTCTCGCTTGATTCGGCGGGTGCTGGACCACAAGGGACTGTTCCTGGCTGCGATGGCCGTGCTGCTGTCCGGTGCGCTGTTCATGCTCGCGCATGTCCCTGCAGGCTTCTTGCCGCCCTCCGATCGACCGCAGTTCCAGGTAGCTCTGGAGCTGCAACCAGGCAGTGATTCGCGGCGAACAGAGGCCGTGGTGCGGGATCTGAGTCGCTGGCTCAGCGACGAGAAGAGTAACCCTGAGGTCGCCACCAGTATCGGCTACGTGGCCGAAGGTGGCCCGCGCGTGGTGCTGGTTCTCAATCCGCCGTTGCCCGCCTCGCACATTGGCTATTTCACGGTCAGTCTGCGAAGCCCCAAGGAGCTAGACACCACGATCGAACGCACTCGTCAATGGATGGCCCAGCACCATCCGGATGTGCGTGTGGACGCCAAGCGATTTTCCCGTAGCACCAACGATGCAGGTGCCGTGGCGTACCGTATCTCTGGGCCAGACGAGGTCGTTTTGCGGGACATCGGTCGCCAGGTGCAGGGCGTTCTGCGCCCGCTGCCAGGACTTGTGCAGGTGCGCGACGACTGGGGGTCGCGCGTGCCACGCGTGGATGTCCAGATCGACCAGCGCAAGGCCCGCGTCCTGGGCATCAGCAGCGAGGACATCGCAATCTCGCTGGGAGCTCGTTTCACCGGCGTGGATGTTTCGGTGCTGCGTGATGGAGACACGCTTGTGCCGCTTGTTGTGCGCGGCAGCGATGCCGAGCGCGCACGGCCCGAAGACCTTGTGAACACGCTGATCCATCCGGCTAGCGGCGCGACGCCCGTGCCACTGTCTGCGCTAGCTTCAGCGACAGTCCAGTCCGAGCCTTCGACCATTCGCCGACGCGACCTTGCCCGCACGTTGACGGTGGAGGGGCGCAGCATGCTTGCCACAGCACAACAAACCGTGGATGCGGCAGCGCCGGCGATCGCCAAGATCCAGCTGCCACCGGGCTACCGGATAGAACTTGGCGCCGAGGTCGAGGAGGCCGCCGAGGCCAACAACGCGCTGGGGACCTACCTTCCGCACGCCGTGGCGGCAATGCTGATCCTGTTTATCTGGCAGTTCGGATCCTTCCGCAAGTTGGCGCTGATCCTGTGCACCATCCCTTTCGCGCTGATCGGTGTTGCACCGGCGCTGATCATCTCGGGCGAGCCGCTCGGTTTCATGGCCAACTTCGGGCTGCTCTCGCTGGCGGGCATCATCGTCAACAACGCAGTCTTGCTGCTGGAGCGCATCGAAGCCGAACTGGCCGCCGGGAAGCCTCGGCGCGAGGCTGTAGTGGCAGCCGCAGTGGCGCGACTGCGCCCGATCGTCATGACCAAGCTGACGTGCATCGCCGGCCTGATTCCGTTGCTTCTATTCGGCGGCAGCCTGTGGGCGGGCATGGCCGTGACCATCATTGGGGGGTTGTTGCTGGGCACGCTGATCACGCTTGGGCTGGTCCCGGTGCTCTATGACCTTTTGTTCGGCGGACGCCTGGGAGACTGGGCGAATCGACTCGCGGCAGCGCATCGCGACGATGCATCGCAGGTGCAAAAATGAGAAAGACCTTGACCTCAAGCGGAAAGGCCAGCGAACAGCGTCAATCCTTGCTCGTCGTGGGGGGTGGGGTTGCCGGTCTCGAAATCGCTACGGCACTTGGACGCCGAGGCGGTTCGCGGGGCAGCCGACTTCCTCCCGTCACTCTGATCGATCGTGACTTCGCTCATGTGTGGAAACCCATGCTGCACACGATCGCCGCGGGCACGCGTGACGTGTATCAGCAGCAGACCTCCTACATCGCTCAGGCATATGCGGCGGGCTTTCGCTATGAGCCGGGGGAACTGCTGGGGCTAGATCGCGAAAAGCGCGAGGTGGAAGTCGCTGCAGTACAGGCCATTGACGGTCGCGTGTTGATGCCCGCGAGACGACTGTCGTACGACACTTTGATCCTGGCGGTGGGAAGTCAGGCGAACGATTTTGGAACGCCTGGCGTGTCTGAGCATTGCCACACGATCGACTCGCGTTCGCAAGCCGCATCCTTTGGGGACGAGGTGCGCATGCGTCTGCTGGAGTGCATGGGTCGCGAGGGTAGTGAGGGTCGCCTCTCGATCGCCATCGTTGGTGGCGGCGCTACAGGGGTAGAGTTGGCGGCAGAACTGATCGGGCTGGTGGAAGCGGTTGAGGCCTATGGGGCCAGCGGATTAACGGCACGCTTGAGCGTCACGCTGATCGAAGGCGGCCCACGCTTGCTGGCCGCCTTTCCGCAGGACATCTCCGGGGCAGTCCGGCAGCGCCTGGGGGCCTTGGGGGTGCGCGTCCTGACAAAAATGCGCGTCAAGGCAGCCACGCAGCGGGGCTTTGTGCTGGGCGACGGCACCGAACTCGCAGCATCGCTGCGGGTGTGGGCTGCCGGTGTCAAGGCTCCGGATTTTCTCGCTGGGCTCGGCGGCCTGGAAACTAACCGAAGCAACCAGTTGCTGGTGCGTCCCTCGCTGCAGACAACGCTCGATCCTTCCATTTATGCTGTCGGCGACTGCGCGAGCCTAGTGCCTGTCGGCGGCGATCTGCCGTTGCCGCCCACGGCACAGGTGGCGCATCAGCAGGCGCAGCACCTGATTCGTCACCTGCCTGCTGCGCTTGAGTACTGCACGCAGGTGCCGGATTTCAGCCACACCGACTTCGGTGCCCTGGTTTCCTTGGCCGATTACGACGCCTATGGTTCGCTGGGAAAAACGGGCATGTTCAAAGGTGTGACCTTCAAAGGACGTTTGGCCCAGCTCAGCCACGTGCTGCTGTATCGGAGCCATCAGGCCAGGCTGCATGGCTTCGCTCGAGGCAGTCTGCTGTGGCTGGTGGACCTGCTGAATGCACGACTGCGCCCTTCAGTGCGATTGGACTAGATAGGAAATTCAGAGGAAGCCGGAGCCCGTGGGGCTGTGGTCCTGCTCGTTCCGCGGAGAAGACCGGCCCTTGGTCTGATCCCGCTGTGGCGCATCGGCGGACTTGTTCGTCGCTCATGCATTCGCAAAACGATCGTTGTAAAAAATCATGTGATTTGCTAGTCTTTGATTTTTTGCCTTGAGTTGGAAGGTCGCGCCATGCAAGCATCAGACGGGAGATTCCACTGGGAGCGAAGCTGCCCTCGTCGAGGTCGCTTCACTTCGATAGTTGCCATGCAGGGGAGAAGGGGCATGCGGTGGGACCAAGAGAATGGGACATTGCCCCTTTGCAGAGGGATGAGATGCATCGATCGGCTGTTCGGCATGACCAGGAATGAGGCGGCATGACCGCTGTCTTCCGCCAAACCGATCCTTTAACTGCCGTCAGCCGCATTGATTTTGGCCGCGTCTCGGTTTTCTTCGGCCAGAAGAATGGCAAGTATCCCGATGGCAACCAAGTGCTCATACGTGGCACCGATACGCGCGCCGCTTTCGATACGCCGATCGTCGCCAACCACATCGGTCCCGAGTTCGATGCCACCGAGTTGGTGGTCATGGGGCATGTGCACGAAGACCACATGGCTGGGCTGCACCGTCTGCCCGCCGCGGCGGTGCATGTGCACGAAGCAGACTTGCCTGCGGCGCAAGGTTGGGACGGCATGCTCAAAGCCTTCGGCATGACCGATCCGGCCGTCATCCAAGACATGCTCGCCAAGTTCCAACGCGACTTCTTCTATGCTCCGCGACCTGATGCAAGAGGCTACGTGGATGGTGCGAGGTGGGACCTGGGCCGGACGGGCATCCGGGCCTTTCACATGCCCGGCCACACGGCCGGCCACACCGTGCTGCTGGTCGAGCCGGAGGGCGTTGCATTCATCGGCGACATCGACTTGACCGGCTTCGGTCCTTACTACGGCGACGCCGGCTCCAGCTTGCGGGATTTCCGCCGCAGTCTGGCGCGGCTGCCGGACATTCCGGCCAAGGTGTGGGTCACCTCGCACCACCGTGGCGTGTACACCGAGAGAGAGCGATTTCTACGCGATCTCGCGGCCTTCGCCGCCAAGTTCGACGAGCGCGCGCAGCGGCTGCTGGACCTGCTGCGCGAATCGCCAAAGACGCTGGCGCAGCTGGCCCAGCATCGGATGCTGTATCCACCGGGCTATGAAAGCCCCTGGGTGGTCGATGCGGAGACCCGCACCATCTCGCAACACCTGGTCGAGTTGCTGGCCGACGGGCAGGTGCAGGTCGACGGGCGGGGTGTCTATCGGACCGCTTGATGGCAGTCTTCGTGGTGCCCATGGGCGCCTACTAAACTGAGTACCGTGGGATCTCGGCCGACGAAACCGATCGCTTCGGTCCACGAGGAATGGATATGGATGTGCAAGTTGTTCGTGGATGACCTCAACGATGTCAGATAAGAAGACCAAGCCAGCGCACGGCGCCGGGGAGCGTGTGCAGACGCCGACAAGGGGGCGCCCCGCCGGCGACCCCGAAATCAAGCGCAAGGAGTTGCTCAGGGCTGCGGCATCGGTGATCGCACGGGAAGGCTATGCGAAGGCATCGCTGCGTACGGTCGCGCAGTACGCCGGGCACTCGACCGGTGCCGTGACGTATTACTTCGCAAACAAGGAGGAGCTCATCGTCGCGTTGCTGGAAAGCGCGTTCGATCGCTTCGATGCCATGCTGGAGTCGGTCCGGGAAAAGGGTGACATCCGGTTGCTCTTCGAACACTGGCTGCAGCTGAACGAGCGCAACACACGGTTCTGGCCTGCGACTTCTGAGTTGCTGGCGCAGGGGCGGTATGAGCCCGCATTCGCCGAGGTGATCGCCCGGCGCTATGCGCAATTTCGCAAAATCCAGACGTCGATCCTCAAGGAAGCGCAGGAGCAAGGGAGCGTTCGCTGCGACATTCCGGCCGACCTGCTTGCCGATCAACTCAGCGCGATGGGGGACGGCTGGATGCTGATGTATCCCGTCGAGCCCAAGCGCTTCACCTCCAAGCGGATCCGGGCGCTCATCGACGCTATAGGCGTCCTGATCGCTCCGGCATCTGGCGTGCAACCCGCACCCGGATCGCGCAGCGCGAACGCCGGCTAGGCCGCACTGTCATCTCTGCGCGCGCAGCGATGCTGCGCGTCGCTTCGGCGCCGGCCGCGATGGTGCCGTAGGGGCCGATTGCCCCTGATACCCGACACGAGAATTCGCAGCGACCCCTCGCTGCGGTGCAGTCGTGGCCGTCATGTTCTGGCAACAGCTTTCTTCGCGTCAGCTTCGTTTCCCCTGTGGGGGTCTAAATATTACACAACGAGTGTCATGTAAATATGGGATTTCATTAACAGAACGACTGTTGTGTAAAATTGGATGGATGGCTACAGTGAGGTATCCAGGGCAAGGAAATTTCTGCTGCCCGATCACAAAGGAGCCTCACCATGCTGACCACCCCCGAGATGCGCGACCAGTTCCGCAACGACGGTGCCACCGTCTTCAAGAACTGTCTCGACGAAACCCAACTGGCCCGGTGCTACGACGCCTTCAAGTGGGACATGGCCAACCCCGGTCCCCACGTCTACCGGGGCCTGAACGGGACTGCGCTGGAGACCCATATCGACAATGCCAACCCCGAGGCCAAGGCCAAGCTGGACGAACTGGCAGCGTCGCTGCCCTTCGGGCAGATCTTCCAGGAGCTGTGGGGCTCGGAGAACGTCTGGTACTTCGCCGAGGAGATCTTCGCCAAGGAAGGAGGCAAGAGCGGTCGTGGTCCCTGGCATCAGGACACGGCCAATCTGCCCTGGGCCGGCCGCCACTGGGGCAACGCCTGGATCACCTTCCAGAAGATTCCCAAGAGGAACTCGCTGGAGATCGTGCGCGGTTCGCACCTGGGCATCCAGTACGACGGCGCCAGCTTCATGAGCGCCGACGATCCGACGGATCCGCTCTACGGCGACGGCACCTACCCCCGCCTGCCGCACATCGACAAGGACTTGGCGCGTGACCCTACGTCGTGGGACATCGTCTCCTTCGACATCGACCCCGGTGACATCGTGTTCCTGCACCCGCGTTCGCTGCACGGCGGCGCCCCGGTCGACGCCGGCTGCCCCACCCGTCACACCCTGGTGATGCGCTTCTTCGGCGATGACGCCACCTTTCGGGAACTGCCCACTTGCAAGCCGAGCTATGCCCGCGTCGGTCCGCTCTTTCGCAAGGAAATGGCTCATTTCAGCCAGGGCGACTCGTTCCGCTCGCCCATCTTCCGCCAGGTTGCCGGCATCTGACATCACCAGGAGTACCACCACCATGAAGCGACAAATGATCAACCCCGCGTCCGTCAAGGCGAAGCACTACGACCAGCTGCATTTCTCGTCGGCCACCCGTGTGGGCGACATGGTCTGGGTGTCCGGCCAGGTCGGTTTCGACGTGGCGACGGGCAAGCCCGGCCAGGGCATGGCCGCGCAGGCCCGGCTGGCATTCCAGAACCTCAAAGCCGTGCTCGAGGAGGCCGGCGCGACGCTGGCCGACGTCGTCGAGATCATGACCTTCCACATGGACATGCAAGGCCCGGACATCCAGGCGTTCGCCAAGGTCAAGGACGAGTTCCTGCCCGACCGCTACCCGTCGTGGACCGGGGTGGGCGTGACCCAGCTGGCCCACCCGGCGTACCTGGTCGAGGTCCGCGCGGTCGCTGTGGTCGGCTGCGGCGCAGACTAGGCCCCGGCCTGCAGGCCGCGGGCATCAGCCGCGGCCTTTCCACGAAGAGCGCATCGCCCCGCAGGCGGGGGATGGCTGCGTCCGCGTGTTCCGTGGGCGTGGCGGCACAGCACAAAACCAGACAACAGATGAAACGCTGATGGAGACAAATGATGAACCGTATTGACGAGACGAGGCCAACCTCCGCCGGAATCGCCCCTTCGTTCTTGTTGGCGCGATTCGACCGCCTGCCCACGATGCGGCTGCATTACGTCTGGGCCGCTCTGCTGGCGCTCAACATGATGCTGGAGTACTACGACAACGCCATCTTTGCCTATGCCAGTCCGACCATCAAGGCGCACACCGGCATGAGCACCGAGCAGATCGGCTTCATCAGCAGCGCCTTCTACGTAGGCATGGTGATCGGCGCGCTCGTCGGCGGCTGGCTCTCGGACAGATGGGGGCGTCGCCCGGTATTGGTGTGGGGCACGGTCATGTATTCGCTCGGCGTGGTGGCGACCGCCTTCGTGCCCGGGTACGAACTGATCCTGGGCTCCCGCTTCATCACCGGCCTCGGAGTGCAGGCGGCCACGTCGGTGCTGCTGGTCTACGTCTCCGAGATGTTTCCAAGCGGCGCGCGCGGGCGCTTCCTGTCGGTCGTGACGATGGGGCTCACTGCTGCGGCAGTGCTTGCGGCGGCGCTGGCCATGTTCTACCTGCCGACCGGCGGGCCGGACACCTGGCGTCACCTGTTCCTCGCAGGCGGTATCGGCCTGCTGATTGCCCCGCTGGTGCACTTCTGCTTGCCGGAGTCGGTGCGCTGGTGCGTGGCGCGCGGACAAGTCGACCGCGCCGAGAAGATCGTCAGCCGGCTGGAAGCGCGTGCGCTGCGCCAGGGCCCGCTCGCCACGCCCCAGGTGTCGGCTGTACCGTACGCCGCAGCGCAGCCGACGCTGCGCGACCTGTTCCAGAACAGGTCCGTCTTACGCAACCTGGCCGTGCTCTTCGTTTCCTATTTCGGGGTCTACCTCGCGTACTACACCTGGGCGAACTGGAGCATCTACGCACTGGTGTACGACCTCAAGTACGCGCAGAAGGACGCGTATTTCATCCTGTTCATCTGGACCGTGGTCTACGGCGCCATGCCTTTCCTCGCCATGCGATTTCTGGATCGGTGGGAGCGCAAGAACACCATCCTCTTCATGTCCGTGTTCGCGGCGCTCACACTGGCAGCTTTGGGCATGTCCACCGGCTACTGGGCTGTATCCATCATCGGCGGCATCCTCACCGTCTTCGCCGGATTCGTCCTCAATGCCTACTACACCTACATCCCCGAGACGATGCCCACGCAGTTGCGCGCCCTGGGCAACGGCATCGTGATGTCGGGGGCCCGGGTCGGCGGCGCGGTCTCCGGCGTGATGGGCGCGGCACTGGTGTCCGCAGGTGGCTTGAAGTATGTGACGTGGACGGCTGCCGCGATCTACATCGTCTTTGCCATCCCCGTGCTGCTGTTCGGCCCGCGCACCACCAACCGTTCGCTGGAAGACGTGGCCGATGAAGAACTCGGCCGAGGGCAGGGCGAGGCGCCGCCGCCGCTGGCCTCCAGCCGGGCGGCAGCCTGAGTCCGCAGGAGCCGTTCATGCTGCCTGTCCAAGAGAACCGCGTGGTCTCCACGCACTGGGGCACCTACAGCGTGTCCGTGAACCAGGGGAGGGTGTCCGGCATCCGGTCCTGGTCGGGCGATCCCGCGCCGGCGCCGGTCTGGGAGGGCCTGGACGGCTCGCACACGGGGCCGAGGGTGGCCGCGCCCGCTGTCCGGCAATCGTTCCTCGAGAAGCAGCATCGTGCGAGCGGTGCGGGCCGCGGGCGCGAGCCCTTCGTCGAGGTCGACTGGAAGACCGCGCTCGACATGGCCGCCGCGCAGCTGGACAGGGTGCGCGCGACGCACGGCAATACGGCGATCTTCGGCGGCTCCTACGGGTGGGCCAGTGCCGGCCGGTTCAACCATGCGCAGAGCCAGATCCATCGCTTCCTGAACCTGCTAGGCGGCTATACGCGATCGATCAACTCCTATAGTTACGGCGCCGGGGAGGTGATCATCCCGCGCGTGGTCGGCTCGATGCACAGCCTCGCGGGTCGGCACACCTCGTTCAAGTCCATGATCGGCCACACCCGGCTGCTGGTCACCTTCGGGGGGCTGCCGGAAAAGAACGCGCAGGTGAATGCCGGTGGCGTCACACGGCATCGCTATCGCGACACGCTCGGGCAGCTCGCTCAGGCGGGTGTGCGCCTGGTCTCGATAAGCCCGATCCGGGACGACACAAGCGTGCCCTGCGAATGGGTGCCCATCCGTCCGCAGACCGATGTGGCGCTGATGCTGGGGCTGGCCTACGTGCTGGAAACCGAGAACCTCGCGAACCGGTCATTCCTGGCCCGGTACACGGTCGGCTACGACCAGTTCCGTGCCTACCTGCTGGGACTGTCCGACGGCATTGCGAAGACACCGCAGTGGGCATCATCCATCTGCCGCGTGCCGGCGCAGGACATCGCGCAGCTGGCGCGCGATATGGCGCGGCACCGGACCATGATCACTATGTCGTGGTCTGTACAGCGGGCCGAGAACGGGGAGCAGCCGTACTGGATGACGGTCGTGCTGGCGTCGATGATCGGCCAGATCGGTCTGGAGGGCGGTGGATTCGGCTTCGGCTATGCCGCCGTCAACGGCATCGGCCTTGAGTCGATCACGGTGAAGATTCCCGCGCTGCCGCAGGGCAGGAACCCCGTGTCTTCGTTTATCCCCGTGGCCCGGATCGCGGACATGCTGCTCAACAAGGGACAGTCGTTTCGCTACAACGGCCAAACGCTCACTTACCCGGACACACGGCTGATCTATTGGGCAGGGGGCAACCCCTTTCATCACCATCAGGACTTGAACCGTCTTCGCAAGGCATGGGCGGTGCCGGAAACCATCATCGTCAACGAGCCCTGGTGGACGGCGACGGCCAAGCATGCAGACATCGTGTTTCCCACCACCGTGGCGTACGAGCGAAACGACATCGTGGGCACCAGTAGCGATCCTTTTGTCATCGCCTCCGCTGCGCATGCGAAACCCCATGCGGATGCGCGGAACGACTACGAGGTCTTCTCCGAGCTCGCCACCCGGCTGGGATGCCTCGAAGAATTCACGGGGGGAAAGACGGAGGAGGATTGGCTGCGCTCGTTCTATGCGCAGATCAAGGAGCAAGGCGACGAGCAGGGCCTGAAGCTTCCGACGTTCGACGAGTTCTGGGCAAAGGGAATGGTCGAGGTGCCGACGCAGGAGTCCGCGGCGGTCTTCTCGGAGTTCATCCATGACCCGGTCGGCAAGCCTTTGCGCACGCCGTCGGGCCGCATCGAACTCTTCTCGCAGACCATCCGCGACTTCGGCATCGAGGGGCAGCCGGGGCATCCGGTCTGGATCGAGCCGCAAGAATGGCTGGGCGCGACCCAGGCGCAGGCGTTTCCCTTGCACCTGCTGTCGAACCAGCCGAGCTCCAAGCTGCACAGCCAGTACGACCACGCGCCGCACAGCCGGAAGCTGAAGATCTCCGAGCGGGAGCCGATACGGATTCACCCGGTCGATGCGGCAAGCCGGAACATCGAGACCGGGATGATCGTCCGGGTGTTCAACACGCGAGGCAGCTGTCTTGCGGGGGCGGTGGTTTCTGATGCAGTGATCCCGGGTGTGCTGCAGATGGCCACCGGCGCCTGGCTGGACCTGGAGCCGGAAGACGGCGACGGCATCCCCCTCGACAAGCATGGAAACGCCAATGTGCTGACGCGCGACTTCGGAACTTCGGAGATCGCGCAGGGCAGCACGGCCAATTCATGCCTCGTCGAGATCGAACGCTTCGCCGGCGTACCTCCGCCGACGACCTGCTTCGATCCGCCGGCCTTCATCTCCAAGAAATAAAGAGAGTATCGACATGGTGACAACAGCCCTGCCCGCCTGCCCGATCCAGCCTCTGCACGAGTACCTGCGCATGCATGCGCGAGAACGGCCCGATGCCGCTGCCCTGGTTTGGTACGGCACCGTGCTGAGTTGGTCCGACCTGGACCGTGCCAGCGATGCCTTCGCCGCCCGCCTGCAGGCCCTTGGCGTGAAGAAGGGCGATCCGGTGGTGCTGTTCCTCGGTAATTGCCCGCAGTACGTCGTAGCGCACTACGGCATTCAGAAGATCGGTGCCGTCGTGTGCCCCAACGGACCGCTGAACAAGGAGCATGAACTGGCCTATCAGGTGAACGACCTGAAGGCGCGGGTGATCGTGGCGGCAGCGGCCCTCTTGCCGGTGGTGCAGAAGGTGAAGCCAGTGAGCACGCTGGCGCACGTGTTCGTAGTGCACTATGCCGACCTGCTGCCCGCGCAGCCGACACTGGACCTGCCCGCCGAACTGAGTACGGCGCGTGAAGACGCGCGCGTTGTGCCGACGGACTGCGAAGACTTTCTGGCCGTGATGTCCGGCAGCGCCAGACCCGCCTCCGTCGAACTGGACATGGATGATCTGGCGCTGATGCTCTATACGTCAGGCACCACGGGGCTGCCCAAGGGCGCGATGCTCACCTATGGCAATGCGCTGTACAAGACGCGTACTTCGGCCTTCGCCATGGGGGTGGAGCGGGATGACACACAGCTATGCGTCGCACCGATGTACCACGTCGCCGGTATGTTGACCGGCGTGAACGTACCGGTGCTCTGCGGAGACACCGCCGTGCTGCTGCATCGTTTCGAGCCGCGTGCCACGCTGCAGGCCATCGACCGCTACCGAATCACGGCGTGGTACAGCATCGCACCCATGAACGCGGCCTGCATGCAGCAGCCCGACATCACCCGATTCGATCTGTCCAGCCTGAGCAAGAACACAGTCACCAGCTTCGGTATCGCCTTCACCGAAGCGCTGGCCCTGCAGTGGAAGAGCTTCGCTCCGAACGCCCATGCGCGCGAGGCTGCCTACGGTTTGTCGGAAACCCATAGCTGCGACACCTACATGCCGACCAACGCCATCCGTTGGGGCACGGTGGGCTTGGCGGTGCCGGGGGTGGTGATACGCATCCTCGACCCGGACACCGGCGATGCGCTGGCAGCGGGCGAGCAGGGAGAGATCGTGCTGACCAGTCCCGGCGTTTTCAAGGGCTACTTCAACAACCCCGAAGCCACCGCCGCCACGTTGCGCGACGGCTGGGTGCACACCGGCGACATGGGGCGCATGGACGCCGATGGCTATCTCACCTTCATGGGGCGCTTCAAGGAAATGATCAAGGTGTCGGGGTATCCGGTGTTCCCCGAGGAAGTCGAGACCATTCTGATCAAGCACCCGGCCATTTCCCAAGCGGCGGTGGTCGCACAGCCGGACGTGGACAAAGGCGAGGTAGTGAAAGCCTTTGTCGTGAAGAAGGCGGGAACCGAACTGGCCGCCGATGAGTTGATCGTCTGGTGCAGAGACAACATGGCACCGTACAAGGCGCCCAGGCATGTGCGTTTCCTGGATGCACTGCCGACCGCGGGAGCGGGGAAGGTGCTGCGACGTTTGCTGAAAGACGTCGAATGATGTTGTGAGTGTGTCTGCTACAGAGCGTAGTCCGGCGATATGACGTTCGGCCCTCATTGCCGCACTGCGCGCGAAATTGGTGCGGAAGGTGCCGACTTCTATCGGCGCCCGACGGAGCACTGGAGGGCTCAGTCTGCTGGTGCAGCGCATTGTCAAAACCCTGCTGTTCGAACTTGGATGTCTTGTACAGACATGCTCCGCGGCGTCGATAGTGGCCGCGGCTAGAAACAGCCTACGATGCCTTGGGCGCGTGAAGTATCGGCGTTCGCTTCATCGACCTGAAGACATCGGGAGTCCCGCGTCGGCGGATGTGCTATCTCGGTGCTTGCCGCCTACAGGCCGGCTTGGCTCGCGGCCTCGAGCGCAGGCTTGACGCTTTCGATGGCCCCACCCCCATCGCAGGGGATCAGCGCACCTGAGATGTAGCTTGCATAGGGCGAAGCTAGGAATAGCGCGAGGTTGGAGATGTCATCGAGCGAGCCGAAGCGTTGCAGCGGCACGTGGCCGCGCGCGGCGGCGTGGTCTTCCGGCGTTGGCGCCATCAGCTTCCTGAAACCCTCCGTGCCTTCGATCGGGCCGGGCGAGATGGAGTTGACGCGAATACCTTCGCCGCCCCATTCCAGCGCCAGCACTCGCGTCAACTGGTCGACGCCGGCCTTGGCTGCGCAGGCATGGACCTGGTAGCGCATCGGAACGAAGGACTGCGGCGCGGTGATGTTGATCACTGCCGCGCCGGGCTTGCGCAGGTGTGCGTGCGCTTGGCGCAGCACATGGAAGGTGCCGACGAGATCGATATCGACCACCGCGCGAAAACCGTTCGACGACATGTCCCGCGCCGCGCACAGGAAGTTGCCGGCTGCTCCCGAGACGAGTACATCCACCGGCCCGAATCGTCCGACCGCGCTCTCGAACGCACGGCCGACCGCGTCGAAATCGCGCACGTCGGCACACGCGCCATGTACCGGGCCACCGACGTCGGAAAGCGTTCGGCAGGCGTTGTCGACGTTCTCCTGCTTGCGGCTCGCGACGGTCACGGCGGCGCCCTGCCGTGCGAAGGCCTGCGCGATGCCGAAGTTGATGCCGGTGGTGCCACCGAAAACGAAGACATGGCGGCCGTGGAAATCGAGGTTCATTTGCATGGGGGATCTTTCAGCGATTGCGGAGAGCCGGACAGGCCGTCAGGTAAAGCGCGGGGCGCGCTTCTCCCGGAAAGCGGCAATGCCCTCGGCCACATGGACCGATGCGGCTGCCTCGACCATCAGCCGATGCTCCATGTCGAGTTGCTCCAGCAGCGACCGTTCGTTCGCTCCGTCGACCAGCCGCTTGATGCGCGCGAGCGCGCCCGTCGCGCCCTGCGAAAGAGTACGGGCGAGGCTTGTCGTGCGGGCCGCCAATTTTTCGTCCGGGACGATCTCGTCGACGATGCCGAACGCCAGGCATTGCTGTGCCGACAGCGGGGCGTTCGTGAAAAAGATTTGTTTGGCGCGTGCTGCGCCGGCACGGCGCGCCAGTAGCCACGAGGAACCGGCGTCCGGTGTGAGCCCAAGGGCCGAGTAGCCGCCGCGCAGTTTCATCGATTCGGCCGCCAGCACGATGTCCGCACACAGCGCAAGGCCGATGCCGCCGCCGCCGACCGGCCCGTTGACGGCACTGATCACCGGCACCGGCAGCGTCGCCAGCTTGTGGATGGCGGCGTGGAGTGGACCGATGAATTGCTCCAGCAGCGCCGGCAGCGCCGCGCCGGCCTGGTCGAAGAACGCGATGCTGCCGCCGGCGCAGAAGTGCCTGCCCGCAGCGCGCAGCACCACGGCGCGGACCGACGCATCGGCCGCGACGGTATCGATGCACCCGATCAACGCCTGCGCCGCTTCCGGGTCGATGGCGTTGGATTGTTCGGGACGGTTCAATACGATGGCGGCCACATGGCCGTCGCGTTCGAGCACGACAGGTGCAGTCATTCGGGTTCTCTTTCTCTTCTCATTCGGTTCGATCTTGGGTCAATCACGCCGCTGCAGGATGGCCACCGACACCGCCGTACCCAATCCGCCGTTGTGCTGCAGGGCCAGGCGAGCGCCCTCGACCTGCCGCACGCCGGCCTGGCCGCGCAATTGCGTAGTGAGCTCGGTGATCTGCGCCAGCCCGGTTGCGCCGAGCGGATGGCCCTTGGACAGCAGCCCCCCCGACGGGCAGACCACCACTTGCCCACCATAGGTATTGCGCCCTTCTAGGACGAAGCCGGCCAGATCTTCTTCGGCACAGAAGCCCAGGCTCGCGCAACTGAGCAGTTCGTTACTGACGAAGCAATCGTGTACCTCCGCGACGTCGATGTCCGTTGGCGCCACCCCCGCGCGCGCGTAGGCACGATCCGCAACACGGCGCGTGGCGGCTCGGCTCAACGCGTCGGGCACGTTGGGCGGGTCAAGGTCGGTGGCGATGTCGCTGCCCATCTCATGAGCGAGGATCGACACCTCGGCGCGCAGGCCATGGCGCCGGGCGAAATCGGAGCTGCACAGGATCACCGCAGCGGCACCGCAGCTTGGTGCGCAGGCATACAGCTTGCGTAAGCGCCCCCACACGGTTGGGGCGGCCAGGACTTCATCCACGCTCAGCGGATCGCGGAAGATCGCGAAGGGATTGTGTTTCGCATGCGCGCGCGCCTTCACGGCCACGCGCGCGAACACCTCATCGGTCAGCTGCAATTCACGCGCAGCCCATTCGAGCTGAGAGCCGAACATCAGCAGCGCGGGCGGCAGTGCTTGCTCCTGCACGCTGAGTCCCATCGCAGCGATCACACTGGCGCGGTGGTGCTCGAGCGGGTCCGCATGCGTGGGAAAGATGCGGTCCAACGCGCCGGGCCGCATCTCCTCGAAGCCGACCGCCAGCGCGCACTCCGAGACACCTGACAAGACGGCCTGCCGTGCCAGGAACAGCGCCGACGAGCCCGACGCGCAATTGTTGTTCACGTTGGTGATCGGGATGCCGGTGATGCCGACGCGGTAGAGAGCGCGCTCGCCCGAGCACGAGTCGCCATAGACGAAACTCGCGAAGGCCTGCTCGACGAGGCCGTAGTCGATGCGGGCATCGGCCAGTGCCGCTTGCACGGCCTTTTGCGCCATCACGTCATAGGGTTCGCTGCGGCCAGGGCGCACAAAAGGCACCATGCCGACACCGGCGATGAGGGTTTCCTGGGTCATCGGTTGCTCGCTTTCCGCCTCGGCGGATCAGATGTTGCGGTCCTGCGCCGTCCAGTAGAGTGCGCGCAGATCTTTTTTCAGGACCTTGCCGTTGGCACTGCGCGGCAGCGAGGCCACGAAGTCCACCGACTTGGGCGCCTTCACACTGCCCAGCTTCTGCTTGCACAGGGCGATCAGCTCGCCGTCCGAGACCTGCATGCCGGGCGTCAGTTCGACGACGGCCTTCACCGCCTCGCCCCATGCGGCATCGGGCACACCGATCACGGCGCAGTCCTGCACAGCGGGGTGAGCCCAGATCACCTGCTCGACCTCGCTCGGGTAGACGTTGAAGCCGCCGCTGATCACCATGTCCTTCTTGCGGTCGGTGATGCGCAGATACCCGTCGCGGTCCAGGTGCCCCACGTCGCCGGTGTGCAGCCAGCCGTCGACGACGGCTTCGGCCGTCTTCTCGGGCGCCTTGTAGTAGCCTTTCATGACGAGGTCACCGCGCACGCAGATCTCGCCGGTCTCGCCGACGCCAAGCGGCTCGTTGTTCTCCCCCATGATCGCCACGCGGGTGAGCGGGCTGGCACGGCCGCAGGACAGCAGGCGCGCATCGCTGGCGAGTTGCCCGCCGACGAAGTTCTCCTCCGGCCGCTTCATCGCGATTGCGCCGGGCGCCTCGGTCTGACCATAGGCCTCCATCATCACGGGCCCGAACACCGTGATGGCGCGGCGCAGTTTCTCGGCCGACATCGGCGCAGCGCCGCACAGGAAGTACTTCAGCGAGGAAAAGTCGCGCCCCTCGATGCCCGGCATGTCCAGCAATCGGTAGATGACCGTCGGCGGCAGGAAGAACTCGGTCACACGGTGCGTCTCGATGGCATCAAGGAGGGCGGTGGGATCGGGTTTGGTCAGCACCACCACCGTGCCGCCACGTGCTGTACACGGCAGCGACAAGACACCCGCCGTATGCGTCATCGGAGCTGCGGCAAGGTTGACGATCTTCTCGTCGGCCCGGTAGCTGCAGGCGATCATGAACTGGGCGCAGAAGGCCTGGAAGCTGCGGTGCGTGTTCATCACGCCCTTGGGCAGACCCGTGGTGCCCCCGGTCGGCATCACGGCCACCGTGTCGTCGGGCTGGTAGGTCACCTGCGGCCTGTTGGCCGAATGGCCTCCGATCCATTCGGAGAGTCCTAGCGCCCCCGGCACGGGGCCTTCGATGCAGACGAACAGCCGGATCTTCGGCAGGTTGGCGCGCAATGCTTCCACGGCCGGTGCGAAGGCCTGCTGGAAGAACAGTACCTCGCAGTCGAAGGCATCGAGCAACTGACGATTTTCTTCGAGCGCTCCGCGCGGATTGACAGGCATCCACGCCATGCCGGCACGCCACAGCCCCAGGGTGCAGGTCCATGGCACCGGATGGTTGGCGGCCCAGACCGCGCCGACCTTCTCTCGTCCCAGGCCCATCGTCAGCAGGGCGTTCGCAATGCGGCACGAGAGCGTGCCGACATCATCGAAGCTGTAGACCGCATCGTCCATCACGTAAGCAGGTGCTTGCGGATCGATCTCCCATCCGCGGTCGAAGAAGTCAATGATGGCCATGTTGGGTCTCCTGTAGGCGTCGTGTTTTTTCTCGGTGGCGTGAAGTCTGCCGACGCGCATGATTTCTTTCGCCCCTCGAATGGAGGGGAGTGCGAGGGTGCCAGGATGCGCGAAGGCCCCCTCCCGTGATAGGGGCGAAACCTGACACGCCCCCTATGCACTCATTCGGCCCAGACGACAGATTCGCCAAGGCTCGCCCAACGCTCGAAATGCGGTCCGAAGCGTGTTTCGAACACGTTGCGACGCAGCTTGAACGTCGGGGTCATGAGTCCGTTCTCGATGGTCCACGACTGCGCGGCGACGACCAGAAAATCGAGTCGCTCGTGTGGGTCCAGAGTCTGGTTGACAGCTTGCCGCAGCGCATCGAGCGTTCGCGCGAGTTCGGGACTTCGCGTAGCGCCCGGCGCCAGCAGAACGACGGCAAACGGCTGCGGAAAGCCCACGCCAGTCACGCAGCAGGCCTCGACCAGCGGGTCGCCGCACAGCGCATTCTCGATGGGGGTGGGCGCCACGTACTTGCCCTTGCTGGTCTTGAAGATCTCCTTCGCACGGCCAGTGAGCTTCAAGTAGCCCTCGGCATCGATGTCGCCGACGTCGCCGGTGCGCAGGAAGCCGTCCTCGGTCATGACCTCAGCGGTGCGCTGCGGATCGTTGAAGTAACCGCGCATATTGCCTGGGAAGCGGACCAAGATCTCGCCGTCGTCGGTACGCCGGACTTCGGCGCCAGGTCGCGGCTGACCCACGTAACCCACTCGTCCCTTTCCAGGGCGGCTCGCATGCGTGCCCATGTTCTCCGTCATGCCGTAGATCTCAAGCAGCTCCAGGCCCAGGTCGAGATACCACTGATGCAGTTCTTGCGACAGCGGCGCGGCACCCGACAGCGCATAGCGCGTTTCGGCCAAGCCCAGTTGCGCCAGCACCTGCCGGCGCACGGCCGGCCCTTTCTCGGGATCGGCCAGCATCGCCGTCAACTGCGCAGGTGGAATGCGCGTCAGCACGGCCTGGCGGAACTTGGCCCATAGCCGCGGCACTGCGATGAAGAAGGTGGGTCGGGTCTTCTGGAGATCGGAGACGAAGGTCTCGACACTTTCGTTGAAGGTCACGCTGCAGCCGCTTGCCAGCGACACCATCTCGGAAAACATCCGATCGGCGCTGTGCGCCAATGGCAGGTACGACAGCATGCGATCCTGCGGGCCGAAGCCATAGTCGTCCATCAGGATGCCCAGCGACGCCCCCAGCGTGCCGAAGGTGTGCATCACGCCCTTGGGAACGCCGGTGGTGCCCGAGGTGTAGACGATGGTGGCCAACTCGTCGACGCCGCGCGAGCGCTCGCCGGTCAGCGGCGGCGTGCGGGCGATCACGGTGTCCCAGTCGGCCACGGGCTGGTCGGACAATTCCCCGTCCGCGCGCAGCGGAAACCGCACCACCGGCATCCCCGGGGGGATGCCGGCACGCATGGCTCCCCAATCGTCGGAATCGAGCTTGCCCAGAAACAATGCCTTGGCGCCCGAGTGCTCGAGGACGTGGCGAACCGATGCTCCCGTGAGAGAAGGATAGATCGGCACCGAGACATGCCCGGCCAACATGATCGCGAAGTCGGCGAGGAACCACCAGGCGCAGTTCTTCGACATGATCGCGACCCGCGAACCAGGCTCCCAGCCGAAAGACGCGAGATGCGCGGCCATGCGCCGCGCTTCTTCTGAAGCCTGCGCCCAGGTGAAGTGGCGCTCCTGTCCGCCGCCCAGGGGCTGCGTGAGATAGCGCTGGTCGGGCCGTTCCTGCACGTGGCGTTGTAGCCAGGCGCTGGGGTTGATGGGGGCGTGGATGTGCGGCATGTCATGTCTCCTCTTGCTATAAGTGTTCAGGTGGCGTTTCGGCCTCTTGCCTCAGGTCGTCGGCCTGAAATAGCGGATATCCCAAATATTGCCGTGTCGCTCTTCAGCCAGCACGGCGCGCACGCGCATGCCGACCTTCACCGCCTCGGGCGCGACTTCGCCGAGGTAGTGAACGAGTGCGGTGTCTGCGCCGTCGAGCTTGACCAGACCGACCACATAGGGAAGGGGCATTTGCTGGAGCATGCCGGGCTCGCGCACGATGGTGAAGGCCGTGAGCGTGCCGGTATCACCTGCATCCACCCATTCGTCCAACTCGGCGAAACATTCGGGGCAGCTCATGCGTGGTGGCAGGTAGCTACGGGCGCAGGCCGTGCAGCGGGTGGCCGTGATGCGGCCCTCGTCGCGCAGCGCGGCGAAGAACTGGCCGTTGATCCGGCCCACGTCGTAGTTGATGTCGCAGTACAGCACCGGCTGGCGCAGGACCATGGGCTCGGCGGCTTCGAGTTCAGCTGGATACATCGTTATTCTCCTGTCGGCACCCAATGCAGGATGTCGGTCATCAGACCCTTGCGTTCGTCACGCGGACGGTAGATCGCGCGCACGCGCATGCCGTTGCGTAACTGGCTGGCGTCGGCCTCGCCGATGAAATGCCAGAGGAAGCCGCTGGTGCGGCCTGGTGAATCGACCATCAGTTGGCCGACCGTGTAGTGGCCCTTTTGCACCGAAAGGTCGTTGGTGTCGATGAAGGGCATGTTGAAGGTCATGAAGCCGGCGACTGTCGCTTCGGGCCCCATCTCCACCCAGTTGGGGTCCTTGATGTTCTCGCCGTGGCAGACCGTGCATACCGCCTGGGGCGGCAGCATGCTGAAGCCGCAGTGGCGACAGACGATGCCGATCAGCCGGCCGTTGTCGCGCATCTCGCGCGCGAAGCGGCCATTGAACAGGCCCACCGGGTAGTCCATCGAGAAGTACGTGCGCAACCGCGTCGGTGGCACAGGCTTGTGCGTGGTATCGCTCATGGCTTGTCCTTGGAGAGAAGTAGCAGCGGGGTCCAGCCGGTGCCGCCGAACCCGGTGGCGATGCCCAGCCGGGGCTCGCGCGGCACCTGGTGCGCGCCGGCGTCGCCGCGGATCTGCAGCGCCAGTTCGCCGAAGCGCTGGGTCGTGGAGGGCACGCCACCGTTGGTGCAGGTGACGCCGCCGGAGGGATTGATCGGCAGCACGCCATCGATGGCTGTGGCGCCGCTGGCGGCCATCCGCCATGCCTGATTGGGCTCCGCCAGACCCATGGTTTCCATCCACACCAGCTCGGCCCAGGTGCAGGGCTCGTACATCTCGACCACGTCCAGCTGCTGAGCGGGTCTAGTGATGCCATTGCGCTTGTAGAGAATCTCGCAGGCCTTTTGCAGACTGGGCAGCACGCAGCGCTCCTTGGGTGCGATGAAGTCCTGCAGGGCAGACCAATGCTGCGCGGAATGGATGCTCACGACGTCCTGCACCCAGACCGGCTTGTCGGTGATCTGGTCCACCACATCCTCGCTGGCGAAGATGATCGAGGCAGAGCCTTCGGTGATCGGACACATGTGCAGCTGGCGCATGGGCGCCGTCAGCATCGGGGATTGCATCACCTGCTCGACGCTGAGGCGCTCGCGCAGATGGGCGTAGGGGTTACGAGCGGCGTTTTCGGAGGCCTTGACGCGCGCGATGGCCACCGCTTCCTCGGGGCAGCCCGAGAGCTTGGCGTAGGCCGCGGCCATCAACGACAGCGTGCCGACCGCGCCGATGGCGCACCATTTCTCGGTGAGCGCGTGCACGCCTGAGGAGATGCCAGCCTGCAGGAAGGGGCCGCGCGGCATCACGTCGCTCGGCGGGCCGACGAACTTCGAGGTGGTGGAGATCATGGCCACGTCGCAAGCGCCCGCAGCTACATGGTGGATGGCTGATATCGCAGCCGAGCCGCCGACGGTGCCGCCGGTTTCGATCTTGACCAGGGGTTTGCGGTAGTGGCCGACGAAATCGGCCAGCTCCATTTCCGATTCGGCAGTACCGGAAACCCAGTCGATGTCGCCGAGGACAATCTCTTCGACCTGCTTCATCGTGATCCGGGCATCCGCGAGCGCGCGGCGCACGGCCTGGTTGGCCAACTCCGCCTTTGTCAGCGGGCTGTGGGCGGTCATTTCGGTCTGGCCGAAGCCGACGATGGCGACGCGGCGCTTCATGGATTGACTCCCAGAATCATTACTTGGTGGAATTGCCCGGCGGGGCCGGAAGCGAGGTGTGCGAGGCCGGTGCGGGCACGGCCCACCTGGCGCTTGCCGGCTTCGCCGCGCAGTTGCAGCACAATTTCGGCGACCCGCGCCATGCCGATGGTGGTGTGGCTGGTGCCGGAGAGAGCACCGCCGGAGAGATTGACCGGCTGCAGCCCATCGTGGCCGCTGACGCCGGACTCCAGCCAGCGAGGACCTTCGCCCGCTGCGCACAGTCCCAGCCCCTCGTAGGCCATCAGTTCCTGGTAGGCAAACTCGTCGGTGACCTCCAGCAGGTCGATGTCGGTGCGCGGGTTGTCGATACCGGCCATACGGTAGGCCTTCTTGGCCGCCATGGTCAGCACTTCTGAGTCGGCGAGATCACGATCCCCCAGGAAATAGCCGTCGCAGCAGTTGGCCAGGCCCTTGATCCAGACCGGCTTGTCCGTCAACTGTCGGGCGCGCTGCTCATTGGCCAGCAGCATCACGATGGCGCTGTCGCCTTGCGGACGCGACTGCAGCGTGGTGATCGGGTCAGCCAGCATCCTCGCACCAAGCACATCGGCGATGCTGAAGTCGCCCTCGCGCAAGGCCAGGGGATTGTTGCGGGCGTTGCCGAGATTCTTGACCGAGATCGCAGCGAGCTGCTCCGGCGTGATGCCGTACTTGTGCGCATAGCGCTGTACCTGGAGCGCGGCGGCCTGTACGTTGTCCAGGCCCAAGGGCCGGCAGAAGAAGGGGTCGAACACCTTGTTCTCGATGGCATTGCCACCACTGGCCGCCGTCGAATCCTGGCCGACCGCGACCACGAGCACGGTCTCGAATTCTCCCGAGGCGATTTGCCAGAAGGCTTCAAGTACGCCGACGGCACCGTCCTGGTCCACTTTCTCGTCAGGCCGAAGATTGGCACCCGCCACATCGACGATCAGCGACGCAGAGAACGGGCGTGCGATGCGCGAGTGCTCATGGCAGATCAGACTCGCGTCGATGCCACCCTTCTCGTAGGCCGGCAGGAAGCGCAGGCCGGTTTCCTGCAGCACCGGCCGGATTGCCCGGTAGGCCAGCTCTTCGGGTGAGTACGCCCGCTTCTCGCTGTAGTTGACTTGTGCCATCGACACGATGGCTACACGGTTGGACATGTTCATCCTCTCTGGGTTGATCGGGCCCGGCCCTCGACGAGACAGGTCACGGGCAGTCGGAAGGCGCAGGTGCGCCGGCGAAGCGGTCCGCCATCCAGTCCAGGGCGAGCGGATAGCCCAACAGCATCCCGGTCGCGTGCTCGGTGATGCCGATGGTTCGGAAGCTCACCTTCGCCCCGCCGGCGCACCATGCGGTGAAGGTCTTCTTCGTGTTCTCGTAGGGCACAAGCTCGTCGAGCAGGCCGGCGTAGACGAGCGCGGGCACCGCCGGCGTGGCGGTGCCGGTGCGCTGCTGCAGGAAGCGCGCCTTCCAGTCGGAACGCGTCAAGATGCCCGGCCCGTCGACGAGCACCGCATCTCCCAGTCCCGGATAGCTGGCCGCCATGGCGAGCAGGCACTTGTTATTGCGCGCCTCGGCGATGATCGAGCGGCCATAGGGAGTCAGGATGGTGTCGAGGCTCAGCTCGGGATAGGCAGCGTTCAGTCCGATCAGCAGGTACGGGATTGCACCGCCGAAGAGGCCGCCGTTGTTGGCCGCGTACAGGCCATCAATGCTCGACGGCCCGGCGCCCGAGGCCACACCCTTGACCTTCAACGCTGGCGCATAGCTCGGCTGCAGCTCGGCAGCGATGGCCGAGGCGTGCCCGCCCTGCGAGTAGCCGACGAGGCCGACCGGTGCCTGGGCCGACAAGTTCGCCCCGCCCAGTTGTTGGGCCGCGATCACTGCATCGAGCATGGCCCGACCCGCAGGCGCCGCGACGCCATAGGTGTGGTCGCCCGGCGTGCCGAGGCCCTGGTAGTCGGTCATGGCGATGGCCCAACCGCGGGCCAGCGTCCAGCCGATGGGGCCGGCGATCGCCTCGTACTCGGTGCCGACGGCGAGTTGGTGCGACGGGGCGCAGCGGTCCGCAATGCCCTGCGTGCCCGACGCCCATCCGACGATCGGTCGCGGCGAAGACTGGAACCATGGCAGCCACGGCACCATCACGTTCCCAGTGACGGCGACGGCGTTGCCGTTGACGTCGGTCGACTTGTACATGATCTGCCAACCCCAGGCGGGCAGTCCCAGCGGCACATAGGCGCGCGAACGGATGAGTGTGCCGTGCGGCCCCTCGGGCAACGGCGACGGCGGCGCGTAGAAGGGGGCACCCGCCGGGTCCTGCAGCGGGCCAGCTACCGCGGTGGCCGACGCACCCAGGCAGAGCATCAGCGCGGCCATCCATCGGCCCAGCATCCGACCCAGCATCCGGCCCAGCGACCGGACGCGTCGAACCACCGGCAGATTCATCAAGCGATTCATTCTTTGTCTCCTGTTGTGTTGTTCTTCAGTGCCAAGGGCCGGCGAGTAACGGGCCTCAGACGCCCCGGAAGGCCGGCGCGCGCTTCTCGCCGTAGGCTGCGAGCCCTTCGCTAAAATCATGGGAGCGTGTGTGCTGCAGGCATTCGAGCAACTCGTCGCGCAACGCCAAGTCGAGCGGCTGATCCAGGGCGCGCTCGGCGATGGTCTTCATGCGGCGCAGAACCAGAGGGCTCTTGCCGGCCATGCGGGCCGCCAGAGCGGCAACCGCCGGCTGCAGCTCAGAATCGGCCACCACCTCGTTCAACAAACCCCAGGCCTGCATCTGCGCGGCACTCATCAAGTCGCCGGTGAACAACAACTGTTTTGCACGTGGCAGGCCGATCCGGCGCGGGAGGACCGCCGCACCTCCGCCGCCGGGGAACACACCGTAGTTCGCGTGGCCGTCGCCGATCTTCGCGCTCGCCGCGCCCACGAGAAAGTCGCAGCACATCGCCAGCTCGAGACCCCCGGCGACCGTCAGGCCGTTCATCGCGCCGATGACCGGCTTGGGCATATTGCGTAACTGCGAGAGCGTGGACAGGGTCAGGTCGGAGAAGTTCGGCTCGCCCGGGGCGGCATCGATGGCGCCGCGCAGGGCCTTCAGATCGGCGCCGGCGCAGAAGGCCCGGCCTGCGCCAGTCAGCACGAGCACCTTCTGCGAAGCGTCGGCCGCGACCTCCGTCAGCGCCGCCGACAGCTCCTGCAGCATTCGCAAGTTCACCGAATTGAGTTCAGCGGGACGGTTGAGCGTGATCCATGCGACGGACTCCCGCTGCTCGTGGATGATGGTCTGGTAGGTCATTGCGGTCTGTCTCCTTGCATGGACGCGTCGCAATGGTGCGACGCCCCCCTCCCGGGCGCACCCCTCGTGTTGAGGGGCGGGTTGCAGCGGAGAGCGTTCCGAGGAGGCGCTCCCTAAAATCCCTCGTGCAAGGAGCCCGCCTTTTGCCGCTCGACCACCTTCTCATTCCGACCAAGTTCGCGCCGCCGCGCATCAGCCCGCAATCGACCGCGCGGACCCGCCTGCTGGCGCGGCTTCGCGAAGCGCGCGACTGCCGGCTTGCGCTGGTGTGCGGCAGCGCGGGCTTCGGCAAGACAACGCTGCTGGCGCAGTGGCGCCAGGAACTGCTGAAAGCCGGCGAGCAGGTGTCGTGGCTCTCGCTGTCGCAGGAGGAGCAGCAATTTCCACAGTTCCGCGCCTACCTCCTGGGCGCGCTGCAGCAGGCCGGCTTGGCCGTTGAAGACAGCACCGCCCTGCCTTCCGAGGCACGCGCCGAGCTGCCAGTGGCGCAGACCGTCGCCACCATCGTCGATGCGGCCTGTCAGTCGAGCAAGGCCCTCTACCTCTTCATCGACGACTACCACCATGTCGACGACCCGCTGACGCATGCGTTGATACAGGGCCTGCTGGACCACTGTCCCGAGGAGATGCACCTGGTCCTCGCATCGCGCACCTCGCCGCCGCTTGCTGTGAGTCGCATGCGCCTCACCGGCGAGCTGAGCGAAATCGCCCTCGCAGACCTGCCATTCGATTTCCATGAGACGCAGGACTTTCTGGCCAAACAGCTCGGCGAAGTTACGCCCGACGACGCGCGCCTGATCCACGACATCACTGACGGCTGGCCCCTGTGCGTGCAGATGATCTGCATCCGACTCAAGCGCGCGTCGGGCAACCGCGCGCTGCTATCACAACTGGTGCACCACCGCGGCGACCTGCAACGCTACCTGTCGGAGGACGTGGTGCGCGACCTGGCGCCCGAACTCGTTGACTTCATCGAGAAAATCTCGATCTGCCGGCGCTTCAATGCCGACCTGGTCCACTACGTCACGGAGAGCCCGCAGGCCCGGGCTCTGCTTGATCAGTTGGAGCGCGAAAACCTCTTGCTCCTACCCGTCGAGATCGACAGTCCCACGCCGTGGTATCGCCTGCATCCGCTGTTCGCCAGCTTCCTGCAGGAGCGCCTTTCAGCGCGCGATCCGCAGCAGGTGCGCGCGGCTCATGCGCGCGCGAGCCATTGGTTCGAGGCACACGGCTCGTTGATCGAGGCCCTGCGGCACGCCTACCACGCGGACGATCTCGAGGCCGCAGCTCGGCTGGTGGAGCGCGCTGACCTGCCGGTGCGCAGCATGAGCTTCATCAGCACGCTGCAACGCTGGATGAGTCAGCTCTCGGCCGAGGTGCTGATGGCCCACCCCCGGCTGCTCGTGCTCGGTTGCTGGGCGCTTGTCGCCACTTGCCGATGGAGAGATGCGCAGGCCTGGCTCGATCGGCTGCAGCAAGGTCAAGCAATGCTGGCCCCCGAGTTCGCCCTGCACGCACGCTACCTGCGCGCCAGTATCGCGCTTCAGCGCGATGACACCAGTGCCGCGTTGGCGCTGATCGCGCCTTCGGACTTCGATGCCTTGCAGGAACGGTTCCTGCGCCAGGCCCACCTAGCCATACTCAGCTTTGCGTATTGTGCGGAAGGCCGCTACGCCGACGCACGGAGCCTGCACCGCAACCTCGCACGCCTGTCGCGTGCAGAGTTGTTGGACGACATGGCGCTAGTGGCCGAGTCGACCTTGCTACTTAGCCATCTACTGGAGGGCTCCAACACGGAGGCGATCCGGATTGCCGGGCCGCTGGTTGTGCGCTCCGAGGACGCGCACGGCCGCCGCTCGGTGTCTGCCGTGAACTGCGCGGCTTTCGCCGCCGATGCGTACTACGAAGCTGATCGCCTCGCCGAGGCGCGCGACGTGCTCGCCCACCGCCTCGATCTGCTGCGCTTCTCGTCCCCGGAGCCGATGGTGCGCGCCCTCATCGCGCGTAACCGGCTGGCGGGCGTGCAACTGTCACCACTAGAAACGCTCCAGGGTCTGGCCGAAGACGAATCCCAATATCGCGACCAAGCGCTCGATCGCCCATTGGCGTATGTGCTGGCCGAGCAGGCGCGCCTACATCTGCGGCTTGGCCGCCAGGAGATCGCGCAGCAGATACAGGCCGAGCTCGATGCGCTGGCTGAACGCCATCGCGGCGCCGCGGGTTTCCTTGCCGAAATCGACGCTATTGCCGCGCTGGCGGCGGCGCGCCTCGCTCTAGCCGAAGGCCACGGGGACGCGGCATTGCCTGCGCTCGGGCGCCTGCGGCAGCACGGCGTCACGTTCGCCCGCCAAAAGAGCGTGGTGCTGGCCGACCTACTGTCAGGCTGCGCCTTCGATCAGATGGGGCGCGAGGCGGAATCGAGACACGGGCTAATGGTCGGCATTGAGGCCGCGCTGCGTTTGGGTCTGGTGCGCACCGTGTTGGACGAAGGCGAAGCCCTGCATGTTCTACTCAGGAAACTGGTGACGACGCTGGAGGCCGGCGACACCCGGGATTACCTCGCCGACCTGCTGCAGCGAGCCGATGCCGCGCGCACATCCCGACTACCCTTGCGAGAGGCTGCGGTGCAGGACCAAAACATGAAGCCGCGCGAGATCGAGATCCTGCAACTGCTCGGTCAATCGATGTCCAACAAGCGGATCGCGCTGACCCTGAATATCACGCTCGAAACCGTAAAGTGGAACCTGAAGAGCATCTTCGGCAAGCTTGGCGTCCCGAGCCGGTACGACGCGGTGATGGTGGCACGCAAGCGCGGACTGATCGACTGAGTCGCTTGCCGCAGGCTCCACTCGAAAAGAGGGGTGATCGCTTTTCTGGCGCACACCAGAATCTTCGGCGCAGTCCAGAGGTCGGACTGCTCCACACGAAAGATGTCGTATGGCAGAAGAAGAGCGCGCTGTGCCTGCCCCCGAAATGCTGCCGAGCGACGAAGAGCGGGAGATGTTGCGCGAAAGCCTGCGCCGTCTGCTTGAACGGCTCTGGCCCGCCGAGCGCGCCGTAGCGCTGGCTGCCGACACGCAAGCGATTGCGTCGATCTGGCACGCACTGGCGGAACAGGGTGTGGCAAGCCTGGGCCGCGATCCGCTCGAAGGCGGTCTGCGCGAGATTACTGTGGCGCTGGAAGAACTGGGGCGTGCGGGCTGTCCCGCGCCGCTGGTCGGCGCCGTGCTTGTGAATATTGTGCTTTCGCCGCTGCGAAGCAGTTCGCAGGAAACGGATGCGTTGCTGGACGCGCTCCATCGGGGCGACGCCACTATCGCCTTCGCCCTGGGCAGCTTTGACGGCGATCCGTGCGCTGGCACGCTTCGGTGGAACAGTGATCGGTTGCAAGGGTGCGTGGACTTTGCCGAGGGCTGTGCGACAGCCACTCACGTGCTCGTGCTGGCCGACCAAGGTCCATTGCTGGTAGTTGTGCCGCGCGGTGCACCGGGTCTGGCCATCGAGGAAACGCCGGGTCTGGCGATCCCGCCCTTGGCTCGGCTGACCTTCGACTGCGTGGCCGCAGTCCCTTTGGCCATTTCGCAGCAACTGGCCGAGGATCTCCACCAGATCGCAGGGCTGGCCTTGCTGGCGCGCAGTCTAGGTGCTGCACAGCGCGGCTTCGACATGGCGGTCGAATATGCGAAGGAACGCCGTCAGTTCGGCCAACCGATCGGCCGCTTCCAGGCACTTCAGCACAAGCTCGCGAACGCTCTGATGAGCCTGGAGGCTGCGAGGCTATTGCTGAACAACGCGGCCCGCAGCTACGACTTCGGCATGGACAACTGGCGTGTGCTCGGCGCGAGCGCGCGCGCTTTTGCCGGCCCTGCTCTGCGCCGGCTGGCGCTGGAGGTGCACCACACCTTCGGTGCCGTCGGCTACTCGGAAGAACATGAGGCACCTCGGCATTTCCGGCGAATTCATGCCGACCTGGCACGCCTGGGTGGGGTGCGCCGTGCCCGGGAGCAATTGGCCCAGGCGCTGCTCGACCAGGGGCAGGCACTTCCAGAACAGGACCTGGGGACTGCGGGCAATGCATTTCGCGTGGAAGTGCGCGACTGGCTGAAGGACAACTGGGTGCCCGAAAGCCGGGAAGACGAGATTGACCGACCGTACGAAGAATGGGGCTACGACACCAGGTTCACCGCATTGCTGGGCCGCAAAGGATGGAACAGTCTGAGTTGGCCCAGCGCCTACGGCGGCGAAGGCCGCACGCCCCGCGAGCAATTGGCTTTCATGGAAGAAATTCAGCGCGTTGGCGCGCCGATGGGTGGCCGTGGGGACATCCAGGCTCATGCCCTGATGTCGTTCGGCACGCCAGCGCAGAAGGCTGAGTTCCTTCCCAAGCTCGCTCGCGGGGAAATCACCTTCTGCCTAGGCTACAGCGAACCCGGCTCGGGCTCCGACCTCGCCTCGATGCAGACCACCGCCGAGCGCGACGGCGACGAATGGGTGATCAACGGACAGAAAATCTGGACCACGGCCGCAGAGAAAGCCGACTACATGTGGCTAGCGGCGCGCACCGATCGGACTGCGCAGCGGCCGCACGCCGGCATCAGCCTCTTCATCGTGCCAATGAAGACTCCGGGTCTCACGGTGCGCCCGTCGATGGCCATGTACGGGCACACTTTCTGCCAAGAATTCCTCGACAACGTGCGAGTATCTGCACATGCGCTTGTCGGTGAGGTCAACCAAGGTTGGACGATCCTCACCTCCGCATTGGCCACCGAGCGAATGATGATGGGCAGTTTCATCGCTAACGCGCGTGCCGAATTCGAATGCTTGGTCCGATGCGTGCGCGAGGTCGACGACAGCCTGCAATCAGGCCGTACCGATGGTGCCGTTCGTGATCGCATTGGAGCGCTCGCCGCCCAGGTCGAGGCCGGACGGCAGTTGTTCATGAACAGTATTGAAATGGCGGAGAAAGGCAAGGCCCCGATCCATGAAGCCGCCATGAGCAAGGCGTACACCGGCGAACTGATGGAGCAGTTGGGGCAAGTCTCGCTCGATATTCTGGGCGCTGCGGCGACGCTATCCAAGGGGGCGCATGGCGCGGTCGCCGCGGGCCGGTTCGAGCAACTGCTGCGTTTTTCGATCGTGACCGTGATCGGCGGTGGCACGGCGGAGATTCAGCGGAACTTGATCGCTCTGCATGGGTTGGGATTGCCGCGCTCCTGATCGGGGCTCGCTACTCTTGGGAAAAAAAAGACCATTACGGATCTACCCGTCTTCCCCCCGAGCTGCACGCGGTTGAGAAAGCGACCACTTGATTGGGACCCCACCGAGGCAAGGTGTTTCTGAGAGAGAGAGAGAGAGAGAGAGAAAATTCGCCCTCATCTAGCTTTCATAAAAGAAGCGCACAGGCCGCCCACGGGCAAAGATGTGATCAATCCGAAACTTCATTCGGCGGCTCCCAAGAATGAGCGCTTACTAGCGGCCTATGCACTTTCCGTGAACTTCCGTTCCTGGTTGATAGTACCCGTCGAGCGAGGCCGGGGGATGCCGGCAGCCGCTGCATACCTGCCTCTCGCAGGGATGAACTATTGACCTGAGTGCAGCACGTTTCTACTGGTTGCTTTGCGCTCTCAACTTCCGATAACCAGGCGTTTACGTGCCTATCGTTATCGTCGGTTGGGCAATAGGTTCGTCGTTGGCGCGAAAGTGGTTTTTCTCAGAGGCGCCTTGATGGGACAGGGCGTGGCCCAACAGGCCGACATACGGAACGTCGCCCGCGTTGGGCGGCTGCTTCAGACTGGTTGCTGACACTCAACCCGGCCCACCTGAGTGTCCGCTTCCACTTGTGTTGCAGTCCCAGCCTGGCTTCTTCAGAACGAGCGCGGCAGACCGAGCAGATGTTCCGCGACATACGCGAGGATCAGGTTGGTCGAGATCGGCGCCACCTGGTAGAGCCGGGTCTCCCGGAATTTGCGTTCGACGTCGTACTCGTTGGCAAAGCCGAAACCGCCATGAAACTGCAGGCACGCATTGGCGGCCTCCCAGCTGGCCTTGGCGGCCAGGTACTTCGCCATGTTCGCTTCCGCGCCGCAAGGCTGTCGGGCGTCGAAAAGCTCGCAGGCACGCCAGCGCATGAGGTCGGCGGCTTCCACTTCGATGTGGCTCTCGGCAATCGGGAATTGCACGCCCTGGTTCTGACCGATCGGGCGGCCGAACACGACACGGTCCTTCACATACCCGGTCACGCGGTCAATGAACCATTTGCCGTCGCCGATGCATTCCGCGGCAATCAGCGTGCGCTCTGCGTTGAGCCCGTCGAGGATGTAGCGGAAGCCCTGGCCTTCCTCGCCGATCAGGTGGTCCGCCGGAATCTCCAGGTTTTCGATGAACAGCTCATTGGTCTCGTGGTTCACCATGTTCGCGATCGGCTGTACGGTCAGGCCGTTGCCGATGGCCTTGTGCAGGTCAACCAGAAAGATCGACATGCCTTCGGATTTTTTCTTCACCTCGGCCAGCGGCGTGGTGCGCGCCAAGAGGATCATCAGGTCGGAGTGCTGCACGCGCGAGATCCACACCTTCTGCCCGTTGACGACATAGGTGTCGCCCTTGCGCACGGCGGTGGTCTTGATCTTCGTGGTGTCGGTGCCGGTGGTGGGCTCGGTCACGCCCATCGACTGAAGCCGCAGCTCGCCGCTGGCGATCCTCGGCAGGTAGCGGCTCTTCTGCGCCTCGCTGCCGTGGCGCAGCAGCGTGCCCATGTTGTACATCTGGCCGTGGCAGGCGCCGGAGTTGCCGCCGCAGCGGTTGATCTCCTCCATGATCACCGAGGCTTCCGCGAGCCCGAGGCCGGAACCGCCGTAGGACTGCGGGATCAGCGCTGCCAGCCAGCCCGCGGCAGTCAGCGCATCGACAAAGGCTTCGGGGTAGGCGCGTTGCTCGTCGATCTTGCGGTGGTATTCGTCGGGAAACTCGGCGCACAGCGCGCGCACGGCGTCACGGATGTCCTGGTAGTTGTCGGAAGAGCGGTTCATGGTGTATCTCGATGGCAGGGTGAGTGGGGCATCGGCCGCGCGAGCGCGCGCATCCCTTGCGGCCACGAGGGCGCAATGAACGACCGATGCAGGGAACGGAAAGAAGCGAAGGGGGCCGGGCGGCCCCGGGGTGTCAGGCGGGCGCCGTCATCAGTGGGATGAGTTCGCGCACGTCAGGCAGTTCCTCGAGCCGGCGCAGTGCCGAATCCAGTGTTTCGGCCTGTGACGGCGGCAGCCGCGGCTTGATCGAGGCGCAGCAGGCCATGAACTTGGCCTGCTGATCGGGTGCGGGCAGCGGCCGGCCGGGGCTGCCGAGAAAGTGCGGCACGGCCAGCCGCAGCGTGTCGCCCCGTTTGAGCACCACCTCGACCACTTGCGGGCCCAGGGCGTTCGGGTTGGGATTGCCGTCGTCCAGCACCTCGACCCGGCGTGCCAGCTCGAAGGTGCGTGCGTCGTTCAACGCGGGCGGGTCGAAGGCCTCGATGCCCACCCGACCCTTGCGCAGTGCCGTTGCCACCACGTAGCCCATGCTGAGCTTGGCGCTGGCCGAGTCCATGCCAGGCTGCGCCGGCCGCCCCACGAGTCGCGCGATCAGCGCCGAGGCATGCACGCGCACGGTTTCCACGTCGTCCGCACCGAAGCCGTGCGTGGCCATGAGATCGACGACCGCATCGACGCCCGCATGGGTCGCGCGGCCGGTAGGGTAGGGCTTGTGGCTCATGCGCGCGATCTGGAAGACCTGGCCGACGTCGTTCGCCACGTCGGCCCAGCGCGACTGGCCGAAGTCATAGAGCGCGAAGTAGCCGAACGGGCCCTCCAGGATGTCTCGCGGTCCCGGGAAGCCGGCACGCGCCAGTTCGAAGGCGGTGACGGCTGCGCGTGCATTCAGTCCCACCTGCAGGCCGACCGCGGGCGAGCCCTCGGCATGGGCCTGCATGGTGCCGGAGAGGTGGCTGTACATGAGGCCGAGCGCGTTGTGCATCGTGTCGGCGTCCATGCCGGCGAGCTTGCACAGTGCGGCCGTGGCGCCGAGGCCGCCGCACATGGCAGGGCGGAAGAAGCGCATCGGCGCACGCTGCGCCAGAGCGACGTAGATGGCCACGTCGAGTCCCAGCGTCACGGCCGTGATCAACGCCTTGCCCGAGACGCCGCCTTCGCGTTGGGCATAGCCGAGCGCGGCTGGCACGATGCAGGCGAAGGCATGGACCACGGCGACGTCGTGCACCGCATCGAACTCCTGGTTGAACACCTGGTAGGCATTGAGCATCACGGCCGATGGGAACGGCAGCTTCTCACCGCTGCCCCAGACCGTGACGGCGTCGCCGTCGCCCAGGGACTGCGCTGCCTGCTTGAGCGCCGGCATGCGCGGATGGCGCGAGCCGGAAATGCCGACGCCGATGGTGTCGTAGATGAACATCCGCGCCGCATTCACCGCTTCGGGTGGCAGGGAGTCGAAATCGCGCGAGCGCACGTGGGCGATGAGGGTGTCGATGGCGTTCATTGAGGCATCGGGACAAAGGGGACGTCGCCGGACCGGGCAACGAGCGGCGCCGGCGCGGGGACCTGCGCGGCGTACCAGTCATGGAGGGACGAACCCGTGACCACCCGCACCATCGGGTGCGCGAGCAGCAGGTCCAGCATGGCTTCGAAATCGCCGATGCGGTGGGGCACGCCCATCAGGTGCGGATGCAGCCCGATGGCCAGCACCCGGGGCTGGCCGAGGCGGGCGACCTCGCGCGCAAAGACCTCCAGGGTGCGTTCGAGTCGCAGCTTCATTTCGGGCGAGGAGTGCTTCTCGACCGCATAGATCACCGAATCATTGACCTCCAGCATGTAGGGCAGGGCCATCAGCGAACGGTGCTCGGTTTGCATCCAGCACGGCAAGTCGTCCAGGCACCAGTCGAACACATGGTCGATGCCGGCGGCGGCGAGGATGTCGGGTGTGTCCGCCGCTTCGCGCAGCCCGGGCGAGAGCCAGCCGCGCGGACGGACGCCGGTGAAGGCGGCGATGCGGTCGAGCGACTTCACGATGGCTTCCGCCTGGGCGTGCCCGTCGAGTTGCGCCAGCGACTGCTGCTGCACCCCGTGGCCGATGAATTCCCAGCCGGCCTCCAGGATGGCCTGCGCGGCGCTCGGGTGCGAATCGATCACGGAGGCGTTGAGGCTGGCGGACGCGCGCAATCCGCGGCTGCGCAGCGCCTCGATCATGCGTGGCAGCCCGCAGCGCAGGCCGTATTCGGCCCAGCTGAAGTTCGGCACGTCGGGCACCGTCTCCTTGCCGTGCGGCGGCGTCAGCAGCGTGCGCGGCATGGGGCGGTCGAAAGGCCAGTGCTCCACGTTCACGACGATGTGCGCGAGGATGTGGCCGCCGTCCAGCGGCATCAACGGCGGGCGCTCGGACGAGAGTTGAAAGGGGACGCGGGGATTGCTCATGACGGGTTCTCTTGCAGGGTGGCGGTCATCGGTTCAGCTCCCTTCGAAATGCGGCGCGCGTCGCTCGGCAAATGCAGCCTGGCCCTCGGCGTAGTCCCGGCTGGCGAAGCATTGGCGCACCATCGCGTCGATCGCTTCCCGGGCTTGCGCTGTCGGGGGCTCCAGCGTAGCGAGAATCGCGGCCTTTGCGGCCCGCAAGGCCAGCGGCGCGTTCTGGGCGATCAGCGCCACGCGTGACGCCACTTCGGCGTCGAAGATCTCGGCGTCGATGCAGTCGTTGACCAGGCCCAGGCGCATCGCCTCGGGGGCGTGGAGGCTGCGCGCCGTGTAGAACAGGTCGAAGGTAGCCGGTGCGCCCAGCAATCTCACCAGCCGCTGCATGCCCTCGAACGCGTAGCCCAGGCCGATGCGCGCGGCCGGCATGCGAAAGCGCGCGCTCGACGCGGCGAAGCGAAGGTCGCAGGCGAGGGCGATGCCCATGCCGCCGCCCATGCAGATGCCCTGGATGCGCGCCACTGTCGGCTTGGCGCATTCGGCCAGCACGCGCTGGGCGGTCGCCACCGCATGGTCGTAGGTGGCCACGGCGTCGGTGCCGCTGCGCTGTTGCGCAAACTCGCTGATGTCGGCGCCCGAGACGAAAGCGGCGTCGCCTTCACCGGTGACGACAATCACGCGCACGGCGCGGTCGTCGGCCAGCGCCTGTACGGCTTCGGCGAGCTGCTGCCACATGGCCAGCGTCATCGCGTTGTGTTTGCGCGCATGGCTGATCACCAGGGTCCCGACCCCCGCTGCGGTCTCGGCCCGGATGTGTCCTTCGCTCATACCGCGGCCTTCGCTTGCAGCTGTTCGATGTCGGAAGGCGTGTAGCCGATCTCGGTCAGCATCTCGGTGGTGTGCTCGCCCCAGGCCGGGGCGGCGTGCGCGATGCGCGCTGGCGTGCGCGCCAGCGTGATGGGCTGCGACACCAGCCGGTAGCGCCGGCCATTGCCCGCTTCCACATCCTGCGCGATGCCCAGGTGGTTCACCTGGGCGTCCTCGAAGACCTGCGGAATCGAATAGACGGGGCCCGCGGGCACGCCGGCGCGGTTCAGCAGTTCGACCCAGTGCGCAACCGTCTGGCTCTTGAAGACCTCGGCCAGGGCTTCGTTGAGTGCCAGCCGGTGTTCGACGCGCAGCTTCTCGGTGGCGAATTCGGGCACCGCTCTCAGCTGCGGAGCCTGCAGGCATTCGCACAACCGCACCCAGTTGCCTTCGCCCGACGCGCCGAGATTGAACACGCCGTCGCTCGCCTGGAAGAGGCCCATCGGGCTGCTCGTCGGGTGGTCGTTGCCTGCCTGGGCGGGCACGTCGCCGTCGTTGAGGTAGCGCGCGGCCTGGAAGTCCATCAGCGCCACCTGCGCGTGCAGCAGCGAGCCGTGCACCCATTGCCCCTGCCCGGAACGCTCGCGCTCCAGCAGCGCGATCAGGATGCCCGCTGCTGCATAGACGCCGGTGCCCGAATCGGCCACCGCGAGACCGGCGCGCACGGGGCCCTGTGCCGGGAAGCCCGTGACCGACATCAACCCGCCCATGCCCTGGATGATCTGGTCGAAGCCCGGGCGCCAGGCATAGGGACCGTCCTGGCCGAAGCCCGAGATGCTCGCGAGGATGATCCGGGGATTGACCGCGCGCAGCGCCTCGTAGTCGATGCCCAGTCGCGCCTTGACGTCGGGGCGCCAGTTTTCCACCACCACGTCGGCTGTTTTCACCAGCCGCATGAAGGCCTCGAGCCCTTCCGGCTTCTTGAGGTTCAGCGTCATCGATCGCTTGTTGCGGTTGAGGTTCTGGAAGTCGCCGCCCCAGCGGTCGGCTGCGAACATCGCCTCGTTCGGGTCTACACCCGCCGGGGGCTCGATGCGGATCACGTCGGCGCCGAAATCCGCAAGGATGCGCACGCATGTGGGGCCGGCGCGAACACGCGACAGGTCGAGCACGCGAAAGCGTGCGAGGGCAGGGGAGGCGTTGATCTTGGGCATGGTTTCTCCGTGGGAAGTCAATGAAGCGGGGTGCTGGCGCGATGGGCGGTGCGCGGCGCGGGAACGGAAGGAGCGCCTGTCGACGCGGCGAACTGGTGCCCGAAGGCCAGCAGCTCGGCCTCGGCGCCCGGCGCACCGATGGCCTGGATGCAAACGGGCCGGCCGCGCGCGTCGGTGCCGATCGGGAACGACAACGCAGGGAGTCCGAGGTAGTTCACGAAGGCGTGGTACCGGTGCAGTGCGACCAGTTCGCGCGGGTCGAAGCGGTCGGAGGTGGTGGTCACCGCTTGTGCATCGGGCACGCCGCGCGGCAGCGAAGGCAACAGCAGCACGTCGGCTTGCGCAAGGTGCCCGGCGACGAAGGCGTCGCGCCAGCCCGCGCGGGATTGGCAGGCGTGCCGGTACCAGGCGGCCGGGACGGCCCAGCCCGGCAGGAGGATTGCCTGCGTGATCGGCGCCAGCGAGCCGAATGCGTGGCGCACGCTGTGCGCATGCGTGGCCGCGGCCTCGACGTGGAGCACGATCTGGGCAAGACTCGACAGTTCGTCGAGTCCACGCAAGGACGCACGATGCCATGCCACCGCGTGCGAGGTGGCGCGAGATTCGAATGCCCCGAGCCGGCTTGCAACATCGTCGCGCAGGTCGGGCTGGTCCAGTGCCGACGCCACGCGCCAGCGGCGGTGGCGCGACAGGTCTTCCTCGATGCCTTCCAGGCTGAGCAGACGCTGCGCCATCGGCGCCTCGTCGGGCAGCAGCGCCGCGAACACATGGGCCGCATCCGACACCGAGCGCGCCACCACGCCGACGGTGTCCAGCGACGGCGCGAGCTGCGACACGCCACCCGCATCGATCACGTCGGCGCCGGGCTTGAATCCGACCACGCCGCAGGTGGATGCGGGAATGCGCACCGACCCCGCGGTGTCCGTCCCCAGCGAGGCCCGGCACAAGCCGGCAGCCACCGCCACGGCCGAGCCGCTGGATGACCCGCCGACCGCCGCCGCCGGGTCCAGCGGATTCAGCGGTGCGGGAAAGTGCGGGTTCTCCGCGGTGGCGCCGCAAGCGTACTCCGCCATCACAAGGGCGCCGAGGTAGGTCGCGCCATGCTCGGAGAGGCGTCGCAACGGGGCGGAAGGAGGGCTGGTCACCGCATCGGCCGCAGCGCCTTCCGGTCGTCCTTGCCCTGCGGCGCGCAGCCCTGTGCCGAACACGTCCTTGTGCGCCATCGCGATGCCGGAGAGCGGCGCATGCGCGACCGGCCGGCTGTCCGTCGCGCGCTCGACCACGCAGTGATGGACGGCAGCACCGCGCTCGAAGGCGTCGCGCTGCAAAGCCAGCGCTTCGTCGGCCGAGCTGGCGCCCGTGGCAATCGACCGGCGCAGCGCGGCGATGGAGGGCATGCCCGCATCACTCATGCGCGAGCTCCACGGGGCGGATGTCGAACGGCGGTGTGGTGCCGGCGGCCAGGCGGCTCGTCATGGGCGCCAGCCGTGCCAACGTGCGCGCCGCGCGGACCTGAAGTCCGGGTGCGGCATCGATGCCATGCAACTGCAGGCTCAGCATGACCCATGTCTTCCATGGCTCGAGGGTGGGGTCGGTCAAAGCGGTCTCCTGGCACCGTGCGCTCTCTCTGGAGCAGGTAAAATTAAAAGATGGATGAGGTCTATAAATATATTTATAACTCACAAAAATGTTTTATTCAATCGTTGTTTTACGGGAGCTCGCCCCATGAAAACCGCTGAACGCATCCGCCTTGCGGTCGAGGAGTCCATCCGCGACGGCACGCTCCTGCCCGGAGACACGGTGGACGAACAGGCGCTGATGACGGCCTACGAGGTTTCGCGCACGCCGGTGCGCGAGGCGCTGCTTCAGCTGCAGGCCCAGGGCCTGGTGGAAAGCCTGCCGCGTGGCGGCATGGTCGTCGCGAAGATGGACATGACCCAGCTGCTGGCCATGTGGGAGCTGCTGGCCGAGCTCGAGGGCCTGTGCGTGCGGCTGGCCTGTGAGCGCATGACGCCCGAAGAGCGGCTCGACCTCGCCAAGTCGCACGAGCGCGCCGCCGCCGCGGTCAAGAAAGAAGACGTCAAGGCCTGGCAGGAGCACAACAGGCGCTTCCACGAGGCGCTCTACCAGGGGGCGCGCAATCCCTACCTGCGCCAGGAAATCCTGCGGATGCGTTCGCAGACGGGCGCCTACAGGCGCCACGCCTTTGCCGCGTTCGGGCGCCTCAAGTCGTCATGGGAGCAGCATTCCAAGCTGCTCGACGCGATTCAACGGCGCGATGCCAGGGCGGCGGCCGAACTGATGGTCGAGCACATGAGCCCCGGCCAGGGCTCGACCAACTTCGCGTCGTTCATGGCGGCGCTACCGAAGGAACTGATGGGGTGAGCGGCGGCAACTGCTGCTTCAGGAAGGTGACCAGCGCGTGCACCTTCAGCATCAGGTGGTCGCGCGTCGGGTAGACCGCAAAGAGGCGCCGAGGCGGCGCCACGTAGGCGTCGAGCGCGGTCTGCAACGAGCCATCGGCCAGTGCATCCTTCACCATCACCGACGGCACCAGGCCCAGCCCGACGCCCCGGCGCATCGCGTCGATCAGCAGCAGGCTGTTGTCGGCGCGGAACGTGCCGCTCACCCGCACACGTGCGCGCCCGTCCGGTCCGTCGAACACCCATTCATCGCGGTCGTCGCCCAACAGGTACTGCAGGCAGTTGTGGCCCGACAGGTGGGCGGGTGTCGTGGGCCGGCCATGGCGCTCCCAGTAGGAGGGCGCGGCGCACACCACGCGGGCCAGGTCCATCAGCGGCCTGGCCACCAGGCTCGAATCTTCCAGCCGCGCCTGGCCGCGCAGCGCGACGTCGATGCCTTCGCGTACCAGATCGACCGGCCGGTCGTTCAGCCGCATCTCGAGCTCGATGCCCGGGTGTTGCGCCTGGAACGCATGCAGATGCACGTGGAGATGCGACAGCGTGAGCGACACCGGCGCGGCCACGACCAGCCGCCCGGTCAACCCGCGGCTCACCGAACGGACATCGGTCAGCGTGCGCTCGGTGTCTGCCAGTGTCCGCTGGCAGAAGCTGTAGAAGCGCTCGCCGGCTTCGGTGAGCTGCATGCTGCGCGTGGTTCGCGCGAGCAGGCGGCAATCGGTCCAGGCTTCCAGCGACTGGATGGCCTTCGTGACGACCGAGTTCGAGAGGTTCAGCGCGCGGGCGCCAGCGGCCAGGCTGCCCTGCTCGACGACGCGGCAAAAGTACTGCATGGCAGCGTAGCGATCCATGGCGCCGAGCGTACCAGCCGACGAGGCCAACGCAGCACGCGCGAGCGTCTCAGCGCCGCAGCGGGATGGCGATGGGGCGCATCGGTGCAGCGTCGCCGCCACGCAGCTTGAGCGACGCACCGATGAACGCGAACTCGTAGACGCGGTCCTTGGCGAGCGCTTCCAGGTTGACCAGCTCGATGATCGGCGCGCCCTGTTGCGCGAGCAGGTAGGTGTGCACCGGCACGTAGTTGTCGTCGGCGTCGGGCGGGAAGGTCTCGAAGCTCAGGTTGTCTGCACCCACGACCATCGCGCCACCCGACTCCACGAGAAAGCGCGCGGCATCCACGCTCATGCCCGGCGGCGAATCCATGTAGGCGTCGGCCTTGTCGTAGAGCTTCATGCGGCCGGTGCGGATCAGGACCACGTCGCCTGTCTCCAGCTTCACGCGCTGCTTGTCGAGCGTCTCCTGCAGATCGGCCCGGGTGACGCGGTAGCCGGGCGCCAGCATCTCGACGCCCTTGGCGGCAGCAACGTCGATCAGGACCCCGCGGGCCACGATCGGCGGGATGGTCTCGGCGCCGGTCTTCTTCCAGCCGCGGTCGCCCAGGTGTTCGCGCGCCTCGAAGCCGTTCCAGATCTTGCCGTCGAGGCCGAAATGGTTGAGCGCGTCGATGTGCGTGCCCATGTGGGTGTACATCGAGATGGCCGCGCCGGTGTAGCTCACGTGCTTGTTCTGCGTGTGGCCGACGCCCATCGGGTCATCGACCACGGTGCCGTGCGGCGTGTGCGTCATCCAGATCTGGTAGCGCGGGTCGCCGATGCCGTGCCAGCTCGGCATGCCGACGAAGTACTCGACCGACAGGTCGTACACACGCGCACCGTCCGCGCGGGAAAGCACCTGGGCCTTGGTGCTCGCGGTCATGAGGTTCAGTCGGCCGAGTTCGTCGTTCGGGCCCCACGGGCTCTTGCCCACGACGGGGGCTGCGAAGGCGAGGGTGACGCTCATTGCGCCCCACACAGACGCCGCGGCGCCGATCCTGCGTATCCATTGCGACATTGAAAACTGCTCCATTTCGTTCGGTTGCTTGGTTGGCTTGGCACGCACTGCGCGGTGCCAGGTGCTGACCTTAGGAGGAACGAAGTCGCGCGGAAACCGTGCCGGCGGCAAAGGTCCTTTCTCGATTCGCGAACGATGAAACCGGCGGAGACAGATCCCACGGAGGGTAACTACCAATGTGCGGTGGAATGTCTATAAATATATTTATAAACATTATGCGTACACCATGAAGGGCTGGCGCATTCCTGGAGTTCTGCCATTGAAGAAAAAGGAAACTGCTGTGGAAGCTACCTCTGTCTCATCCCTCGCGCGGCCTTCGGCCGGCGCCCATGTTCCCTCGGATCACGACCGCATGCACCGCAAGATCGCATGGCGGCTGGTGCCGTTCCTGGTGTTCCTGTTCCTGCTGGCGTGGATCGACCGCGTCAACGTGGGCTTCGCCAAGTTGCAGATGCTGCAGGACCTGCAGTTCAGCGAAGCGGTCTACGGGCTGGGCGCCGGCATCTTCTTCATCGGCTACTTCCTGTTCGAGGTGCCGAGCAACCTGCTGCTGCAGAAGATCGGTGCGCGCAAGACGCTCGCGCGCATCACGATCCTCTGGGGCCTCACGTCGATGGCGATGATCTACGTGGAAACGCCCACGTCCTTCTATGTGCTGCGCTTCCTGCTCGGCGCATTCGAGGCCGGCTTTTTCCCGGGCGTGATGCTGTACCTGACGTACTGGGTGCCGGCGCATCGCCGCGGCAAGATCAACGGCCTCTTCATGACCTCGTTTGCCATCGCGGGCGTCGTCGGCGGGCCGCTCGCGGGACTGATCATGAGCGGCATGGAAGGCGTCGCGCCGTTTCGAAACTGGCAGTGGCTCTTCTTGCTCGAAGGCATTCCTTCGGTGCTTGCCGGCTTCGCGGTGCTGGCCTGGCTGCCGGACCGGCCCCAATCCGCACGCTGGCTGACCGAGGCCGAGAAGCACGCGCTGGCCGCCGAACTGCAGAAGGAGAACGCCGACGCCCCCAAGCAATCGAGCTTCGGCCGGGCGTTGCGCAACCCCATGCTGTGGCTGTGCACCGCCGCCTATTTCTGCATCGTGAGCGGCAACGCCACCATTGCGTTCTGGACGCCCTCGATCGTCAAGGAGCTGGGCGTGAAGGGCACGCTGAACATCGGCCTGCTGTCGGCCATTCCGTTCATTCTGGGAACGGTCGCGATGGTGCTCAATGGCATGCATTCGGATGCCACCGGTGAGCGGCGGCGGCACTGCGCCTATGCGACGCTGATTGCCGGCGTCGGGCTCGTGGCCACCGGCGTGTTGATCGAGCAACCTGTGCTCGCCATGGTCGCGTTGAGCTTTGCGACCATCGGCATCCTCGCCGCCTTTCCCGTGTTCTGGTCGATCCCCGCTTCCTTTCTCACGGGCACCGCTGCGGCGGGTGGCATCGCTTTCATCAACTCGGTCGGCAACCTGGCGGGGTTCGCTGCGCCCTTCACGATGGGGTGGCTGAAGACGTCGACGGGAAGCGTGGCCGCGGGCCTCTATGCGGTCGCGGGACTGGAAATCATCGCGACGCTCGTGCTGTTGTATGCGATGCGCAATCGAGCACGCTAGACAGTGATGCATCGCTCCTTCTGGATCCTTGCCGTTGCACCGCGTGCGCCTTGTGAGTCAAAGAGCGTTGCCCTTCCGGGGCGGAAGAGACGGCCCCTGTGCGGGCCTTCCCTTTGCCCGGCAAGCGCGCAGCGCTGCGGCACGCGGGAGTTCAGGGCCGACCACCTGGAAGGTCCGCAGCGCGAGTCAGTGCCCTCAGAAGGCGTGCCGAATGCCCATGTCGTAGCCGGTGGTGCTCGAGGGGACATAAGGTGCGCTGACCCCGGCAATGCCGTTCGCAAACCTCACCCCGCCTCCGGGACTGATGGCCATCGCCGCATTCACGGACCCGTTCCACTTCATCTTGGTTCGCGCAACAGTGGCATAGAGCGCCGTGCGCTTTGACAGGTTGTACACATAGCCGACGGCGAACTTCTCGATCCTGGCATCGTTGTCTTGCACCCATGCAGCGGGATTCAAGGCATTCACCGCATGAGGAGATGCGTAGTTCACGCGCGAATAGGACGCACGGATCAATCCAGGCCCGACCGGGGCCGTGATGCCGATCAAGCCGCCGGTGTACTTTCCATTGCTCTCGTTCCTGAAGGGATATGGAATGCCGCCGATGTTGGCTACGTTCATCTTGCTGCGCTCATCCCGGATCTGCGACAACTGGCCGAACAATTTGACGACATCGAAATCGTAGGAGACCCCAGCGTTGAGGATCTTCAAACGGTCCTTGTCGAATCCGCTGAGATCGTCCTTGGTGTCTTCCTGGTAGGCGATGGCCAGGTTGAGCGGGCCACGTTGATAGCCGAACCGCCCCCCGACGTTTTGCCCTCCCTTGCTCGGACTGTGGCTCACGCCACTCTGCTTCGGGTTCTCATGCAGCGAGTACATGACCTGGCCGTAGAACCCGCCAAGATGGCCCGGCAGGAAATAGCCGACGCTGTTGGAGGCGCGAACGTAGTTGTCAAAGGGCATCAGGTTCGCGGGCGACTTTCCGTGGCTGGTGGTGAGCCCCGTGCCGATCGGATTCCATAGGTTCGCGCCAACCCCGACCGTGCCAAAGGGATCGAAGACCGTCAGATTCCAATAGGTCGGCACATAGTCCCGGCCCAGGCGCACTTCGCCAAACGGCCCCGACAGGCTGACTGTCGAGCGGCGGTCGAAAACGCCAAGCCCCTGGGCTCCGTCGTCCGGTGTGAGTGTGGATTCCAGCCAGAAGCCTGCAGCAAGCCCGCCGCCCAGATCCTCCTGTCCGCGAATGCCCAAGAGAGAAGGGGTGTGCGCGCCCGACGCGAGCTTCGTGGCGCCTTGCGAGATGGATGCCGGCGCTGCCAGGGACCACCAAGGCAGGCCTGCGGGCAGCACGCTCTTGGTCTGGTAGTGGCTCACCGAGATGTCAATGACGCCGAAGAGCGTCACAGAAGACTGCGCCCAGCTCGAAGGCCCGATGAACAGCGATGCAAGTGAGATGGGAAGAAAAAGCTTACGCCCGTGGTTGTGCATGAATGTCTCCTTCGTTGTTGTTGATTGCGCAGGGGGAAAACGGCCTGCCGCCGCCTGCGCCCAGGTCTTGTGTCTAGGCTGAGGGCGCCTCGAACACGGTCGCGACCGTCCCGTCGCGCAGCCATTCCTCCAGAACCCGCGCCAACGGCTTTTCCGACGCGGTCTTGGGGATCGCTTCGATGGCCATCAGCCGCCCGGGAAGGGCGTTCTTCGACAGCGTCTCGCGCAAACGCGCATGGAGCACCGAAAGGTCCAGGTCGGCGTGATGGGGGACGACGGCTGCGACGACATCGCGTTCGCCAGGCGCCCCCGAGGCCGCTGCCGTGCCGAACACAAACGCATCGCGGACCAGTCCGGTGTCCGCGATGGCTTTCTCGATCTGCGCCGAGTCGATGAATTCGCCGTTGCGGCGAATGCCATGGCCGCGGCGGTGCTCGAAGTAGAGCCAGCCGTGCGCATCGGCGCGCACGATGTCGCCGGTCCAGAGCCAACCGTCCTTGCCTTTGCTCTGCGAGGCCTGCGGGTCTTCGAAGTAGGCGATGTCGAAGGGTGCACCGTTGGCCGGCCGGAACGCCAGTTCGCCCGGCGTGCCCGCAGGCGCATCGCTGTCGTCTTCGGCGACGATGCGGACGGAGAACGCCGGGTGCGGGCGGCCGATGCTGCCGATCGGACCTTTCCCGAAAGGGTTGACCGTCAGCCCGCCTTCGGCGGTGCCGTAGAACTCCAGAACATGGACGCCGAAGCGCTGCTCGAAGTCACGCCAGATGGCCTGCGGCATGCCCGCGGCGACGACGAAGCGCACGACATGATCCCGATCGCCGGGCGACGGCGGCTCGCAATAGACAGCGGTGGTCATGCCGCCCAGCAAGGTGAAGGCGGTGCACCGGTGCCGACGCACGATCTCCCACAACCGCGACTTGGTGAAGCGGCGCGAGATGACACAGGCGATCCCGAGCCTCAGGGCTGCACCCAGCGTGACCAACTGGGCATTGGCGTGCGTCAGCGACAGGCCGGAGTAGAGGCGATCGTCGCCGGTGTAGCCGAAGGCGGAGGCCGCCAGTGCCGCCGTGTCGACGAAGCGGCGGTGGGTGATCACGATCCCCTTCGGCTCTCCGGTCGTGCCGGAGGTGAAGAGAATCTGCATGGGGTCATCGGGATCGACGGGCGTGAAGTGTGCCGAGGGGAGGCCTGCCTGTGTGTGACGGGCCAGCAGTTGCGCGTAGTCCAGCGCTTCGCAGGCGCGCGGCGCATCTGCCGCAAGTTCGCCCGAGACCACACGCACGACCCAGCGAAGGTGGGTCGCGCGCGATCGAATCTGCGCGACCGCAGCGGCCGCATAGTCCGCGGCGATCACACCCACGCAGTGCGTGCGATCGATCAGTGCGGCGAGCCTGTCGCCTTGCGCCCGCGCATCGATCGGTACCAGCACCGCCCCGAGGTGCGCGGTCGCCACCACGGCTTCGACGAACTCGGGGTGGTTCGCCATCACCAGCGCGATGGCGTCGCCACGTCGGATGCCCAGGCCTTGCAGGGCCCGGGCCAGCGCCAGGCCGTTTTCGTGCAGTTGCAGGAAGCTGCGCTGCTGCTCGGGCAAGGCCCGGCCCGCCTCGAACGTGAGGGCGATCGCATGGGGACGCGTGCGCGCATGGTGGCCGACGAGATCGGCCAGTGTCTTGAAATCCGTCATGTCAGTCCGCCTTGATGCCCGTCTTGTCGATCAGGGCCTTCCATTGCGCCGTCTCTTGCGCCGTCAGCGCAGCCAGTTCGGCCGGCGTCGAGCCCTCGGGTGTCAGGCCGAGTTGCAGCAGATGGCTTCGGAATGCGTCGCTCTTCAGAATCTCCTGCACCTCGGCGTTGAGTCGCACGATGACCGGCGCGGGCGTGCCCGCCGGTGCCCACAGGGCGTTCCAGCCGCTCAGCTCGAATCCGGGCAGGGTCTCCCGGACCGTCGGCACTTGCGGCAGGACGGGGAGTCGCGTGGGTGTGGTCACCGCCAAGGCCTTGACGCGGCCGCCGCGAACGAGTGCCAGCGCCGAGGCCTGGGGCTCGAGCCGGACCTGCACGCGCCCCGCCATCAGCTCGGTGTTGGCATTGGCGCCACTGCGGTAGGGCACATGCAGCAGGTCGATGCCGCACTGCGCCTTGATCAGCTCCATGCCCAGGTGGAATGCGCTGCCGTTGCCCGTGGAGGCATAGGCCAGTTTGCCGGGCTCGCGCTTGGCCAGGGCGATCAGCGACGGGAGGTCGGAGGCCGGCAGGCCGCTGTGGGCGAGCAGCACGTACCCGCCGCGCGCAACCAGGCTGATCGGCGCCATGTCCCTGGCCGGGTTGTAGGGAAGCCGCGGGTAGAGGTGCGGGTTCATCGTCGCCACCTGGTTCATGGCGTAGAGCAGCGTGTGCCCGTCGGCGGGCGCCTTGAGCGCCTTGTCGGTGCCGATGATCCCCGAGGCCCCCGGCATGCCTTCCACATAGACCGGGTTCGACAGGCGCGCCGACAACGCGTCGGCGATCAGACGAGCCACGATCTCGGGTGCGCTGCCGGTGGTTGCGGGCACGATCACTTGGATCGGCTTGGACGGCCAGGCCGCTGCGGCCCGGGCTGCGCCGCCGGCAAGGCCGGACAGCCCCAGTGCGAGTGATCGCCCGATGAGAGAGCGTCTGGAATACATGGTGAATTTCCTCATGCGCGTCGCGCAGCCTGTTCAAGAATCGTGATGGTCGCGGCCGCTTCTTCATGGCCAAGAAAACCGCCGCCGTTCTCGGCGAGCGCCAGGCGCGCATTGGCCACCTGCCGTCCGCCGGCTTCGCCGCGCAATTGCAGGACGAGCTCATGGATCTGCATCAGGCCGGTGGCGCCGATGGGGTGGCCCTTCGACTCCAGTCCCCCCGAGGGGTTGACGGGTCGACGACCGCCCAAGGTGGTGTGGCCTTGTTCCGCAAGCCATCCACCCTGGCCGGGTTCGCACAATCCCAGGTGTTCGCACTGGACGATTTCTCCGAAGGCCGTGGCGTCATGGACTTCGCTCACGTCGATGTCTTCGGGCCCGACGCCGGCCTCTGCGTAGGCACGCAGTGCGGCGCGGCGGCTGATGGGCGTCTCGCGTCCATCGATGCGGTCCGATCCGCTGACGAGAACACTGGCCCGTACGCGCACCGCACGCTTCGCATCGAAGCGCTCCAGTGCGTCCTCGCGCACGATCAACGCCGCAGCCGCGCCATCGCCGATCGGCGCACACATCGGCAGAGTCAGGGGCCAGGTGATGGCGCGGGCCGCGAGCACCTCGTCGACCGACATCGCGACGCGATGCTGGGCCAACGGGTTGTGCACGGAGTGGCCGTGGTTCTTGGCGGCCACATGGGCCAGCTGCCGCTGCGTGGTGCCGTGGCGTGCCATGTGCGCGCGAGCCAGGGCCGCATAGATGTCCATGAAGACGCTGCGTTGCTGTGCGACGGGGGCTTGTGTGGGGTCCTCACCAGCTTGTTGTGCGAGAAAGCGCAGCAGTGCCTCAGGCCTTTCGGCGTCATGGGCGCCATCGAAGATGGAAAAGGTGCGGGCCTTGTCCGGGTGCGACAGCTTCTCCGCTCCCACCGCCAATGCGACGTCACACAGTCCGGCGCGCAGATGGGCGCAGGCGAGGTAGAAGGCGGTCGACGCACTGGCACATGCGTTCTCGACGTTGATGATCGGAATGCCATCCAATCCTGCCTCGCGCAGCGCCACCTGACCACCGATCATGTGCTGCCCCTGCAGGAGCGATTGGCCGACGTTGGCAAAGAACGCCGCACCCACCTGGTCGGCCGTCGCACCAGCGTCGGCCAGGGCGAGATCGATGGCCTGGCGGGCCATCGTGCGCAGCGCAACGTCCGCGAAGCGGCCCGTGGGCGTGCTGCCCACGCCCACGATGTACAGCGGAACCGTCATCTCAGGCCTTCGCTGCCGCGGCGGGCGCTGCCGTGCGGCGGATCCGGTTGCGCAGCGTGCCGATGCCCTGCGCCTCGAGTTCGATGACATCGCCATCGCGCAGCAGCCGGCCGGTCTCCACGCCGCAGCCACCTTCGAAGGTGCCCGAGGCGAAGAGTTCGCCAGGGTGCAGCGTGCACGAGCGACTGGCATAGCTCACGATGTCCTCGAAGGTCAGCTGCATGTCGGCGGTGCTGCGGGTGGTCTGGACGAGGCCATTGAGCCTCGACTGCACCTGCAGCTGGTAGAGGTCGGGGATCTCGTCCAGCGTGGCGATGCAGGGGCCGATGGCGTAGGCGCCATCGAAGTCCTTGCTCTTGCCGGCCGGGCTGCCTTCAGCCACTTGCGTATCCCGCGCGGTGAAGTCGTTGAACAGCGTGACCCCGAAGATGTGGTCGCGTGCTCGCGACACGGGGATGTCCTTGCCACCCACGCCGATGACGACGGCCAGTTCGAGTTCGTAGTCCAGCGATTCGGCGAAACCCGGCCAGGCGATCTCGGCATCCGGCCCGATCATGTTGAGCGGATTGCCGGTGTAGAAGCGAGGCACGGTGAACCAGTTCGGGGGCAACTCGAGCGAGCCATCGGCTCGTGCGGCGGCCATGGCGGCCTCCGGGTCGGCTGTTCGGGCGGCCAGTTGCTCGGCGCGTCGCCGCAGGAAGAACCTGGGGTGCTCGAGCATGGTTCCCCAGTCCCGGATCAGCGGCGGATTGGGCAGCGGGGGAAGCAACGCGGCGCCGGCCAGGGAGTCTGCAGCGCCGCCGTGCTTGACGACCTGCGCACGCGCAAGGTCCCAGGATGCAGGGCCTGCGCGCAGGAAAGCCAACGCCGAGCCGAAGGCCTCTTCGCCAGGGTGGCGAGCCGTGAGGTCTAGCACGCCGTCGACGCCGATGAGGGCACCGAGGCGAGGTGCGTCAAAGCCCTCACGCACAAAAGTCACGATACGCATTGAAGTCGCTCCTCAGTTGGACAGGAAGGCCACGGCACGGGCGGGGGCGGCGCTGGCGCGTGCCAGCTTCAACGGGAAGAAGCCCACGTGGAAGCCGCGAAGCGGCAAGGCGCCGAGGTTGCACAGTTGCTGGACGATGAAGGCCTCCTTCTCGCGGATCGCCTTGTGGCCGTCCCACAGCTGCTGCTTGTCGCCCGTTTCCTTGAAGGCCTGGGCCATCACGGCGAAGGGACGGTCCCAGCCGACCGCATCGGTGCCGAGCACGGTGGCGCCTTGCTCCGACAGGAACAGCGTGCCTTCGCGGCTCATCCCCGGGTACTGAAAGAAGGCCGGCTCGCCCAGGCGATATCGCTCCTGTCCGGTCCGGATCAGCACGGCGTCGCCGGGACGGATGGGCTCGCCCACTGCGGACAACGCCTGGCGAAGCGCATCGACCGGGATGGCCTGCCCAGGCTGCGCCCAAGGGCGCACATCGAGCACCTTGCCGGGGCAGAAGAGCTCGTTCAGTTCGACCTGGTCGATGGTGCGTGAGGTTCGTCCCTCGCAGGTCGATCCGCTGTGCAGCGGTGCGTCCACGTGCGTGCCGCAATGCGACGACATGTCGTTGAGCACCTCCGAGCCCCAACCCTCGCCGTCGGGCAAGTCGTCGTGGCTGCAGCCGAAGAAGTGGCAGAAGCGATCTCGGCCGTCCGGCGTCGCCGGGTGGGAATAGTCCACCCGGGGCGCCACCACGCCCGCAGCGGCGGCCATGGCGGGAGGAAGCAGATCGCGGTCGTGCGGATCCAGCGTCGAGGACAGATCGATCAATCTCATGAAGCCTCCTTTAAGTCATACGTGCGTATAAATATACAACTGTATGATTTCAAGGATTGGCTGTCAACGAACTTCAATACCTCGCCACTTCCCTCATGCCCAAGCCCACCGCAGCGAAAACCGCCGTCTCTTCGAAGCGGCAGGCGCTTTCCGACACCACCGCAAACCAGATCCTCGACGCCGCCGAGGCCCTGTTTGCTGCACATGGCTACGGGGGCACCAGCATGCGAGCGATCGCGGAGCGGGCCAACGCCAACCTGGGAGCCTTCCACTACTACTGGGGATCGAAGCAGGCGCTGTGCAAGGCCGTGCTGGAGCGCCGCCTGGGGCCGGTGATGAAGGAGCGCAAGGAGCGCCTGGATGCATTCGAGGGTCGGAAGGTCCCGTTGCGAGACATCCTGCGGGCCTCCATGGCGCCCTCACTGCTTGTCGCGGGAGCCAGTGTCCAGGAGCGCGAGTCGTTCCGTGCGTTCTACGGCCGCATGTTGATGGACCCTGCCGATGAAGTGCATGCGCTGACAGCCTCCATCGTGGACGATTTCGCGCGCCGCTTCGTGGATGTCGTAAGCCACGAGCTTCCTCACTTGAGCAGCGAAGAGTTCTACTGGCGCGTCATCTTCGTCTACGGCGCATTCTTCTATTCGCACAGCACGCACACGCGGGTGCAGGCGCTGTGGCCCGAGAAGCTGCAGGAGACAAGCATCGAGGCCGGTGTCGACTACCTGGTGAACTTCATCGAGGCGGGCCTCAAGGCAAAGCCGGCGCCCAGGTCCGCGGGTTGACGGGCCACCTGACAGACAAGCGTCTGGGGGGCAGCACTGAGATACGTGATTCGAATGTTCCGGTCGCGCTGGCGGCCATGGCACTGCTCGTCCGAAACAAGAGGCCGGAGCGCCAATAACAGGACCCCGCACGAACACCGGCCGCAGTGATCGAGATCGAAAGCGACGCGATCAAATGACGCTCAGGAAATGCGACTTCGTTCTCTACGCCGCGTCTTCCGGCATGCCACCAGCACCAAATGCGACACCGCGCTCTTCCAGCTTCTCGCGCGCGGCGTGGTGCACCACGCCGCGTTTGCGCGTGTCGGACTCCAGCAGCCTGCGCAACGTGGCCTGGCTGACATTGGCATTGCGCACCACTTCCATGCGGACGCCCCAGAACTTGTCATTCGCAAAACGATCCAGGATCTCTTCGTCTGCATCCGGGTTCATGGCCGCCACGGCGCGTATGGCCTGATTGGGATCAGTCAAGAAGGGCTCGAGCTCAACCGCATTGGCCGCTCCACTGGCAGCGATGTAACGAAGCGCCTCTGCAGCTTTCTGTCCAGTTGTCTTTTTGACCATTGCACTCTCAAAGTGATGAAGCTCACCGAGCTTCTCATGCGCAATGGTTGATGCATCCGAATTCCGGCTGCCCGGGTCGGATATGCGGCTATGGATCCCGCAAGAATCCTCGCGACCTGTGGGGGGACGAAACGACTTTTCTCCAGCTTTCGGCTCAAGCCGGCAACGGGTGCGCAGCCAGTGTCAACGGGGCGGCAGGGATGCCGCCAGCATCGGGCCGTGAGGCATGCCGGGAAAGGCGAGGTACTGCGCACGCACGCCTGCGCGGTCGAGTCACCCCGCCAGGTCCCGGCCAGCCTGCGGTGGCACGGCGGCACGCTGGCGTCGCAGGCGTTCGGCGCGCGCCGCGCTGACACCTGCAGGAGGTGGCGCGGCAGGACTCTCGCCTTCGGTCGAGGCGCCCTGCATGAACAACAGCATGGTCTCGCGCCCCGCCGGCAGGGGGCGGGGTGTTCGGCCTCGCGCAGGATGAAGCCGGCCTGCCACCACAACGAGGGGGGCCGCCGCCGCGTAGCGCAAGGAGAACTGCGGCCGGCGCAACAACGCGTGCAGCGCGAAAAAACCACCGTACGAGTGTCCCGCACAGCGTGCGGCGTCGCGGATCCAGCGGTGCGCGCGCCGCCAGGGCCGGCACCGCTTGGGCGACGATGAAGTCGAGAAAATGATCGGCGCCGCCGCCTGGCCGACCACGCTCCTCGTCGTCCCAGGTCGGACCGTCCGCGCGCACCGACGGCGTGTAGTCATAGGTGCGCATCGCCACGTCGAAACGCAGATCGCTGTCGGGGCCGATGGCCAGGATCATCGGCGCGTCGCCGCGAGCGCTCAGTGCATCGAGTTGTGCATTGCCGAGCGAGCAGGAAGCAGTTGCTGCGATCGCACAGGGAATTTCAGGTCAAGGGGAGTTCCAATGCGGTCTACGACAGGCCGTTCTACGGACTTGCCTGTCGAGATCGTCCTTAAAGCAGACATCGGCGGCCCCCGAGTTCGGCGGCGGAAATCGCTGCGAAGCCGGCATTGGTTGCTTTCTAGCGCGAGGCCGCCTTGCCGCGAGTCATACCGGTCGCCGTCCAAGGTCTACTAACGCTGACAGGCCCAAGCAGTCAGCCGTCGCTATCTCCGGTGAGCAAGGTGGATGCGCCCAAAAAAAGCGATGCTTACGGCACTAGAGCGGGCTGCTAGCGTGCTGACAGGTGGCCCAAAAGCAGATCACCGTTGGCGCACCTCTTTGAGGCGAGATTAAAAACCTGCCTGGTCAGCGCGCCGTTCGGATACCCCCGCCGCCTGAAGAACTGCGGGGCACGCCACAGGCCTGCTGGCATTCACACGAATCAACCGGCAAGCAACGACCAGTCACAGGGTCATAGCCGACCGCGGACTGCCGCGCATTGTTTGCTGCTGATGCGACTGGAGGTTTGCTCACCGCTCCTGCTGACGAATGAGCCTGCGGCACGCAGCGACGCCCGCCAGACTGCACTTGGTTGCAGGCGCTTTCGGCCGCTGCGTACTGTCGTTGGCGCTCCTGTCGCTCCGCCTCGATCTGTGCCGGTGTGGTGCCGTCCGTCGGACAGCCGCCGGCAATCATGTCCAGCACCGTCTTCGTCATGAACATCACCGTTTCCGTGCTGGCGGTCACCGATGCATCGGGCGGCACCCTGGTCGTCATGACAGTTTGCTTCATGGCTTCGCAGGTCTGGCTGGAAAGGCGCGTTCCTGCGGGGCGGCCGGCTGCGTTTGCCGTACCCGCTGGCGACGAACCTCCGCCCGCTGCCGTGCTGCCACCGGACTCACCTGTTATCTGCCGCGCCGTCGTGGCCGTCAGCGGATGGTCGGGGAAGCGGCTCATCAGTACGCGCTGCACTTCCCGGGCGCGGGTGCGGTCGCCCTGAACGTTCAGTTCGTCGGCTCGCGCGAAGAGTTGGCCGGCATTCATCGCCTGCAAGCTGGCACGGAATTGCTGCTCGGCCTGTGCGGCAGCCTCCTGCTTACGTCGTTCCTGCTCTTGTGCCTGCAACAGCTTGTCTTGCTCCGCCTTCGCCTCGGCAGCCTTGCGTTCGGCCGGAAGATCAATCTCAGCGATGACGGTCTTGCCTGATCCGTCGTATTGCCTGCCCACCGATAGCTTGCCTTTTTCGTAGTTGCCCGCTTCCGCCAATGTGCCGTCTGCACGCAACAACCGCCCCGCGTCATACAGACTGCTGACGATACGTCCTTCAAAGCGCCGGCCGTCGGCATAAGTCTTGATTCCGGTGAAAGTTTGTTTGCCGTTGTCGTAAGACCAAGCTCCATCGAGCAGGTACAACTCGTCGCTGCTGATACTGAGGATTTGCCCCCGAACAAAGTGTCCATCGATAAATCTTCCGACCGTGCGGGCAGGCCCGTCGATGGACTTTCTCCCGGTCATCGGGTTGGGCGTCGTCTTCTTCGGTGCGTCTCCATCGCCCTTCAGGCCGTCATCGCCGAATGTTCCGCGCTCGATCGAGCCATACTCCGAGATCAACGTGCCAACGCCTTGGCTTTTGCCGTCGCGTACCTGCCCGTAATAGACCCACTGGACGTTGGTTTTCCACCGGCCGGTCAACACCTCGCCTGCTCCGACCGCGCGAACCGCTTCGCCGATTTTTCGGATCGTTTCTCTGGCTTCTGGGGAGCGCTCCTCCAAGTCGCGCGCGTTCGCGTAGGCCTCGCCTCCCAAAACGGCGGTGAACACTGCGTCCGGCGTGACCTCCTTGCGGATGCCAAAAAGCGTTTTCGTTCCCTCGCCGATAAGTGGCTGCAAGCGCTCGAGATAACCTTTGGCATCGGCGCAGCGGCGATGGCTGTTCAGGACATAGCCGCAGCCAATATGCGCTTTGCAGAGCGCCGCAATGGGCGCAACGGCCTCTTCCTTCAACTCCTCGCACTTCAACTCAGGCAGGGGCTGTGCCTGGGCGCTCAGGGGGATGGCCAGAACGCTTGCCCAGAAGGCAAGGCCTAGCGCGGTTGTCTTCATCATTGGGGCGTCTCCTCGATCCGGACGGCCAAAAGTCTAGTCGTGCAATTTGTAGGCCAAATACCGCATTTGTGGGAGTCCACGGAACCCGGTGGCATCGCCTTCGTTGTGAGGTGGGATTGAGCGTGCTACGGTGAAGACGCTTGTTGCTTGCGCCAATCATCAATCCTGGTGCCACGCCTGTACTGAGTACGTGGGGTGTCACACACGGCGTCTGGACTTTGACGCGCCACCCAACGAGCGAAGGATGCTGCTCGAAGGGCTCGACGGGATCGGACTGACGTTGAAGCGAAAGGATGAGATCGAGGCCTTCCAACGCGCCGACCGTGTGGCACGCCCTTGGATCTGGTAATGCGATTCGGCGGGCGGATATCTATTGGGCCAATAGAACGTCGGCCTAAATTTCCTTCTGCGGAGGCCCCGAAGTCTTCTTTCCTGAGCTTCTTCGATCCGACTTTCGTGGTCCAGATGGGAAGGGCTGCCCCTCTTCTGCGGCCTATCTGAGCTTGCGCTCCATGGCTTCCGCGAAAGAGATGTTCCCTAATCGCCCTTGCCTTTCCCTGTGAAGAACTCGCTTTAGAATAGGTGCCCCCAGGCTGATGCTTTCTGCCCCCAGAGATGCCCCCAAATTTCTCGGATGGTGTCTCACTTCTTTGGACAATCCTGGACAAATTCCCAATGGCTTAGAGGGAGGGTTGTCGCTCCAACGTCCTTAGTCGAACTTGGTTGGACGTCAGCGTGGTGCTTCGACAGGAATCGCAATAAGGCTCAATGCCCGCTTGGAGACTGGCTTTCTTGGATCGCCAGAAAAAAGATACCAACAAAAGTACCAACAAACTTCAATGCATCCCTCGGGGACATCGTCAGGGACATCCGTGGACCGGCATGGCCTGACCGTTCCGGGGATTGACGACGAGTTTGGGCCCTGCTGCTGGGGGTACACCTCGCTGGATCGTGGATTGATGACGCCGCCGCCAATGCCCGGGTAAAACTGCCATGTGCGGATTGATAGCGCGGTTGGGGGCGCCCATGGCGGAACCTTGGGCGGCTGAGCCCGGCATGCCGTCAGAGTAGTAGGAACGTCGTTGGGACTGGGCGCTCATGCGAAAAGCTTTGCCATTCGCAAAAGTCGCGGCCAGTCATCGAAGCTGCTGTCCTCTCCGATAGTGAGTAGGCGAAAGGCGTTTGATGACGTCAAACTCATTGCGATAGTCGGCAACGTCCCAGAGCCACGCTTCCTCGATCTTGTACTTCGAGTCATAGAGAATCCACACGAGGCAGTCCCAATCGTAGTTCATCGCTTTCGGCACCCACGTCACGGAGCTCCCAGGCTTGCCGCTGGGACGGTTCCCCTTGACTTGGTACCGTTTGCCTTGGTACTTGAAGTCATAGCCCTTCTGAACCGCCGTTGCACCGCGCATGCTTTCCTCGTACTCCTCAAGGGTGAGACCAAGCAAAATTGCGGCGTCAAACTCCGAGAGCGTTGAAGTAATCGCGGGAGCGTTTCCAAATGCACGCTCCCATTCCAGAGTCACTGTAACGAGTCGGTCTCGGAGATCGTGCATGGTGCCTAACCCAAATTTTTAGGCAAGCTTCTCCGAAAAACGCATCCCCGTCGATGGGCTTTTTGTCCTGTTCTTGGTAGTGCACGAGCATGAGTCCAGCGACCGTTTCCGCTGCACAGCCGCCCTTCGGGTATGCCCCCTTTAAACGGGTGGCCGCGATGCGGATGTCCCGAGGCGCGCCGCGACACCCCGGCGGTGGTCGTCTGCCGTCTACTTGCCCATCGACTCACGCCGAATCAGGCCGAGCCCCTCCCGATAGGTCGTCACCTTGAACTCCGGAAACCGTCGCTTGAATTTCGACGAGTCGAAGAGGTTGTCTTGTTCGTACCGTGGCAGCAGCTCCCGGATCTCGCGCACCTGCCGGGAGAAGAGGCCGGCGGCGCGTAGGGTCCATTTGCCGATGACGCTGTAGGAGGCGTCGACGCCAAATGCCTCGCTCGCCATGCCGACGAACTGCTTGTAGGTCGGCCGGTCGTCGCAGGTGGGCAGATGCCAGGTCTGCCCGAAAGCGTCCGCTGTGTTTCCAAGGGCCGCCAGCGCGCGGCTCGCATCGGGCGTCCAGATGAGGGTTCGCAGCGTGTCATCCCGCACCGGCACGCGAGGTGTCTTGCCGGCCTTGAGCTTGTCGATGACCAGCGCGTTCGTGAAACTCTGCGTTTTTCCCGGGCCGTAGAACTCCGGGGCGCGGCCGATGACAACAGGAATATCGCCGCGTGCCATCTCCTCGAGCACCATGGAGGTCATCGCCGCGCGCACCTTGCCCTTGCGCCCGACCGGCGCGAAAGGGGTGTCTTCCGTCTGAAGCCTGTCGTCTTGCGGGTACATGTAGGTGTTGTCGAAGTAGGCGAAGCTGGCGCCAGCCGCTCGGCTCGCCTCGATGGCGTTTTTCAGCATCGTCGGAAACTGTGCTTCCCACAGCGCCGTGTCAGGTGGCAGGCCGGCGGTGAAATAGACGACGCGGCTTCCCTTGACCGCCTCGGCCGTCTGCCTGGCATCGAGCAGGTCGGCAGACACCAAGGCATCGGTCTTGTTGACTTTGCGAGGATTGCGGCTCACCAGCCGCAAGTCGCTGGTGTACCCGTGCTTGAGCTCTCGCGCCAACTCCATGGCGATCTGGCCGCTCGCTCCCAATATCGTTTGCATGTCTGTCTGCTCCTGAAATGCGTTCTCTGAACTGTGCACCGTAACCCCGGTGCCCGATGGGTCAGCAGGCCTGCGCTGCGACGCGGGACAGAAAGCGCAGGGCCGGCTGCAACGGCGCGGGGCATCGGCTGCGGGCGGTCACAGCGGCTTAGGGGAATACAACGCGCCCTGGAACTCGGGCACGTACTCATACTTGACCAGCTTTCCCAACTTCAGCGCCTTGATGTACGTCGACAGGCTTCCCTCGGTCAACGTGAGCTTGACCGAGTCCGAGCTCGAACTGCTGGCGTGACTGAGCTGGCGCGAAACCGAATAGCCGGTGGTCAGTTGCCCCTTTGGGTCCACGTTGGTGAAGCTGTTGGTCACCAGGGTCTCCTTGCTGGATGCGTCGCCCAGTTTCTTGGTCTCCAGGGTGACGTCGACCTTGCGGGTCTCGCTGTCGAAGATTTCGACGACGACCGACGTCTCGGTCTCCTTGTAGGTGATGTCGGTCAGCCACTTCGGCAGGTTGTAGCCGACGACGCCCCGGACCCTGGCCAGCTCCGTGTTCACGGGGAGCTTGAGCACGTAGCCCCAGAAGTCGTTCGACATCGACTGGCCCAGCAGGGTGAGCGGTCCGAAGCTCGTCGCCCCGGGCTTGTTGGTGACGACGGACAGGCCGATTTCGTTGTAGCTGTCGTTGTCGCAATAGCGGTACGAATAGGCAGTCAGGGCGACCAGGCCTCGGCCCGGCCACACCTGCAGCGGCTGAACCTGTTCCAGGACCTTGGCCGGCATGAGGCCGCGCAACGTGTCCAGGTCCGCGGTGAAGATGGCCGTGACCCGGCTGTTCTGGTAGTAGAAGTTGGGTGAATAGGATTCGAACCCGATGTCGACCCGTTCCTTCTTCAGTTGCTGGAACCAGCTCAGGTCAACCTCCGGCGCCTCCGACGCAATGACGGAAAGCGGCGGGTTGGAGCGATAACGGTCATACAGCCCGCCCTTGACCAAGGGGACGACATGGCCGGCGATGTTGATCGTGGTGGATTCCGATTGCTTGGAGTCCGTCGAGCCTTCGGCCCACGAAGCATTCGCGAGGGTGCCGAGGACGATGGCTGCGGTTGCGGTGAGGTTTCTGATGTTCATATTGGACATTCCTGGGTGGAGATCAATGGTTCGGAGTGCCGCTCAAGGCGGCAAGACCGGCTTCGCTGTGCCTCTTGCGGATCAGCTCGATGGTGTGGATGTGGCCTGGGACCTGGCCCGCAGCAACGCAAGTACCCGTGTCGCGACAGCCCGGCTGGATTGAGGGTTCTGCCCCGTCACGAGACGCCCGTCGGTGATCGCATAGGACGTGAAGGGCAGGAGCGCTTTCTCGTACTTCGCCCCCGCACCGGCCATCGCATCCTGCAGATGGAACGGGACCACGTCCCTCATGCCTGACAAGCGTTCTTCCAGGTTGGAGAAGCCCGTGACGCGACGTCCGTCGATGAGAGGCTTGCCATCCGGTCCCTGAAGCTGAACCAGGGCCGCATTGCCATGGCAGACCGCCGAAACGACGCCGCCCTGCCCGGAGATGGCCTCGGCCAGGCGCTTGAGCGCCGGGGCATCACGGAAGTCCCACATCGTTCCATGGCCGCCCGTGAAGTAGATGGCCGCATAGGCTTGCGGGTCGACATCCGCAGCGCGCTTCGTATGGGCGAGTTGAGTCATGAAGGCCGGATCGTTCAGGTGCGCCCTCGCGGAATCGTCGAGGTAGAAGTTGCCCAGGCTGCGTTCGTCGAGCGGGCTGTGACCCCCGTTCGGACTGGCGATGTCCATGGCGATCCCCGCCTCATGGAGCACGTCCCAGAAGTGCGTCAATTCGGTCAGCCACAGCCCGGTCTTGTCCTGGCGACCGGGATAGTCCGCGTGATTGGTGACGACGATCAGCACGCGTTGCTGGGCCGTAGCAGGACTGGGCATGTGGGCCTCCTCGAGGGATTGGGTTTGAGTCCTTCCCAGCAAGGGAAGCGCGAAGAGCGCCGCCGCGAGCAGGGGCATCCAGGTTTTCAGTAGCAAGTTCATGACGGCGCGAGAGGTTGGAGGGCGAGCACATGTGCCAGGAAGGCGGCCGGCCGTGCCCGCTGGCATGGCGCTTCTTCACTTGACGATGGCGAAACTTTAAGGTTAAAGTTAACTTTAATGTCAAGCGTATTTTTGGAGAATCGACGATGAGGATCGGAGAGTTGGCCAAGCGGACCGGTCTGGCGACGTCCCGCATCCGCTTCTATGAAAAGAGCGGATTGATCAACGGCATCGAGCGCAAGGAGAACGGCTACCGCGAGTACGGGCCGGAGGCGCTGTGGATGCTGGAGATCATTGCCAGCGCCCAGGGCGCAGGGTTCTCGCTCGACGAGATCCGAAGCCTCCTGCCCGATGCCCAGGACACCTGGCAGCACGAGGCATTGGTGGACAGCCTGCAGCGCAAGGTCGGCGAGATCGAGCAGCTGCAAGCGCGGCTGGCGCAGAACAAGGCGCAGCTTCTGATGGCCATCGACAGCATCAAGAACCGGCCCGAGGAACTGGCGTGTGCCGACCGGCCGCTGTGGGTGCTGAATCGGCTTCGCATGGAGAGCACGCAGGCGGAGCCCGCACCATCGATTGCAGACGACCGTACCTGAGTGAAGGACTGAGTACCTCTTGCCTGCGCTCGATCGCTGCCCCTGACAGCGGAAGGCGTATTGACATTGAAGTCCGGTTCAATCTTAAAGTCTGCTCCGAGCCGAGGGGCGTTCCCGTGAGGGAGCGCTCGGCCCACTCTCGCCGTCTGTGCCGCTGCCCTGTGCATCGCTGCCGACTTCACTGGGGGCGCAGCTCAAGACCCGTTCAACCTGCAATTGCAAAGCAAGGAGTCAAGACCATGGCCTATGTGACGACCGAGGATGGTGTTCAGATCTTCTACAAGGACTGGGGGCCCAAGAGTGCGCAACCTCTTGTCTTCCATCACGGCTGGCCCTTGAGCGCAGACGATTGGGACGCACAGCTGGTGTTTTTCCTGGCCCAGGGCTACCGTGTCGTCGCTCACGACCGCCGCGGGCATGGTCGCTCGTCGCAGGTCAGCGATGGACACGACATGGACCACTACGCAGCGGATGCCTCCGCCGTGGTCGAGCACCTGGATCTGAAGAACTCCGTCCATATCGGTCACTCGACCGGCGGTGGCCAGGTAGCGCGCTATGTCGCCAGGCATGGCCAGCCGCAGGGCCGCGTCGCCAAGGCCGTCCTGATCAGTGCCGTCCCGCCGCTCATGGTGAAGACCGAGAGCAATCCGGGGGGCACCCCGGTCGAGGTGTTCGATGGTTTTCGCAAGGCGCTGGCCGACAACCGGGCGCAGTTCTTCATCGACGTGCCTTCGGGACCGTTCTACGGTTACAACCGGCCTGGAGCGAGCGTTTCCCAGGGCGTCATCCAGAACTGGTGGCGCCAGGGAATGATGGGCAGCGCGAAGGCCCATTACGAAGGCATCAAGGCGTTCTCGCAGACCGACCAGACAGAAGACTTGAAAGCCATCAAGGTGCCGACGCTGGTCATGGTGGGAGATGACGACCAGATCGTTCCCTACAAGGCGGGCGCGCTGCGCCAGGCCGAACTGATCGAAAACAGCGAGCTCAAGGTCTATCCTGGCTTCTCGCACGGCATGTGCACCGTGAATGCGGAAGTCATCAACGCCGACTTGCTCGCATTCATTCGCGCGTGATTTGCGTCGCTGGGCAGGCTTGAGTAGATCTTGCCGGGTCTGACTGGATGGCAGTCCGATCCGGCGTTGCCGCAGGCCGATGGCGCGGATGACGCTCCCGTGCGGTCAACGACACAAGGACAGGTTGATGGGCGTTGCCTTGGACATGGAAAGGGCCAGGCCTGCGCAAGCAGGCGGTCAGCCCTTGCGCAGTTCCTGGTTGAACTTGCCCATTTTTCGACCAGCGGCGCTCCAGTATGAGCTACAAGGAATCTCAGGTCTCGGTTTCAGCGGGGCTGCTGGAAAACCGATGGGTGATGGCTGAGCGCACATTCTGCACGTGAGCCATCCCTGCTTCGTCCGCCGCCTGCGCGTCGCCGCGCAGCACGGCATCGCACATGGCCTGGTAGTCGCGCATGCGAACCTTCTGCAAGGTCGAAGGGCGATGTTGCGCATAGACGATGGGCATCTGGATGGACGGAAACAGCCGCTTCAACTCGCGACTTCCACTGGTGTTCAACAGCGCGCGGTACAGCCCACGTCGCGCACGTGCGAAGGCGTCGACATCCTGGGCGGTATTGGCGCGATCGAGTTCGGCGAGGGCCTGCTGGATCGGATCACGCGGCTGGCCAGATGCGATGCCCAATGCCGCGCTCCTGGCAAGCAGGCCTGTCATGCGCTCTGCCACATCCAGGACTTCCTGGGTCTCTTGGAGACTGAGGGAGCGGATCGCGGCGCCCTTGTTGCGCGGTATCTCGACGACGCCTTGCGCTGCAAGTTGTTGTAGTGCCTCCCGCACGGAATTGCGGCTCACCTTGTATTGCTCTGCCAGGTCGAGCTCCACGAGCCGCTGGCCGGGGAAAAGTTTCTGCTCGGCCAAGCCATTCAGGATCCCATAAATCACCGCGCTTGACGCGCTAGAGGTGACTTCATCGGATCGCATGGGTTGCGGCTTTTGCACGGTGTCTAAGGGAAGGAGCAATCTGAACTTGTGACGCGTATGCGTCAGCTGCCATGTGAGGAGACTGTGATTGTAGTGAACATGTATCTACAATATTGTTGGACAATTTTGTAGAACACTGGATCACAACGCTCCGTGAATAAAGGGCCACATGGACTTTTCGCTTTCACCCGAATTGCGCGCGCTACGCGAGCGCACCCGTGACTTCATTGCCGAGCAGGTGATTCCGCTCGAGAACGATGAGCGCCAGTCGTCCCACGGTCCCAGCGAGGCGCTGCGTCGTGAATTGGTCGGGCGTGCCAAAGCCGCGGCTTTGCTCACGCCCCATGCCTCGCGCGAGATGGGGGGCTTGGGGCTGAGCCATATAGCCAAGGCCGTGGTGTTCGAGGAGGCGGGCTACTCTTGGCTTGGTCCCACAGCGCTCAACATCCACGCGCCTGACGAGGGCAACATCCATCTCATGGAGGAGGTGGCCACTCCCGCGCAGAAGGAGCGCTGGCTGCGGCCCCAAGTGACAGGCCAGACGCGTTCATGCTTCGCCATGACAGAGCCCGCGCCGGGCGCCGGCGCCGATCCCTCGATGCTGACCACCACCGCCGTGCGCGACGGTGACGACTACTTGATCAACGGCCTCAAGTGGTTCATCACCGGCGCCGAGGGCGCCGACTATGTGATTGTCATGGCGCGCATGGAGGACGGCTCGGCCACCATGTTCCTCGCGGACATGGACCGCCCTGGCATCGTGCTCGAACGCAGCATGGACGCGATGGACGCTTGCTTCACGGGCGGGCACGGCGTGCTTCGCTTCGACAACTTGCGCGTGCCCGCCGCCGACGTGCTGGGCGAGATCGGCAAGGGCTTTCGCTACGCGCAAGTGCGCCTGGCTCCCGCGCGGCTCACGCACTGCATGCGCTGGCTGGGCCAGGCGCGCCGCGCGCACGACACGGCGCTAGCCTATGCGCGCAAGCGCCACGCGTTCGGCCAGCCACTGGTACAGCACGAAGGCGTGGGCTTCATGCTGGCCGACAACGACATGGATCTGCATACCGCGCGACTGCACATCTGGCACACGGCTTGGCTGCTGGATCAGGGGGAAAAGTGCAACTTCGAGTCGAGCCGCGCCAAGGTCGTGTGCTCGGAGGCGCAGTGGCGTGTGGTGGACCGAAGCGTGCAGATCCTCGGCGGCCAGGGTGTGACGGGCGAATCGCCGGTGATGCGCATCTTCACTGACATGCGCGCCTTCCGCATCTACGACGGTCCCAGCGAGGTGCACCGCTGGAGCATGGCGCGCAAGCTGGTCCATCTGGCCGAGAAGATCGAGATGGAGGCACACGCATGAGTGCCGCCATCGACCGTTTCCGCCTCGACGGACGTCTTGTGCTGGTGACCGGCGCATCGAGCGGGCTGGGCATGCATTTTGCGCAGTTACTCGCGAATGCAGGCGCGCGTGTGGCTGTGGCCGCGCGCCGTGCAGACAAGCTGCAGACTGTGGTCGACGGGATCACACGATCGGGTGGCGAGGCACGCGCCTTCTCGCTTGATGTGGGCAAATCTTGCAGCGTGCGTGACTGCTTCGACGCGGTTGCCGCATGGGGCGTTCCCGACGTGGTGGTCAACAACGCAGGCATCACCGTGACGCGCGCATTGCTGGACCAGACCGAGGAAGATTTCGACAGTGTGATGAACACCAACCTCAAGGGAAACTGGCTGGTGGCCACCGAGGGCGCGCGCCGCATGGTCGCGGCGGGCAAGTGCGGCTCCATCGTCAACGTGGCGTCGATCCTGGGTGAGCGGGTGTCTGGCGGCGTGGCTCCCTACGCCATCTCAAAGGCAGGCGTGATCCAGGCGACCAAGGTCATGGCGCTCGAACTCGCACGCTACGGCATCCGCGTCAACGCACTGATGCCGGGCTATGTGGTGACGGATTTCAACCGGGAATTCCTGCTCAGTGAGGCGGGGGACAAACTGCGCAATCGCATTCCGAGTCGGAACTTTGGCGAGTTGGAGGATCTGGATGGCCCGCTCTTGCTGCTGGCCTCGGATGCGGGGGCGGCGATGTCGGGCGCAGCTGTGGCGGTGGACCGCACACATCTGGTGAGTGCTCTATGACCGTACAGCAGCAAGCAAGGTTGGACCTGGCGGACGGGGCACTCGCCAGCTATCTGCGCCAGCAACGCCTCATCGGCAGTGCATCGCCCCAACTACGCGTGCTGGCGGGCGGCCAGTCCAACCCCACCTTCCTTATCAGCGCGGGGGAGGGGCGGGACTACGTGCTGCGCAAGAAGCCGCCCGGAACGCTGATCGCTTCCGCCCATGCCATCGACCGGGAGTTTCGCGTGATGAAGGCACTCGGTGGCACCGGCGTTCCCGTGCCGCGCATGCTGGCCTACTGTGACGATGTCGGCCTGATCGGCACACCGTTCTATGTCATGGAGTACCTGCGGGGCCGCAGCTTCATGGACCAGGCCCTGCCGGGCATGCAGGCTAGCGAGCGGGCGGCAATCTACCGCGAAATGAATCGGGTGATCGTGGCGCTGCACGCCGTGAACTATGCGGCCGTGGGCCTCGCCGATTACGGCCGAGAGGGAAATTACATCGGCCGCCAGATCGCGCGCTGGTCCCGCCAGTGCGAAGCATCGAGCGTACCGCTCAATGCATCCATGCGCAGGCTCATGGACTGGCTACCGGGCAACCTGCCCCCTGGCGACGAAACCACACTGGTACATGGCGACTACCGACTCGACAACCTGATCTTTCATGCGAGCGAGCCACGCGTGATCGGCGTGCTCGACTGGGAGTTGTCCACCCTCGGCCATCCTTTGGCCGACTTGGCCTACCAGTGCATGGCTTGGCGCATTCCACACGACTTGTGGCGAGGCATTGGCGGGCTGGATCTGGCGTCCCTCGGTATTCCACCGGAAGGACAGTATGTGGCGTGGTACGAGCTGGCGACGGGGCGCAGTGCGGCGCAGCATTGGGACTTCTACATGGCGTACAACCTGTTTCGCATGGCGGCCATCTTGCACGGCATCGCGCAGCGCGCTGCAGACGGCAACGCCGCCGCCCAGGACGCGGTGGAAACCGGACGAAAGGCGGGGCCGCTGGCCGACTTGGGCTGGCAGGCCGCGCAGCGCTACATGGCGCGATAACGGACCACGCCCAGCGTTTCATCTTCGCCACCATGGACTTGAACACTGCGCATGCGGGTGACGGGGGCGGCTGGAGCCTCGCGCTGATCCACACCAAGATGACGCCGCCGCGCCTGGCGGGCGAGCCCGTCGGCCGGCCGGCCTTGCTGGATCTCTTAGCCCAGGTAGCGCACAGGCGCCTCACGGCCATTGTTGCTCCGGCTGGATTTGGCAAGACCACATTGATGACGGAGTGGCACGAGGCGCTGCGCAAGCGCGGCGATGCGGTGGCGTGGCTGACGCTGGACGAGGAGGACGACGATGCGCAGCAACTCGGGCACTATCTCGTTTCGGCGTTGAGTGCCGCCGCCGGCGGCGTCGGGCTCCGCGCGGCCGAGCTATTGCAGCGTGACCCACTCACGCCCATCAAGACCGTGCAGGCGATGCTGCTCAACGAGATCGCGCGAACGGGCTGCGATGTCTTCTTGTTCCTTGACGATTTCGAGCGGATCGGATCACGCGCTAGCCTCGCCCTTGTCACGCGGCTGCTGCGCTATGCGCCGGCGAACTTTCACGTTTGCATCGGCACGCGCCGCGAGCCGGGCCTTCCGCTGGGCGCCTGGGCCATGCCCGATCAGGTACTGACGCTGGACGCCGCCGCGCTGCGCTTCAGCAACGAGGATGCCCTGGCCTTTTTTGAGCGCGCGCACGGCGTGTTGCTCGATCGGCCCGGCGTGGAGCTGATCAACACGGCGTCCGAGGGCTGGGTCACTGGCTTGCAATTGGCGGCCCTCGCCCTGCGTCACACCGATGAGCCGGCGAGGCTGGCGCGCGAGCTCGCCGGCAAGAAGCTGATCGGCGATGCCTATCTGTACGAGGTCGTGCTGTCCCGCATGCCTGTGGCGGTGCTGCAGTTCGCGTTGCGCGTGTCTGTCCTCGACCGTTTCTGCAGCGACGTGTGCGACGCGATGATCAAGCCCGGCACGCGCAGCTGGGAGAAACTAGAGTGGCTGCAGCAGCACAACATGTTCATTCGGGCGCTCGACGATGAGCAGCGGTGGTTCCGTTTCCATACGCTCATGGCCGACGCTCTGCGCCGCAGGGCCGGGGTGCAGCTTGGCGGCGAACTGACCGCGCTGCACCGACGTGCCAGCCGATGGTTTGCCGGACAGCGGCTGTGGCCCGAGGCTGTGCGCCATGCGATCGCAGCGGGAGACGCGCAGCAGGCCGTGCAGTGGGCCGAGGGCTGCGCGGCCGCGCTCATCGACCGCAGCGACATCCCCACGTTGCTTGGCTGGTTCTCGCAGTTGCCCGCCGATCTGGTGCAGCGCAGCCTGCGGCTGCGTATCGCCCGGGCCTGGGGTCTGACCTTGTCGTTCCGTATCGCCGAGGCCGAGCGCCTTGTGCAGGAGATCGGCGACGAGATCACCGCTGATGCCCTACGCGAAGACGCTCGCGCCGACAGCGCCTTGCCTGCCGAGCTGGCGTCGGTCAGCGCACTCATCGCTGGTTTCGCTGACGACACGCCCCGCTCATTGGAATTGGGGCGCAAGGTGGAGGAAGCAGAAGCGCCGACTCCCGTATCGCGTTGGGCGCGCCGCTTCGCGCAGACTTCGTTGATCTTTGGCCTGGCCTACGACGGGCAGTTTGGCGAAGTCCGTCGCCGTGCTGCCACGCCTCAAGAGATGTCCGATGGCGAGCCCATCTATTCCAGCGTGTACCGGCAAAGCATGGTCGGGCTCGGGGCGATGGTGGAAGGCCGGTTGGCCGATGCCGCCCGGATCCTCGAAAGCGCGCTTCTGCGCGCGGAGACGGCCGTGGGCCGGGACTCCGCCGCGGCGGCTGTGCCCTCGGGCTATCTCGTGGCGCTGCACTATGAGCGCGGCGACATGGCCGCTGCCTGCCGCGTGATGGATGGACGCACTTCCCTGGCCAAGGAGGCATGCCCACTGGGCTCATTACTGCGCTTTAGCTTGGGCAGCGCACGCCTGTACGCGCGCCAGGGCGATGTGGCTTCCGCGCTCGTGGTGTTGGAGGAGGCTCGCGAGGTCGCTACAGAGCGGTATTGGCTGCGCTTGCGCGCCGGATGCGATGCCGAGGCAGTTCGCTTGCTGCTGCAGGCTGGCCGGCTGACCGATGCGCAGCAGGTGCTGGCGGAACTGAACGGGCTGATGCCCGCGCGGCATCCCCAACCCATGGGAAGTTTCCTGGAAACTTGGAGCAGTGCCTGCTGCGCTTCGGCGCGCGTCGCCATGGCCCAGGGCCGCCCCGAAGCCGCCGTGGAACTGCTCCTGCGGCTGCGCGGCCAACTGGATGCGGCGGGCATGCGCTATCTCAGCGCCTGTGTGTCGCAGCTGCTGGCGCTTGCCTGGGAGCAGCAGAACGAGAGCGACGAAGCGATCGGTGCGCTGGATGCCGCGCTGCGCTACGCGAGCGTGGAGCCCATGGTGAGCAGCTTCAACGACGAAGGTGCGCCGATGCTCCACCTCATGGATCGGCTGCGCGGCGATACCAGGTCCGTCGGGCAGCCGTACCTACCCCTGTTGGACGACCGGCTTCAGGGTGGCCAAGGGCAGGGGACGACGCCCCTGAACCACCCTGCGCCCAGCCCGGTTTTGGCCCGTTTCGCCGCGTCACTGAGTGTGCGGGAGATCGAAATCCTCGAACACATCGCAGGCGGCCTTTCCAACAAGGAAATCGCCAGGGCGCTGAGCGTGGCCCCCGAGACCATCAAGTGGCACCTCAAGAACATCTTCGAGAAGCTCAACGTCGGTTCGCGTCTCGAAGCCGTGCAGGCGGGCCTGGGCCTGGGGTTCGCGCCTTTGAGAGAAACGCGGTAGCTCCTTGCCAATAGCTGCCAGCACTTGACCGACAAGCGCTGGAGGCCGCTTCGCCAGCAATCTAGTCTGCCACGCGCAGAACGATCTTGCCTATGTGACTGCCGCTTTCCATCATGCGGTGCGCGTCGGCGGCGCGCTCCAGCGGGAACTCTGCATGGATGGTGGGGAGGCAGCGGCCCGCACTCAGAAGGGGCCACACTTTGGCTTGCAGGTCGCGCGCGATCTCCGCCTTCTCGTCGGGCGAGCGGGCGCGCAGGGTCGAGCCCGTGACGGTCAGTCGCTTGACGGCGAGGGTGAGCAGGTTGACGTTGGGCGCTACTTCGCCGCCCAAAAAGCCGATAAGCAGCAGCCGTCCGTCCTTGGCCAGCGCCGCGACGTTGCGCTCGAAATAAGCGCCGCCCACGATGTCCAGGATGGCATCGACACCTCGGCCGCCGGTCCATTCGCGCGAAACCTCGGCGAAGTCGCATTCGCGATAGTCGATCGCCTCCTGCGCGCCAAACCTCAGGGCCGCTGCAAGCTTGTCGGCACCGGAATCCGTTGCGATGGTGCGGATGCCGAACTCCTTGCTAAGCATCAACGTCGTCGAACCGATGCCGCTCGTGCCACCATGCACCAGTAGCGTGCTGCCGGGTGCGATGTGGCCGCGCTGAAAGACATTGGCCCAGACGGTGAAGAAGGTCTCGGGGATCGCGGCGGCATGCAGTGCATCCACGCTGCTGGGGATCGGGAGCGCTTGCGTTGCGGGCACGACGCAGTATTCGGCGTAGCCGCCGCCCTCGGTCAGGCCGCAGACCAAGTCGCCTACCCGGAATCCGGCGACGTGCTCGCCTACCCCCACGACGCACCCCGCCACCTCCAGGCCAGGAATGGGTGTGACGCCGGGGGGCATGGGATAGGTGCCCATGCGCTGCATGACGTCAGGGCGATTGACGCCGGCGGCCTGCACGCGGATGAGCAACTCCCCTGAAGACGGAACAGGCACCGGTGCGTCCCTCAATTGCAGTACCTCGGGTCCACCGTACGAGGTGATCTCTATCCGCTGCATGCGGGTGGGGACGGTGATGTCTTGCATGAGAGTGTTTGCTTTCTGCCATTCATGTGGAAAGGGTGGGCATGTAGCCGGGACGTGCACGGGGGTTGCGCACAAAAATTCTAGGAAGCCTTGGCCAGTGGAGGGGCGCCCGAGCGGGGAGGCCGGTGGGGGGGCGGGTCTTCCCCCTCCCTCCCCGCCGGAGGGGGCTTCATACGGGGCATGCACTCATACGCTCGTGGCTCACGCTCACACCTACACCAAAAGGAGACACGCTCATGCATTTCCAGCCATCGGCATCCCGCAGCCCGTTTCACTCGGTCATCTGCGCTGCTGCCGTCAGTGCAGCCCTACTGCTTTCAGGCGCCGTGCACGCGCAGGAGTCGTTCAAGATTGGGGTCGTGACCTTCCTTTCGGGACAGGCAGCGGAGAGTTTCGGCATACCCGCCGTCAACGGTGCCAAGGTTCTGGTGGACGCGTTCAATCGGGGTGCCGCGCCAGCGCCTTATGACCGGAAGGGCTTTGGCGGCATGAAGATCGAAGCGGTCTACGTCGATGAGGCCGGAGGTGCCACCAAGCAGGTGCAGGAGTTGCGCGCGCTCTATGACCGCGAGAAGGTCGATGCCGTCGTCGGGTATGTCGGCTCTGGAGATTGTCTGGCCGTGGCGCCTGTGGCCGAGGAACTCAAGCGCTTCTTGATCCTGCACGATTGCGGCACACCACGCATCTTCGAGGACAACAAGTTCTCCTACGTCTTCAGAACCGCGTCGCACGCCACGATGGATAACGTGGCGCTGGCCCGCTACCTGAAGGCGCGCAACGTCAAGGCAGGTTCCATCAACCTAATCAACCAAGACTATGCGTGGGGCCATGATTCGAAGGCGGATTTCGCTGGGGCCATGGGCCAGTTTTACCCTTCTGCCACGGCGGGCCAGGACCTGCTGCCCAAGTTCGGCGCGGGGCAGTACGGCACGGAGATCTCGGCCTTGCTGTCCAAGCCTGCTGACGTCACGCACACCAGCCTCTGGGGTGGCGATCTGCAGGCGCTGATGCTGCAGGCCGGGCCACGCGGCCTGTTCAAGCGCACGCAACTGGTGATCTCCGCGGGCGACCACGTGCTGCCTGTGTTGGGCCAGCGCATGCCCGACGGCGTCATCCTGGGCGCGCGCGGGGCCTATGGACAGATGGCCCCCAAGTCGGCGCTGAACGATTGGTGGAACGAGGTCTATGCGAAGGCCTACAACGGCCAGCAGCCGCTGCATTCGCCCTACCGGATGGCGCAGGCCCTGCTGGGACTCAAGCTCGCGGCGGAGAAGGCCATGGCCGCCAATGGCGGCAAGAAGCCTTCGCCTGAGCAACTGGCCGCCGCACTGCGCGGCAGCGAGTGGGACTCACCGGGCGGGCGCATTCGCATGGCGCTCGCCGATGGGCGCCAAGCCATTCAAGACACAGCCATCGCACGCACCCGCTACGACGTTGCCAACAAGAGGGTTGTGTTGGAAGACATCGTGCGCTTCCCTGCGGAATGCGTGAATCCGCCTGCCGGCACCACGGCGGATGCGTGGATCAAGGCGGGCTTTCCTGGCGCCAAGGGCTGCCCTTGACCACATTCTTCTGGGAGTCCGCTCATGGATAGTCTGCTGACCTTGCTTATCGATGGCCTGAACTATGCGTCCTGGTTGTTCATCGTTTCCCTCGGCCTCACGCTCGTGTTCGGAGTATTGAAGATACTCAACATTGCCCATGGCAGTTTCTACGCCCTCGGCGCCTATGCGGCCGCCAGCTTCGTTGGTTGGTCCACTGGCGTCTCATGGTCTCCGTGGATGTCGCTCATCGCCATGCTGTTGGCGGCCTTCGCTGTGGCCGTGGTGGTCGCTCCTGCAGTCGAGCGAGGCCTGCTGCGCTTCTTCTACGGAAGGGACGAGGTACTGCTCGTGCTGGTCACCTATGCTCTTTTCCTCGTGATGGAGGACCTCACGAAGCTGATCTGGGGGGCGAACCCGTACTTCGTGACCGAGCCCTATGGCCTATTCAGCAGTGTCGATTTTGGATCGATGTCCTATGTTGGCTACGACTTCGCGCTGTGGGGTCTGGCGGTGGTGGCAGGGCTGGTGGCATGGTGGGCCTTGAACCGCACACGCCAAGGCAAGATCGTGCTTGCGGTGATCCACAGCGCCGAGGTGGCCTCAAGCATGGGTGTCCACGTCTCGCGTGTCTACACGCTGGCTTTCGGGGCGGGCGTGTTCTTGGCGGCGCTCGCGGGCGCTTTCACCGCGCCGATGATTTCGGTCCAGCCTGGCCTGTCGGTCAGCGTGGTGGTGCTGTCCTTCGCTGTTGTGATCATCGGCGGCCTGGGCAGCATTGAAGGCGCTGCCATCGGCGCGCTGCTCGTGGGGCTGGCCCGGTCCGCCGCCGTGCATCTGGCGCCCGCAGCCGAACTCTTCGTCATCTATGCCGTCATGGCGGGCGTGCTGGTGTTTCGGCCCGAGGGCCTGTTCCAGCGCATCCAGGCTCGCAAGATTTGAGACAACGTCACATGAACACCACCATCAACTCCATTGTCCTTATGCGGGGAGCGCAAAGGCATTCGCGTCCTTTGCATGCGCTGGCGACCACGGTCGGGACATTCGCTGCGCTCGCCATGCTCGGTCTGTATGTCCCCGCCTGGCTCACCTACCTGATCACAGTCGCGGCGGGCAACGCGCTTGTCTCGCTCGGCATCGTGACCCTCATGCGCGGGGGCGTGGTCTCCTTCGGGCAAGGCATGTTCTTCGCGGCGGGCGGTTACGGGGCGGCCCTGTTGTTCAACCATGCGGGGTGGACGGACGCCCTGGCTCTGGCAATCGCTGGTGGGGCGTTGGCGATGGTTCTGGCCCTGCCTTTCGCGCCGCTGCTTGCGCGCTACCGCGGTATCTTTTTTGCGACGCTCACGCTGGCACTTTCCATGGTCGCATATGGCGTGCTGATGAAGTGGCCGGCACTCGGTGGATCGGACGGTTTCACTGTTGGTAGGTCGACCTTGTTGGGTCAGCGTCTCGATGGACCCGAAGGCTCCTACAAGTTGTTCCTGCTTACGATGGCATTTGCAGCGGTGATAGGGTTTCTGGCGCGGGCGTATTTCGCTTCGCCCGTCGGACTGGTCACCCTCGCCGCGCGGGACAACGAACTGCGTGTGGAGTACCTGGGCGCGTCGGTGCGGCGGCTCATCGGCGCGAACTTCCTGATGGCCGCGCTCTTCGGCGGCGTGGGTGGTGCCCTGGTCGTGCTCTCGCTGGGCCACGTCGAACCTGCTTTCAGCTACTGGACCACCTCGGGTGAGTTCGTCTTCATTGCCGTCCTGGCGGGATACCGCAGCGTACCGGCGGTGTTCATCGCCAGCTTCCTGCTCGAGATCGTGCGCTCGTTCTCCAGTGCCTACTTCCCCAATACCTGGCAGCTCGTGCTCGGGTTGTTCCTTCTGCTGGTGATTCGGTTTCTGCCGCAGGGCATTGGTTCTCTTTGGACACGGGAGGCACGCTGATGCAAGCCATTCTTGAAGTCCACGGCGTCGCGAAGCGTTTCGGCGCCGTGGTGGCGGCCTCGGACATCAACGTCAAGGTCGGGCCCGGTGAGCGCGTCGGTCTCATCGGCAGCAACGGTGCGGGCAAGACCACCTTCGTCAACATGATCACCGGCTACCTCAAGCCTGACGAAGGGAAGATCAGGCTCGCCGGGACTGACATCACGCACCTGACGCCCCGTGCGATCAACGCGTTTGGCGTGGCTCGCTCCTTCCAGATTCCGCAGTTGTTCGGCGAACTGCCCGTGCTCGAAAACATGCTGGTGGCGCTGGCCTGTCGAGACGGCCGGTCGAGCTTTCTGCGATCTGGCCGGGATTCACGGCGGGTTGGGCAGGCGGACGATCTGCTGCGGCGTTTCCGGCTGTTGGAGCACCGCGACCGGCGTGTCAGCGAACTGCCGGGTGGCGTGCGCAAGCTGCTGGACATCGCGATGGCGCTGACAGTCCGGCCCAAGCTTCTGCTGCTGGACGAGCCGACCAGCGCGGTCGCCGCCGACGAGAAGTTCCAGATGATGGAAACCATCATGTCCGCTCTTCAAGAAGACCCAGATACGCCTGTCCTCTTTGTCGAACACGATATGGAAATCATCGCTCGGCATGCAACGAGGGTGATCGCGTTCTATAGCGGCCGCATCATCGCCGACGACGTGCCCGGGGCCGTCCTTGCCCAGGACGACGTGCGCCGGTACGTCACGGGCGAACTCTCTGTGGAGTGATCAGCATGCTCAAGATCGAAGGCATTCACGTGTCGATTCAATCCGTCGCGGTACTGCGCGGGCTGTCCGTGACCGTGCCCGACCGGTCCATGATCGGACTTGTCGGGCGAAACGGCGCGGGAAAAACTACCCTGATGCGCTCACTGATGGGGCACCTTCGTCCGTCCCAAGGTCGGATCCTATTCGACGGTCACGACCTCTGTGCCATGGCGCCGCATGAGCGCGCTCGGTTGGGCATTGGTTACATGCCAGAGGACCGTGGCCTGGTGCCGGAGCTCACCGTAGAAGAGAACATCTTGCTGCCCGTGTGGACGAATCGCAAGCTGTCGGAGGCTGAACGCTTGGCGTTCGTCTATCGCATCCTTCCGGAGATGAAAGAGATGCGGGACCGCAGGGCGCTGCTGTTGTCCGGCGGGCAGCAGAAGTTGGTGGCACTCGGGCGTGCGCTCGCCGTCGGCACGAAGCTGCTGCTCCTCGACGAGCCCTTCGAGGGTGTCGCGCCCGCACTCAGCAAGCGCTTGGCGGACGTGATCCTGAAACTCAAGTCCAGTGACCTGTCCATCCTCATTTCCCAGAGTGATCTGAATCACTCGCGTCGCATCGTCGAGGCGGAGTACACCATAGAGCGTGGTGCCAACGTCAGCTCAGTTCTATAGGTAGCTCAGGCCAGAACGATCTCGTCGACCTCGAGCGTGGCGCAACGATGAAAACGCTCTCGCATGCGTCCTGAGCGCTTGATGGCCTCGGCACGAAATGGAATGCAGCACCGCGCAAAATGCAACCGTGCCATCGGGGGGCGAGTCTGATGGTGGCAATCGCTGCGAAGCTGCCCTCTGCCGATAGCCGGTTCAGACTGGTTGCAGCCGTTCGCTTTCGCCTTCCGAATGTCGGCGGCTGACGAGAACAGTCGTTGGCCCGTTTCATCTCGGTCGCCCGGCGGGCGTGGGCTGCCAAGAGGCAACGCGCCTACTCACGGCACCGCCCGCCCCCGAAAAAACGTCATACTTTGCCCTTCACAACGGGCAGACGGCGCATTCCGTGCATAAGGATATGGTGGAAAAAGTTCAAACTACCGAAGGTGAAGCCGCGCTCGCCAACTTCCTCGATCATCAGATCCATTGCTTCATCCAACTCGCACCAATGGTGCGAGAGAGTACCCTTCCTAGGGTCTCACGCCTCTATGCATTGCTGTCGGCCGTGATCGAGGATGCCATATCGGTGCGCCTTCTCGGGGACAGCGCAAGGCTGAATCAGGCGTACATCATTTCTCGTGCGCTACTTGAGCGCGTCACAAACTTCTGCTTTCTGCAACTCTGTACCGACACCGAGTTCGACGACTACATCGACTACACCTTGAACAAGGTTGGTCGCCGACTCGACCGATCAATCGAAGCCGAGGGACACACAAGGGCACGTATCGCACTCAAAGATGGGGTATTCGACTTGCCGCCGGAGATAGCCGCTGCTGTAGCGAAGTTCACCAGCGAACGCGGTCGCGAGAAGACTAGATGGACCAACGTTTCGCTTCCCGACAGGGCAGCTGTTGTAGAGGCAAAAATTGGGCGAACTGGCCTATTTATGAGCCTCCTCAGCATCTACGCGGATGCTTCAGAGGCACTACATGGAACGCTCTATGGGGCGGTCTTCCACCTTGGAACGTACGACGTCGGCGCGATTCCAAGAGACCAGGAAAGCTTGGATCGTCACCGCCATAGCACGCTCGCATGTCTGTACCTTATGGCCGGAGGCGCAATGGATACTCTGCTGTCAGTCCTCCAGGCTCTGGGCCAGTCAGGCGTCCAGCAGGCTGCCGCTAGCTCGACAGCGGCGTTCAGGCTGGCAGCAATCGCCGCTGACCTGACGGTCCCTAAAGAGAGAGGCCAAGAGAGCTCCGTCGAAAACAACGCTTGACCAGACTCGACTGGCAACGGTCACTTCTTTGGGCGCGCGACCAGGACAGGCGACAAGATAGCATCTACGAACTTGAGATTGGACCGGAGGGGCCGTGGAAGACAAGCAGTTTCGCATCCTGACCTTGGATGGAGGCGGGTCGAAAGGGTTCTATACCCTTGGCGTTCTCCATGAACTGGAGGCGATGCTCGGATGCCGCCTCTATGAGCGCTTTGACTTAATTTACGGTACCAGTACGGGTTCGATCATCGGAACCCTATTGGCGTTGGGCTACTCGGTCGATGAAATTCACAAGCTGTATGTGAAGCATGTGCCGGCAATCATGGGCGAGAAGGACGGCGCCCCAAAATCTGCGGCACTGGCTCGGCTTGCTGACGAGGTGTTCGGCAGTCACACCTTCGCAGACATGAAGACCCGCGTAGGTATCGTCGCGACCCGTTGGATGAGCGAGTTGCCCATGATCTTCAAGAGTGATCCGGCACAAGCGTTCGGACGCAAGGCCACTTTTAGACCTGGCTTCGGAGTATCTCTTCCGCGCGCCATTCAGGCGTCTTGCTCCGCGTATCCGTTTTTTGACCGGATAAGGGTTCAGACGGATCAGGGCGAGGAGATCGAATTGTTTGACGGGGGCTTCTGCGCCAACAACCCCACCCTGTACGCCATCGCTGATGCGGCAAAGGCGCTTGGGATTACCCGTGGCCGGATTCGAGTTGTGAATGTGGGCGTTGGGGACTTCCCGGCCAAGCCGCCATCCTTCTGGTTGAATCTTGCACGCAAGAAGATTGTCACTATTGAACTGGCGCAGAAGATTCTTGAAGTCAACACTAAGTCCATGGAGCAGTTGCGCTCGCTGCTCTTTGATGATGTGCAGACTATTCGCATCAGCGACATGTTTGACGTGCCTGAGCTCGCAACAGACTTCCTTGAGCACGACATGAAGAAGCTGGATCTGATCCGGCAACGAGGCAGGGAGTCGTTTGCAGACAAAGAAAACGCACTGACCGAAATGCTAAGGTGATGGAGGCAACGATGGGGATTCCAGAAGACCAACTCAACACGTGGGCAAAGCAGGGCAGCATTCAAGGCTCCAGCGAAACCTACAACTTAGTTAAAGAGACCCTTGAAGAAGATGTGGCTCCGTACCATGGCAAGGATGTCTCCGTTTTCCTGCAAGGTTCCTACGGAAACGACACGAACATCATTGGCGAGAGCGACGTCGATATTGTGATACGACTCAAGGACTGCTGGCAGAGTGACCTGAGCGAACTGAATGAAGAACAGAAGACCGCCTACAAAGAAGCGTACTCGAACGCAACCTATGGCCACGTTGAATTCAGGAAGGACGTACTGATAGTCCTCCGGAACGAGTACGGAAAAGGCGTGGAGGATGGCAACAAGGCCATCTATGTACCTCCTTCTGATGCACGACGCGCCACTGACGTAGTCGCCGCAATTCAGTTTCGTCGATACTTCAAGTTCAATGGGTTGCAGGATCAGAGCTACGCCGAGGGCATCTGCTTCTATGACAAGGCTGGAACACGTATCGCCAACTACCCGAAGCAGCACAGCGAGAACATGACCAAACGGCACCAGGACTCGAACGAATGGCTAAAGCCTATGGTACGCATCATCAAGAATGCGCGGACCAAAATGGTGAACGACGAAGCTCTTGAGGCTGGGATCGCGCCCTCCTACTTCCTTGAAGGGCTGCTCTACAACGCCCCGTTGGAATGCTTCGGGACCAACTACAACACGTCGCTCCAGAAGGTCCTGCAATGGATGTACGACACCGAGGACGATACCAAGTGGGTCACCGCGAACGAGCAGTACTACTTGCTGCGAGACGGCTATGCGACGTGCTGGCCCACCGGCAACTACGCGACGTTCAAGAACGCGATCATCAAACTTTGGAACGACTGGTAGCGCGATGTTGGTGACGACTATGTGATGTCTACGAATTTGACCCTTGTAGGCGCTTGGTTCGTTAAGCGCAACGCGAGGAGAGGAACGATCCGATTGTGACGCTCGTTCTCACGGCACATCACGGTGAGTTCAACTAGGATTGTGCTGATCGCAGTCGTCAGTCGCGACTTCTCGTCGCCTGTCACCTTCTGATTATCAAATGTATAGCCGTGAAGTTGGCCAACTATGCTCTTGAGGTCGCCTCGTTGAAGAGTCACGTCCTCCCAGTTGTGCGCGAAGGCATTTCTGACGCGACGCAGAATTTCAAGGTCTTCAAACTGCTCACGATTAATGAGGCCCATGGTGAACGCGGCCTTTATGCGAGTCGCCAGGGTTCCAAGCGGCGCATTGAAGCCCTCCACAAGCTCCTTGGCCTGCTTCGTTTCACGAAGATAGCCAAGAAGTAATCGGCCCAAAGCTTCTTCGGCGAAGGACGCAAGGCAGAGAACACGACCTCGCTCGTCGTGCGTAGGCACAAGACTCAGAAGACGATTGAGCGCATCCATGTGGGCATGCCCACCTTGATTTATAGCCCCGGCCAGCGATTTAGGCACAGCGGTCCCTTTGAGCACGTTGCCTCACTGTAGTCGATGATCAACTTCGCGAGATCGCCTGCCCACCGAAGTCTTCTACTACTCGGCAAGACGTTCTGTGATGTCGCTGGCCATATTGGCTCGGGTGTCCTCGATCAACAGAGCGTCAAGTGTCTCAGTGATTCGCTCGCTACTCGTTGTTACACCGCACTTTCAGCGCTACCCGAATGGAGAATGGGCGCCGCAGGCAATCGGGTAGTCGGGTCACGCCGGAGGCAGGCATACGTTCGGGTTCTAATGCGAGCCATGAGTACGACCTACCGCATGCCCGGGGCAGTTTTGACCGAGCGAGAGCACTCCGTTCCCTTGGTTCACGGCGACCCGCTGCGCGGCACGATCAGCGTGTTCACGCGCGAGCTTGCTGCACCAGACGGTCTCGATCGCCCCTACCTCGTGTTCTTGCAGGGCGGCCCAGGCTTCGAGGCCGCCCGCCCGACGAGCCCGCCCTCAGGGTGGATGGCGCGTGCCCTTGCGGACTTCCGGGTCCTACTGCTTGACCAGCGGGGCACAGGGCGCTCTACGCCCGTCGGGCCGGTCATCCCAGGGGCAGCGCCTGTCGACCAAGCCGAGTACCTCACGCATTTCCGCGCCGACTCGATCGTGCGCGACCTCGAACTGATCCGCGCTGAGCTTGGCGTCGACTGCTGGAGTCTGCTCGGTCAGAGCTTCGGGGGATTCATCTCGCTTACCTATCTGTCGCTGGCGCCCGGGGGTCTGCGGGAGGTATTGATCACCGGCGGCCTCGCGCCGATCACAAATCGGCGGGTCGACGAGGTCTACGCGGCGACATGGGCGCGCGTGCGCGAGGCGAACCAGCGCTATCACGCGCGATACCCAGGAGACCTCGATCGCTTGCGGACGATCCTGCGCCGGCTCGACGAGGAAGATGTCCGCTTGCCCAGCGGCGACCGGCTCACATCGCGTCGGTTTCGGCAGACCGGAATGTGGCTCGGCGATAGCGCCGGGTTCGAACGGCTGCATCATCTACTCGAGTTGCCCTTCCGCTCGGCCGCATTCATGGTCGACGCGCAGATGGCGTCACCCTGGGAGCGCAATCCGATCTACGCGACGCTCCATGAGTCCTCGTACGCCGACGGGGGTGCCACTCGCTGGTCGGCACACCGCCTCGCGCCCGAAGAGGCGATGACCGGCGACCTCCTCAGCGCAGAGCACGTCTTCCCTTGGATGTGGGACGACTACTCGGGCTTGCGCGCGCACCGCGAGGTGGCCCAGCTTCTGGCCGAGCATCCATGGCCGCGCCTGTACGACGCTGACCGCCTCGCCCGCAATGAGGTCCCAGTGGCAGCGACCCTGTACGTCGACGATGTCTACGTGGAGCGATCATTTGCCGAGGAGACGGCCCGTGGCGTTCGTGGGCTGCGGGCCTGGGTTACCAACGAGTACGCCCACAACGGCCTGCGGGCCGATGGCGAGCGCATCGTGGGTCGCCTGATCGACATGGTCCGCGGCCGGTCGTGAACCGATGGACGTGACCTTCGCGTGCCCGGCAAAGGAATGTCTGCAGAGCGCTGGCTTGCGGTCTTCCGTGCTTGCCTTCCTGAAGGCAGCTTTCGCTGCAAAGCGGTCCTTTGGGATGGTTGCTCGAACGACGGCTTCGGGCCCCAAACCAGGCAACTGCGCCGCCTGCGTGTCGCCGAGTGAGGTGGCCGCGCTGATAGCTCGGAATGAAGATGCCTTCGACCAGAAGGTCGCTCATTGGCCCGAGTAACAGTTGCGAGCCGCCATTGTTTCTCCTTCGTCCGGGTGTTTCGTGGTGAGACACGGACGAACGTACCGGCATCGGCATCGAATCTTGTGCGGTGCCGTGACATGCTGTCGGCAAACCATCTGCTCAGCCGTCACGGTCCTTGCGGCCGAGCCAAAAGCCATAGATGGCCACAGCGATGACAAGGACCACCGCTTCGACGATCAGCCATTCGAGCACGCCCATGGTCGACTGCCTTTCGATTTGATACAGGCCTACTGCGGCCACGGCGCGGGCGCGCGGGACATTTGTCATGCCGCAGTTCGCTTTTTCAAGGCGTCTGGTCGAAGTTGCCGACAGCGCAGAGCGGCACCGCCTGTTGCAACGTTAAAGCCCCTTCAACTCCGCCATGTGCAGCGAGCCAACCCCTGCCATGACCGGCTTCAACCAGATCCGAACGCCCCGGGCTTGTACTGCGGATCTAACCAGCGCAGCTGAAGAGACCGGGTGTTTCACCCATGTGAAAAGGACAAATGTCACTTCACATGGGCTTCGGGCGCCCATAACCTACTTTTATCGTCAGGTCCCCTCCGTCAACGAGCAGGCCGTTCACCCACACGACGCCTGCTCTTCGCGTTAACCCGCAGGTCACAACATGCTCACTCCGTCTCGGTACTGGCGCATCGCACAAACTGTCGAGGACTTGAGCAGCGATCCTCCTCGCGAGTTCACCGTTCCCGAGAACTTGTCGTCGCAAACGAAGCCCCCGGCCGTGGGCGACGGATTGCTGTTAGCCGCGTATGACAACTCGACCAACACCGGGCTCATCGGCCATATGGGACTCGTGACCGGCCGGATCGGCACGGCGCTCACCGTGAATTGGCGCGCGACGCGGGCCGAAATCTGGGTCGACACTCCGGCTGGGCGCGGATTTTGGACGAAACAACCGGGGTTCTGCTTCGCGCGCAGCAAGATTCCAGGCTACGGGCTACACCAGCTCTTCATGGAGAACTTCGAAGGACTGACGTTGCGCGAAGTCCTGCCCGGTGGTGTCAGGTCCCCCGTCGGCCCGCACGCGGCGGCCACGCGAGGCCGAGGCGGTTCTTCCGAACGGCTGAACCCAGTGGAAATTATTGGCGAGCCGACGCAGGCTGCGCGAGGTGGCTACGTCTACGTCCTGAAATCCGCGTTTGGCTGCAAGGTCGGCAGAACGCGCAACGTTCCAAGCCGCATGAGAACGTTCGGCGTCAAACTGCCCATCGTCTACACCATCCCCCTTTGCGCTTGGTTCGATGACCACATCGCAGCGGAAACCGCCTACCACCGCCTCTTTGGCGACAAGCGCATCAACGGCGAGTGGTTCGACCTGAGCGACGACGACGTGGGGCTCATCCGGTCAAGGAGTTTTGGCCCCGGTTCAAACAGCGCCGCTATTGCCGGCGTGATTTCAAGACCCTGAGCTTCGGCGCTTCATCAGGCCTTCCGAGGAGCTGGTGCGAGATTCGGTGGCGATGCAGCCGTTGCTGCTGCGCGGCGGGCCGCTGGCGCTGACCAGCAACTAGGGCGGCGTCGGGCCTATTTTCGGCCCGTCCAGCCGCGCCACGCGCCGTAGATGGCCACGGCGATGACCAGCACCACCGCCTTGAGGATCATCCATTCGAGCACGCCCATGCGACGGACACTACTGCAAGCCGGTCGATCCAGGGACCCCCTCGCGAGTTCTTCAGCGGGTTGGGGGCGCTACACCTCAATGAGTTTTGGCAGTTTGTGCACTGCATAAAAAAGGATTAACGCGTCGATTCGCAGGTATCAGAAATGCCCTCATCGACCGAATCGCCGCTTCGTAGCATGCACATGAACAAGCATGCGACCCGTTCGCTCATGGTGCGCCTCCCTCTGTAGCGGCAAAACCGGTATCGAACGCCGCGAGAGCGGGCCAACTCGGCGGGCTTCGGTGAAGGGCCGCATGCTCTGCGTGGACGCGGGCATATGAAACCTATTGAAGGATGCGCTGGAACCCGCACGGATGCAGGGATGACCTACATGCTGCCGGCCTTGCGTTCCCGTTTGCACCCCTGCGCTGCAGTTGGTGCCTCTCGCGCCAGCGACGATGAGGAGCCGCCCGTCCGCCCCTGTTCGGTAGCTCACGACATGATGACAACGTTTCAAGCGGGTCCGACAAGGCGCTCATGTGCGGCCCACTGCCGAACGCTACCGGGGGGCCGCCCCCCGCAACACATCGACGAGAACGCGCCTTCGGCATGGCGGTGGGCGGCGGCGTCGCGTGTTGCGGAATCATGTGCGGACTGCATCGGCTCGCCTGCTGGATCATCACGGCTTCAACCACCCCCTTCCCCGACCGTGAACAGGTGGACCGCGGCGATTGCTTTTCGTGCCCTGTCAAGAGGGGGGTGACCCCTCGTGGAGAGAGGCCTACGGGCGCGAGCCTGTCGAAGCAGGCGGCTGTCTTTTTGCAGGCTATTCGGACAGCCTACCAAGTTGACCCGCCGCGAGCTGAGCCTGGGACAAAGCTGCGTTTACGAAGCCGCGGCGCTATGCCAAGCGTGCACAAGGGTGTTCTAGGTTCGCGGAGTGTGTGCGGCAACATCCTCCTTCGTCCGACCCGAGTCGAACGCGGGGCATCGCTGGAGCAGTGCCAGAAGGGCGGTCGACACAACCGGCTCACCCACGGCCGCGTGCTGCCACGCGCCGCAGCGCCGGCCGCTGAGGTGCGCGCATTCCAGGCACAGCCGCCGGTCGTCACCGTCCCGGTCACGGATCACCAAGCGGTCGGCCAGCGCCTCGGCCTCGACGAGGGGCAGCCCGTTGTCGGTGAACCTCGCCAGCCGCGCGGTGAAGCGGTCGATCTCCACGCCGGTCATGGCGTCACTGGCGGGCCAACAATCGCGATCGGGGTCGAGGATGGTGCCGTTCGCCTCGAGCGACTCGGTCTTTGCGAAAATCCCAATCTGCCCCTGAGAGGGGGCTACAAAACCTACGAAACCCTCTTTTGTAGGTTTTGTAGGGTGGGGCGCAGGGGTGCTCTGATCTTTCAGTCGGGCAAGCCAGCTCATGGCGCCCCCTTCGCCGCCGGGTTGATGATGTAGCGCTCGCTGGGCCTGCCGCCCATCACGCCTCCCTGCATCACGACACGCCTCAGCCAGTCGAAGTCGCACAGCAGGTCTGCCGCCTTGCGCACCGCCTCCGGATCCGGTAGGCCCGACCATCCTTTCACAGCCACTTCGCGGGGTGAGAATGAATCACCCAGAGCGCCAGCCCTGAGCTTTTTCAGCAGCACCACAGCCGCGCCCGTCGACGGCGTCACTGCTGCGCTGTACAGCCGCTGCGCGTGGCTGCGCAGGTAGTCGCCCCAGGCCAGGGCGCGAAGCAGCTCACGCTCGCCGATCGCGCCGGCATCGGGCGTGTCGATCAACGCGAACAAGAGTGCCAGCGCCGGGATCAGCTTGCGGTACTTTGCGAGGTGGCTTTCCATCGCCGGGTGCAGCTCGCCGCGTTTGAGTTCTTGCTCGAATGGCGTGCGCCATTCCGCGAACAGGGCTTGCGCCACGGCATCGAACTTCCAAACCCTGGGTTCGGTCTCGCTCGCCGGCTGCAGGCATGCCAGTCGCTCGAACGCTGCCCATGCCCGCATCTTGGCGGGCGTGTCGGGCCATTGATCCACGTTGACGAACTCGCTGGCCGTGTCGGGCCATACGGTCAGGGCGAAGCGCTGCAACAGGCCATCGTCGGCACTGCCGCCCGATACGGCGCCGCGCACATATTCTTGGACCCTGCCCGGTTGAATGCCGCCGAGCATGGCAAGGCAGACACGCGGAATGTGCACCGTGCCGCGCCCGATGCGGTCGAAGGTGTAGCCCTGATTCCCGTCATAGCTCTGCAGGAAAAAGGCGCGCGCACCCTCCTGTCCTTGCTTGTCCATGGCGGCCAGGAGGCCATGCATTTCGTCCCGATAGGTCAGGATGCCCCACTGGTTCGCCATCAGCAGCTCGCCGAGTTTTTCGACGGTGGGGTCGTTCACGACGTAGCGCCGCGCGACCGGCTCGGGCGTGGTGTCCACCGGCTCCAGAAGCGCGCGCGCTGCCGCCGGGTCCTTGCCTGCGAGCCCCTTGGCTTTTTTCTCGCGCTCCGCACCCTGGAGTTCGGCCAGCCTGCTGTCGAGCGCCCATGTCAGGTGCGCCGCTTTGTGCTGCTCGACCTCGGCTGCCTGCAGCTTGTGCAGCGGCTTCAGCACCTCGCCCAGGGCTGGCGACTTCATGACGCCGGGACGGCCCACGACCAAAGCCCACAGATTCGGCACCACCTGCCAGTCGTCGTAGGCCTTGGGCTGCACCACGACCCGGGCGCCGGCCAGGCTCGAAAGCGCCGCCACGACGCCGACTGCGGGGAAGTCAGCGGGGCATTGCATCCTGTAGGCGATGTCCACGACCCAGTCGCGCAGCTCCTCGGGCATCAGCTCGGGAACGAAGGGCTGCACGGGAGGCAGCGCGTCAGGCAGAGGGGTCGGGGCGGGCCAGCCCGATGCGGCGGCATCGGCCGCCGCCATCGCGGCCCACACATCGCTGTGGTCGTTCATCCGGCCCTCCGCGCCAGTTCGATGCGCTGCTTGGCAAGACGCTCGCGGGCCGCGTCCGTCGGGCTGATGGATTTGCCCTTCACACGGTCGTACGCGACGATGAACAGCACTTGTTGCTCGATTTCGACCGCCGCGTGCAGTGCCGTGCGGGTGACGCCGGGCGCGGGCGGCGGGCGGCGCAGCTGTCCGTTCTCGGGAAACAGGTCAGCCATCGTCAGCCCGAGGACGGCGACCACCTCCTGGGGGGGGCAGCCCGCAAAGCAGTGCAGCAGGACGCGGCCGTCCTCGCCCTCCTTGATCGACAGCGAGGGGCTGCGATCGTCATGCACCGGGCAGCGCGCGGAGAACCCGTGCGCGGAGGGCTTGACGGATTCGAGCCGTTGCAGAAACCGGTGCAGCAGGGGGCTAGGTGGCGACATCGCTGTTGCCGATCGTGTGCTGCTGCAGAAAGCGCTCTGCAGCGTCGAGGCCGTTGAAGAACTCGATGACGCGGCCCAGGCACGCCACCTGATAGGTGGTCGGGTAGCCAGCCGTCTTTTTGCGCAGCAGCGCACAGCCCGTCTTGGCGAAACGCACCGCCAGAGCGTCGAAGCGCGCCTCGTCGGGGTCGATCTGTGCGCGGAGCTTGATGACCTGCGCCTTGGCCGAGAGGCCCTCGAGCAGGGCATTTTCGAGAAAGCGGCAGAAGATCACCAGCGTGTAGCCCTTCAGCGAGGCCACCGTGACCGCCAGCTCTTCTTCGGGAGCGACCTTGCTCGAGTGGAGGCGAATGAGGTAGGCGCGGATCAGATGCCGGCCCTCCTTGTATTGAAGCGTACGCAGCGCTTTCTGTGGATCTTGATTGGTGGTCATGACCGTTACGCCTCCGCCTGGGCTGCCAGCCACGCCGTCACGTCGCCCGCGCGCCAGCGGGTGCAGCGGTTGCCGAGACGCACCGGCGGGGGGAAATCGTGACGCGCCAAGCGGCGGTATACCGAGGACGGCGACAGCCCCGTCAGGGCGGAAACGTTCCTCATGACGAGCAGCGCCTCGGCAATCTGCGCCACGTGCAGGGGTTGAGGATTGACCGTGCCGCGCTTGGGGCGGGCGGCCTGCGGCTTGGTGATCGGTGCTGCGTGCATGTGAGCCTCCATGAATGAACAGGAGGCCATCTTCGAAAGTCGGCAGCACTCGGAATAGATGGGCGGGTTCAGAAAACCCACCCCCCTACTGAACAGGCGGGGGGGTGGGTTTGGGCCCTAGGGGTGGGTAGGTTTATTCCACTGAATCAATGAATCGCGAGCAACGGCGCGGGTTCTTGGGGTGGGTGGGTTATTTCGCAGGGGTCTTCGGAGCGCCTCCGCGAGGCCGCCAGTTCGCGACCTTGCTGCATTCCTCGATGCCCTGTTTGTTGGGCCTACCGTCATCGCCGATCAGCCCGAAGTCCGCAGCGATTTCGTACAGGATCTGCTCGAGAGTTTCCTTGGGGGATTTGCTGTCCGGGCTGCCTTCCGCCCGCTCCCACGCCACCAACGATGCGGCCAGCTTGGGCGCGTAGCGCGGATGAGACTTGTCGAGGTAGGCCGGCAGGTCGGTTGCGTGCCGTGCCTGGGGGAAAAAGAATCCGTTCCTGATGCCGCGCGTCGAGAGCCAAGCGCGCAGCGCCTCGACCTCCACCGTGGTCAAGTTCCAGTCCGGCGCTGCGCGGTAGACCAGCTCGCGCAACTTCGTGGTCAAGGGAGAATCCCTGCCGCGACCGGGCGACTCGGCCTCGGCCGAGTAGTCCGGGTAAACCTCGGCTCTCGCGATGCTTTCTCCCTCTCCGGGGTTTTCGTCCCAGCCGCGGTGCCAGGCACTGCGACGAATTTTCGCCTCGAGCCTGTTGTTCTTGATGGCGGTCGTCAGCGCAGCCTTCGCCGCGACGTAGGCCGGCGGTTGCCGGCTCGTCTCCCAGCCATCGCAATTTGCTCCTACCTCGCTGCCCGGGGTAATGCCCGCCATCAGCAGTGCTGCGTGAACGACGCTCAGGTCGGCGCTCAAGCGCCAATGTTCCATCCAATCCGGTTCCATGAATACCTCTCGTGATGCGTTGAAAAAGAACGCCGCGCCGGGACCGGGAAGACCGATTTCTCGGTCGTCACTCTAGACGCGACCTGCCAACAAAAGAGGGGATTCACGGGGGGCATGCCTTCTGGAACATGATCGCCCGTGCCCCCTCGCAGGCGATCCAAATACGCGGCCCATGACGTCATCAGCTGGCGGTGCCGGGCCATGAACTCCGCGCGGCCGGAGGCCATGACGCGAAACTCGGGGGCAGTCCTGTTGTCGTTGGCGTAGCCCCTGCGGCGCAGCGCCGAGCGGACGGTCTTCCTGCTCGCGCAGCGCCCGCCAGTCAGCAATGAAGAGGGCACGAAGCGGCCACGCCAGGTCGGGACGCGCGACGCCTCCAGGATCGCGAGCGGCACGAGATGCGGCCACCCGTTGACTTTCCCGAGAGGGGGGCGCTTCGTCGTCGGGTGGTGGGATGTCCTGAGCGCCGCAGTCTCGGTGTCGAGGTCGGTCCCCGCCATGGCGCGGACGTTGCCGGGCCACTGGAACAGCAGCGCAGACGGCCTCGGTCCCGCGTGGACAGCGCGCTGCCCTGCATCGGCGCCGATGACGCGCATCAATGCGCCCGCCTGCGCGGGCTGAGGGCGGCCGCCATGTGCTTCACCTTGACCGGCTGGCAGAGAGTCATCACGCGGCCCGGTTGATCGGGACGATGTCTGCCCCGGTACGCAGCTTGTCCAGGTAGTCCGCCCAGCGCTGCATCATTTCCCGGCGGGCCGGCAGGTGCGCTGTGCGGTTGTAGGCGCGCCCGTTCGGGTCCTTGACGGTGTGCGCGAGCTGGTGCTCGATCAGGTCGACGCGCTCGCCCAGCACCTCGTCCATGAGGGTGCGGGCCGTGGCCCGGAAACCGTGGGCGGTCATCACGTCCTTGGCGTAGCCCATTCCGCGCAGCGCGGCGTTGATGGTGTTCTCGCTCATGCAGCGCTCGCCCGTGCGGATGCTGGGGAACACGTAGCGGCCGTGCCCGCTGAACGGGTGCAGGGCACGCAGGATCTCCACGGCCTGCCGCGACAGCGGCACGAGGTGCTCGACCTTCATCTTCATCCGGGCGGCCGGGATGCGCCACTCGGCGGCGTCGAGGTCGATCTCGGCCCACTCCGCGGCCCTCAACTCGCCGGGGCGCACGAACACCAGCGGCGTCAGCTGCAGGGCGGCCACGGCCGTCGGGTGCCCGCCGTAGGCATGGATGGAGCGCAGGAGTTGGCCGACCTGCCGGGGCTCGGTGATTGCGGCGTAGCTGGTCTTTTGCACCGAGGCCAGCGCGCCGCGCAGGTCGACCGTCACGTCACGCTCCATCAGCCCGACCGCCACCGCGTAGCGGAACACCTGAGCGCAGATCTGCACGATGCGGTGCGCGCTCTCGTGGATGTGACGGTCCTCCATGCGGCGGGCGACCCTGTCGAGCACGTCCTTCGCGCGGATGGTCGACACGGGCAGCTTGCCGATGAACGGGAACACGTCCTTCTCGAGCCAGCGGGTGACCTTGGTCTGGGTGATGGCGGCGCGCTTGTTCGCCGTCTTGGCGAGCCAGTCGCGGGCGACCTTCTCGAAGGTGTGGATGGAGGCCTCGGCCTTGTTTCGCTTTTCGTCGCGTTTGGCGACGCCGGGGTCGACGTCATCCGCCAGAAGGGCCCGGGCCTCGTCGCGCCGGGCGCGGGCCTTGAGCAGGGTGACATCGGGGTAGACCCCGAGGGCCAGGGTCTTCTGCTTCCCGGCGAAGCGGTAGTTCATCCGCCAGTACTTCCCGGTGGCGGTGACGTGCAGGTACAGGCCGCGCTCGTCCGCGTACTTTTCCCCGCTGGCCGCGCCGAGGGGCTTGAGCTGCCTGATGCGGATGTCGGTGAGTGCCATTGCCGCCTTCCTGTTGGTATCTGGCTTTTGGGCTTTTTCGAGATACCAACAAAAATGCCCATATTTCTCTGCGCTGACATGCTACGTCATGACACTACGTGGGGCAAAGAAAAGCCCGCTACGCTTGGGAAACGTGCGGGTTCTGGGTCTTTGTGGGATGTTGTGATTCGATCCCATGGTGCCTTCGACAGGAATCGAACCTGTATCTGAGTCTTAGGAGGACCCCGTTCTATCCATTGAACTACGAAGACGGTGTGCGCCGCTGCTGCAGCGCGGCCCGCACTTTAACAGTTTGGGGTGTCCCGGCCCTCAGTCGTACTTCACCGTGTAGATCAGGTCCACCCCGCTCGTCTGCCCCGCCTGGCCCCGAAGCGTGAGGCGCTTGGTCAGGTCGTAGAAGATGAAGAGGGTGCCGAAGGTGCCGCCCAGACTGCGTTCGTAGGTGATGTAGAAGTCTTTGGACAACCGCTTGCCCAGCGTCACGGCTGACTCGCGCAGGTCGCCGCCGTTGCCGGGGCCCTTGAAGCCGAGTTCATCCAGACCGAAACGGCTGGCCAGGCTGCCGCCGGTGGTGGTGCCGCCGATCTTGCCGAGCAGCGATAGGGCGGCCTGCTGCAAGAGTGCCGACTCGCCGCCGCTGGTGGCCGAGGCGCGGCCCAGGATGACCCATGACAGCGTCTCGGCGTCGGACAGCGCGGGCTCCGCATAGAGCTTCACGCGCGGCGATTGCGCCGAGCCGGTGATCTGCACGCCGGCGCGCTGCGCGATGTTCGGGCGGATGGCCAGGATGTCGAGCGCGGGGTTGTCGAAGGGGCCGTTGAAGCGCGCGATGCCGGTCTCGACGTCGAGCTGCTGGCCGTAGGCGCGGTACTGGCCCTTGACGGTCTTCACCTCGCCGGTGATGTGCGGCGGGGCATCGAGGCGGGTGCTGCGGATTTCCAGTTCGCCCTCGAGCCGCGTGGTGATGCCGCGTCCCTGCACGGCGAAGTCGTCGCCGAGGTCGAAGGTGACGACGATGTCGGGCGGCTTGGCGGTCTGGGGCTTGGCGGCCTTGGCCGCCTGGGCGTCGGCTTTGGCGGATTCGCGCTGCGCGGCCTCGGCGGCGGCCTTGTCCTTGGCGGCCGAGCGCACGACGACATCGCTGCCCAGGCTGGGCGCGGTCTCGTCGGGCAGGATGATGACGGCGCGGTCGGTCTTGAGCTTGCCGCGCACGTTGAACTGGCCGTCGTCCAGCCGCGCCTGCAGGTTGCCCGACAGCGACACCTGGCGGTCAGTGCGCACCAGCACGCGCAGGGCGCGCAGCTCGGCCTGCACGGCCATGCGGATGCCGGTGCTGGTCGTGCTGTTGTTGCTGCCCCAGCTGAGGTCGCCGCGCGCGGTGAGCGAGCCGCCGTCGGTGCGCGCTTCGCTGGCGGCGGTGCTACGGTTGCCGCTCTGGCCGCCGATGCGCGCGTTGCTGCCGGCGCCGCCCTTGAGCGTGAACTCGGTGATCTCCAGGCGGTCTCCAGTGAGCGAGGCGCGCAGGCGGCCGTCGCGCAGGTCGAGGCCTTCGACCGGGGCGCGCAGCGCGAGTTGGTCGGCGCCGAGCGTGCCGTTCCAGCGCGGCGCGGTGCGGATGCCCGACAGGGTGGCGTTGGCGTCGAGCGTGCCGGCGATGCGCCAGCCGGGCGGCGCGAGCATGGACCACACGCCCAGGTTGGGCAGCGCGGCGCGCAGCGTGCCGTTCAGAGGCGCGTCGGGCGCCCACTGCCAGCCGCCGCTGCGCTGCTGCATGCGGGTGCCGAGCTCGGCGTCGAGGCGGCCGGCGCGTTCGCTGTCCCAGGCCAGGGTGGCGCGCACGGCGTCGCCCTGCGCGTCGAGCTGCAGTTCGGCGCGGCGCAGGCCGGCCGGGGTGGCCGTGACATCGACGCCGTTGACCTCGTTCTTGCCACTGGCCGAGCTCATGGTGCGTTCGCTCGCGGTGCCGGTTCCGGTGCTGGTGATGCGGGTGACGAGCGCGGCTTCGCCGGCCTGCACGCGGATGTCGCCGCTCTGGCGCGCGAGCCGGGCCTTGGCGCGCAGGGTGTCGCCGGCGTCGATGTCCCAGTCGCCGTTGAACAGCAGGTCGCCGCTGATGCCGAGTTCGCTCAGCGTGGCGTTGGCGCCGAACGCACCGGCCCAGGCCATCGGCAGGCCCTGCATCTGGCCCTTGGACTGCAAGCGGAACACGCGGTTGGGCGCGGCGCCGCTCTGGTTGAAGCGCAGCGGCTGCCAGTCGATGCGCACGGTGCCCGGCAGCGGGCCGCGCAGGGTGGCCTCGGCGGCGGAGGCTTCGACGTCGAGGCGGTTGTCGGCGGCGCGCACGGTGGCCGTGACTTCGCGGCCCAGCTCCAGCACCCAGGGGCCCTGGCCGGGGCGCGCGGTGGCGGTATCCTGTGCCTGCAGGCGCAGGCTGGCGAGCGTGGCGCGCCACTGGTTGGCGCTGGCAAGGCCGCCGCTGGCGCGGGTGTCGAGTGCGAGCTTCTGCGTGCCGGTGGTGGCTTCGCCCTTGAGCGTCAGCGTGGCCTGGGCGATGCTGCCGGCAAGGTCGGCCTGCAGCGCGCGCAGCTGCACGCTGGTGGCTGTGCCGCCGGGCTGGGCGGCGGGCAGGTTCAGGTCGAGACGTGGCACGGCGAGCACGGCCTTGAGGCTGGGCTCGGCGTTGCCGCGCGCGGTGGGTGCGCCGGGGTTCTCGATGCGGCGCTGCACGGTCTGCCAGCCGCCTTGCCAGCTGGCGTCGAGCCGGGCGCTGCCCTTGGCGCTGGCGTTCGCGAACACGCTCGACAGGCCCGGCAGGCCTTGCACCCAGCGCTGCATGGCTTCGGCGTCGTCGATGCGCGCCTGAAGGTCGCCGCCGCCGGTGGTGGGCGCGATGCGGCCGTCGAGCTGCGCGCTGCCGCCCGGCAGCGACAGGGCGAGCTTGCCGCTGGCGGCCTGCTCGGCCACGCGCACCTGCAGCTTGCCGTCGATGCTGGCGCGCATCGCTTCGACACGCAACGTGCGCAGGTCGAGCACCTGGTCTTTCCACTGGCCCTGCGCCAGCGCGCGGTCCAGGCCGAAGCCGGGCAGCGCCTTGCTGCCGGCGCCGCCGTTGCCTTCGGCGCGGAGGGCCACGTCGAAGACGAGGGTGTCGGAGTCTTCGGCCTGCCGCGCGCTGATCTGCCCGCCGACGGGCGCGCCCGACAGCTCGCT